>NZ_DATMVN010000177.1:0-12700 GCF_035563135.1 Streptomyces sp.
CCTGGCGCGGGCTCCTGCCCGGCGGCCGCGGGGGCTGCGGGCGTATCGCGCCCCGGTACCCAGGTGCGCCGCTGTGCGCCGGCGTTCGCTATCTTGAGCGCCGCCGCCCCCGGCGGCCCTCCTCCCCGTCGACGAACGAAGGAGCCGGCCATGGAGGCCGCCACCACGTGTTACCGCCACCCGTCGTACGAGACGTATGTGCGCTGCACGCGCTGCGACCGGTACATCTGTCCCGACTGCATGCGTGAGGCGTCCGTCGGGCATCACTGCGTGGAGTGCGTGCGGGAGGGGCGGCGTTCGGTCCGTCAGGCCCGCTCGCTGTTCGGCGGCGCGGTGCCGGGTGCTGCGGCTCCGGTCGTGACGTATGTCCTGATGGCGCTGAACGTCGCCGCGTACGTCGTCGAGGTGGTGCGGTCCGGGACGGTGGACCGTTTCGGGATGCTGGGGGCGGTGCTGGTCGATCCGTCGGGCGGGCAGTACTACTACAAGGGCGAGACCTATCCCGGCTTCGAGCTGGCGGGGGTGGCCGACGGGGAGTGGTACCGGCTGCTGACGGGCGCCTTCCTGCATCTGCCGCCCGACGCGTCGTTCGGTGTGATGCACCTGCTCTTCAACATGCTCGCGCTGTGGAACCTCGGCCGGATCGTCGAGGAGCAGCTCGGCCGGGCGCGGTATCTGGCGCTGTATCTGCTGTCCGCGGTGGGCGGTTCGGTGCTGGTGTACCTGGTGTCGCCGGAGACGACCGCGGTGGGTGCCTCGGGTGCGGTCTTCGGCCTGGCGGCGTCCTTCTACGTCATCAGCCGGCGCCTGGGCCGGGACATGCGGGCGGTCAACCGCTTCATGGCGGGGTTCTTGGTGTGGATGGTCCTCTCCGCCGCGTTCACCTCGTGGGAGGGGCACCTCGGCGGTCTGGTGACGGGTGGTCTGGTGACCTACGGGCTCGCGTACGCGCCGGCGAGGCTGCGGACGTCGGCGGCGCAGCTGGCGGGCGGGGTGGTACTGGTCCTGCTGCTGGCCGCGGTGGTCGCCGTGCGGACGGCCGCGCTGACCGGAGCCTGACGGTGAGCTCGCCGGCCCCGGATCCTGGGTCCGCTTCCTGGGATCATCGCCCCATGGTGAGGGATACGGCGGCGGGGCGGCCGGAGGGCGGGAGTCCGGAGGGCAGGGGGCCCGGTCCAGGGATGCGCCGCAGCGTCCGGCGGCTGCATCCGCTCGACTGGCTCGCCGGGGTCCTGCTGGCCCTGGGGCTGCTCGCAGTGGCGACCGGGCTGCTGCCCTCGGGTCCGGCCGCGGACGAGATGCGCCGTGTCGGGCCGCTGGTGGTGTTCCTGGGCACCGTGATCGTGATGGCCGAACTGACGGGCCGGGCGCAGGTCTTCGACGTGGTGGCGGCGTGGGTGGCGCGGGCGGGGCGGGGGCGTTACCCGCTGCTCTTCGGGCTGTGCGTGCTGTTCGCCTCGCTCACCACGATCACGCTGAACCTCGACACCACGGCGGTGCTGCTCACCCCGGTCATGCTGGCGCTGGCCACCCGGCTGGGGATCTCGGCGGTGCCGTTGGCGATGACGACGGTGTGGCTGGCCAACACGGCGAGTCTGCTGCTGCCGGTCTCCAACCTGACGAACCTGCTGGCGGCGGACCGGGTGGCGCTCTCGCCGTCGGGTCTCGCCGCGGTGATGTGGCTGCCGCAGCTCGCGTCGGTCACCGTGACGGCGGTGTGCCTGTGGGTCTTCTACTGGCGGCGTGGCCGCCGCGGCGAGGGGCAGGACCGCTACACCCCGCCGGAGGCGCCGGTGGCCGAGGACCCCGTCCTGCTGCGGATCTGCTCGGTGGCCTGTGCGGGCTTCCTGCTGGCGATCCTGGTGGCGGACGTTCCGCTCTGGTCGGCGTCGCTGGCCGCGATGGTGGTCGTCGTGGCGGCGTTCGCCGTACGGCGCAGGCAGGAGCTGCGGCTGTCGCTGGTGCCGTGGCGGCTGCTGGTGCTGGTCCCGGGGATGTTCCTGGTGGTGGAGACGGTCGGCGCACACGGCCTGCACGGGCTGCTGGAGTCCGCGCTCGGCTCGGACGACGGCTTCGCGGGGATGCTCCGGTCGGCGGCGGTGGGCGCGGGGCTGTCGAACGTCCTGAACAACCTGCCGGCCTATCTGGCGGGCGAGGCGGCCGTCCCGGTGGGCAACCACGAGCAGTTGCTGGCCCTGCTGATCGGCGTCAATGCGGGGCCGCTGGTCACTCCGTGGGCGTCGCTGGCGACGCTGCTGTGGTTCGAGCGGTGCCGCTGGCACGGGACCCGGATCGGCATGGGCCGGTTCCTCGGGACCGGTCTGGTGCTGTCGGTGACGGGCACCCTGGCCGCCGTGTCGGCACTGGCGCTGGCCGGCTGAGCCGTCCTGGTCCGGTGCTCCCGCGGACGCGCCGCGGCGCCCGCCCTTGTCCGGTCGGGGACGGGGCAGGCGCCGCGTTCAGTTCCGTACGCCGTTGTACGGGACGTCTGTGTGCCGTGATCAGACCGTCAGGGAACGGTCCGTCGGGCGGATCGGGGCGTGCAGGGCACTGGTCCCGGTCAGGAAGCGGTCCACGCCGCGCGCGGCGGAGCGGCCCTCCGCGATGGCCCAGACGATGAGGGACTGGCCGCGGCCGGCGTCGCCGGCGACGTAGACGCCCTCGACGTTGGTCGCGTAGTTCTCGTCGCGGGCGACGTTGCCGCGCTCGTCGAGCTCCAGGCCGAACTGCTGGACGAGGCCGTTGGCCTGGTCGGTTCCGGTGAAGCCCATGGCCAGGGTGACGAGCTGGGCCGGGATGACGCGTTCGGTGCCGGCCTTCTGCTCCAGCTTGCCGTCCTTGAACTCCACCTCGATGAGGTGGAGCGACTGGACGTTGCCGTCCTCGTCGCCCTCGAAGTGGGTGGTGGAGACGGAGTACAGCCGCTCGCCGCCCTCCTCGTGCGCGGAGGTGACCTTGTAGAGCATCGGGAAGGTGGGCCAGGGCTGGTTGGCGTTACGCTCCGCGCCCGGCTGCGGCATGATCTCCAGCTGGGTGACGGAGGCCGCGCCCTGCCGGTGGGCGGTGCCGACGCAGTCGGCTCCGGTGTCGCCGCCGCCGATGACGACGACGTGCTTGCCCTCGGCGGTGATCGGGGAGACCGTCAGGTCGCCCTCCTGCACCTTGTTGGCGAGCGGGAGGTACTCCATCGCGAAGTGCACGCCCTTGAGCTCGCGGCCCGGGACGGGCAGGTCGCGGGAGACGGTGGCACCGGCCGCGATGACGACGGCGTCGTAGCGGCGGCGGAGCTTGGCGGCGTCGATGTCCTTGCCGATCTCCACCTCCGTGCGGAACTTGGTGCCCTCCGCGCGCATCTGCTCGATGCGGCGGTTGATGTGCGACTTCTCCATCTTGAACTCGGGGATGCCGTAGCGGAGGAGTCCTCCGATGCGGTCCGCGCGCTCGAAGACGGCGACGGTGTGGCCGGCGCGGGTCAGCTGCTGGGCCGCGGCGAGGCCCGCCGGGCCCGAGCCGATGACGGCGACGGTCTTGCCGGAGAGGCGCTCGGGCGGCTGCGGGGTGACGTCGCCGTTGTCCCAGGCCTTGTCGATGATGCTGACTTCGACGTTCTTGATGGTGACGGGCGGCTGGTTGATGCCGAGGACGCACGCCGACTCGCAGGGAGCGGGGCACAGGCGGCCCGTGAACTCCGGGAAGTTGTTCGTGGCGTGCAGCCGCTCGGACGCCGCCGACCAGTCCTCGCGGTAGGCGTAGTCGTTCCACTCGGGGATGAGGTTTCCGAGCGGGCAGCCGTTGTGGCAGAACGGGATGCCGCAGTCCATGCAGCGGCCGGCCTGCTTGCTGATGATCGGGAGCAGTGATCCCGGGACGTAGACCTCGTTCCAGTCCTTGACGCGCTCGCCGACGGGACGGGTCCGGGCGACTTCGCGTCCGGTGGTCAGGAAGCCCTTGGGGTCAGCCATTGGTCGCCGCCTCCATCATCTTCTCGGTGGTCTCCTGCTCGGAGAGACCGGCGAGCTCAGCGGCGTCCTTGGCGGCGAGCACTGCCTTGTAGGTGGACGGGATGATCTTGCTGAAGCGGGTGACCGCGGTGTCCCAGTCGGCCAGCAGCTTCTCGGCGACCGTGGATCCGGTCTCCTCCTGGTGGCGGCGCACGACGTCGTGCAGCCACTGCTTGTCGGTGTCGTCCAGGAGCTCGACGGCGCCGACGTTGCCGGTGTTGACGTTGTCGAGGTCGAGGTCGATGACGTAGGCGACGCCGCCCGACATGCCCGCGGCGAAGTTGCGCCCGGTCTCACCGAGGACGACGGCGTGACCGCCGGTCATGTACTCGCAGCCGTGGTCGCCCACGCCTTCCGAGACGACCGTGGCGCCGGAGTTGCGGACGCAGAAGCGCTCGCCGGTCCGGCCGCGGAGGAACAGCTCGCCGCCGGTCGCACCGTAGCCGATGGTGTTGCCGGCGATGGTGGAGTATTCGGCGAGGTGGTCGGCGCCGCGGTCCGGGCGGACGATGACACGGCCGCCGGAGAGGCCCTTGCCGACGTAGTCGTTGGCGTCGCCCTCCAGGCGCAGCGTCACACCGCGCGGGACGAACGCGCCGAAGGACTGGCCGGCGGACCCGGTGAAGGTGATGTCGATGGTGTCGTCGGGCAGGCCCGCACCGCCGAACTTCTTGGTCACCTCGTGGCCGAGCATGGTGCCGACGGTGCGGTTGATGTTGCGGATCGCGATCTGTGCCCGGACCGGCTGGGCGGCCTCGGCGCTGTCGGCGCCGAGGGCGTCGGCGGCGAGCTTGATCAGCTCGTTGTCGAGGGCCTTGGCCAGTCCGTGGTCCTGCTCGGCGATCTGGTGGCGCACCGCGCCCTCGGGGAGCTCGGGCACGTGGAAGAGGGGCGCGAGGTCGAGGCCCTGTGCCTTCCAGTGGGTGACGGCCCGCTCGGTGTCGAGGAACTCGGCGTGGCCGACGGCCTCCTCGATCGTGCGGAAGCCGAGCCCGGCGAGGATCTCGCGGACCTCTTCGGCGATGAACTCGAAGAAGTTGACGATGTATTCGGCCTTGCCGGAGAACCGGTCGCGCAGGACGGGGTTCTGGGTGGCGATGCCGACCGGGCAGGTGTCGAGGTGGCAGACGCGCATCATGACGCAGCCGGAGACAACGAGCGGCGCGGTCGCAAAACCGAACTCCTCGGCGCCCAGCAGCGCGGCGATGACGACGTCGCGGCCGGTCTTGAGCTGGCCGTCGGTCTGGACGACGATGCGGTCGCGCAGGCCGTTGAGCAGCAGGGTCTGCTGGGTCTCGGCGAGGCCGAGCTCCCAGGGGCCGCCCGCGTGCTTGAGGGAGGTGAGCGGCGAGGCGCCCGTGCCGCCGTCGTGGCCGGAGATGAGGACGACGTCGGCGTGGGCCTTGGAGACGCCCGCGGCGACCGTTCCGACACCGACCTCGGAGACCAGCTTCACATGGATGCGGGCCGCCGGGTTGGCGTTCTTGAGGTCGTGGATCAGCTGAGCCAGGTCCTCGATGGAGTAGATGTCGTGGTGCGGCGGGGGCGAGATCAGGCCGACGCCCGGGGTGGAGTGCCGGGTCCTGGCGACCCAGGGGTAGACCTTGTGGCCGGGCAGCTGGCCGCCCTCGCCGGGCTTGGCGCCCTGCGCCATCTTGATCTGGATGTCGTCCGCGTTGACCAGGTACTCGCTGGTGACACCGAAGCGGCCGGAGGCGACCTGCTTGATGGACGAGCGGCGCGCCGGGTCGTAGAGGCGCTCGGCGTCCTCGCCGCCCTCACCGGTGTTGGACTTGCCGCCCAGCCGGTTCATGGCGACGGCGAGCGTCTCGTGCGCCTCCTGGGAGATGGAGCCGTACGACATGGCGCCGGTGGAGAAGCGCTTGACGATCTCGGCTGCGGGCTCGACCTCGTCGATGGAGATCGGCTCGCGGTCCGACCTGAAGCCGAACAGGCCGCGCAGCGTCATCAGGCGCTCGGACTGCTCGTCGACCCGGCCGGTGTACTTCTTGAAGATGTCGTACCGGCGGTTACGGGTGGCGTGCTGGAGGCGGAAGACCGTCTCCGGGTCGAACAGGTGCGGCTCGCCCTCGCGGCGCCACTGGTACTCGCCGCCGATCTCCAGCGCGCGGTGCGAGGCCGCGATGCCGGAGGCGGGGTACGCCTTGGTGTGCCGGGCGGCGACCTCCTTGGCGATGACGTCGAGTCCGGCGCCGCCGATCTTGGTGGCGGTGCCGTTGAAGTACTGGGCGACGAAGGCCTCGTCGAGGCCGACGGCCTCGAAGACCTGGGCGCCGCGGTAGGAGGCGACGGTCGAGATGCCCATCTTGGACATGACCTTCAGGACGCCCTTGCCGAGGGCGTAGATCAGGTTGCGGATGGCCAGCTCGGGCTCGATGCCCTCGATGAACGTACCGGCGCGCACGAGGTCCTCGACGGACTCCATGGCGAGGTACGGGTTGACGGCGGCGGCGCCGTAACCGATCAGGAGCGCGACGTGGTGGACCTCGCGGACGTCGCCGGCCTCGACCAGCAGGCCCACCTGGGTGCGCTGCTTGGTGCGGATGAGGTGGTGGTGGACGGCCGAGGTGAGCAGCAGCGAGGGGATCGGCGCGTGCTCGGCGTCGGAGTGCCGGTCGGACAGGACGATGAGGCGGGCGCCGTCCTCTATGGCGGTGTCGACCTCGGTGGTGATCTGCTCGATCCGGGCGGCGAGGGCCTCGCCGCCGCCGCTGACGCGGTAGAGGCCGGAGAGGGTCGCGGCCTTCATTCCCGGCATGTCGCCGTCGGCGTTGATGTGTATGAGCTTGGCCAGCTCGTCGTTGTCGATCACCGGGAAGGGCAGCGTGACGGCGCGGCAGGCGGCTGCGGTCGGCTCCAGGATGTTGCCCTGGGGGCCGAGCGTGGAGCGCAGCGAGGTGACGAGCTCCTCACGGATGGCGTCCAGCGGCGGGTTGGTGACCTGGGCGAAGAGCTGGGTGAAGTAGTCGAAGAGCAGCCGGGGGCGCTCGGAGAGCGCGGCGATCGGCGAGTCGGTGCCCATGGAGCCGAGGGGTTCGCCGGCGGTGCGGGCCATCGGGGCGAGGATGACGCGGAGCTCTTCCTCGGTGTAGCCGAAGGTCTGCTGGCGGCGGGTGACCGAGGCGTGGGTGTGGACGATGTGCTCGCGCTCGGGGAGGTCCTCCAGCTCGATCTCGCCGGTTTCCAGCCACTCCTGGTACGGGTTCTCGGCGGCCAGGGACGCCTTGATCTCGTCGTCCTCGATGATGCGGTGCTCGGCGGTGTCGACGAGGAACATCCTGCCGGGCTGGAGGCGGCCCTTGCGGACGACCTTGGCCGGGTCGATGTCCAGGACGCCGACCTCGGAGGAGAGGACGACGAGGCCGTCGTCGGTGACCCAGTAGCGGCCGGGGCGCAGGCCGTTGCGGTCGAGGACCGCGCCGACCTGGGTGCCGTCGGTGAAGGTGACGCAGGCCGGGCCGTCCCAGGGCTCCATCATCGTGGAGTGGTACTGGTAGAAGGCGCGGCGGGCCGGGTCCATGGACGCGTGGTTCTCCCACGCCTCGGGGACCATCATCAGCACCGAGTGCGGCAGCGAGCGTCCGCCGAGGTGGAGCAGTTCCAGGACCTCGTCGAAGGAGGCGGAGTCGGAGGCGTCCGGGGTGCAGACCGGGAAGATCCGGTCCAGCTTCTCGGCCCCGAAGAGGTCGGAGACGAGCTGCGACTCACGGGCCCGCATCCAGTTGCGGTTGCCCTTGACCGTGTTGATCTCGCCGTTGTGCGCGACGAAGCGGTACGGGTGGGCGAGCGGCCAGCTCGGGAAGGTGTTGGTGGAGAAGCGCGAGTGGACCAGTGCGACCGTGGTGGCGAAGCGGCGGTCGGAGAGGTCGGGGAAGAACGGCTCCAGCTGCCCGGTGGTGAGCATGCCCTTGTAGACGATCGTGCGTGCGGAGAGCGAGGGGAAGTACACCCCGGCCTCACGCTCGGCGCGCTTGCGCAGGACGAACGCCTTGCGGTCCAGGACGATGCCGGTGCTCTCGCCGTCGGCGACGACCAGCTGGCGGAATTCGGGCATCGTGGCGCGGGCGCCGTTGCCGAGGATGTCCGGCGTGACCGGGACCTGGCGCCAGCCGAGGACGTCGAGGCCCTCTTCGGCGGCGATCTTCTCGATCTGCTTGACGGAGTCGGTGGACCCGTCCGCGGGCAGGAAGGCGATGCCGACGGCGTAGGAGCCGGCCTCGGGGAGCTCGAACGCGGCCTCTTCGCGGAGGAAGGCGTCGGGAACCTGGAGGAGAATGCCGGCGCCGTCACCCGAGTCGGGCTCGGATCCTGTGGCGCCGCGGTGTTCGAGGTTGCGCAACACGGTCAGCGCCTGCTCGACCAGCTCATGGCTGGCCACACCGGTCAGAGTGGCCACGAACCCGACACCACAGGCGTCGTGCTCGTTACGGGGGTCGTACATCCCCTGCTGGACAGGGCGACCGTCCATGGGCGACCAGGCGTCGGAACGCATCGGCTCTCCCGTCGTCGTCGTGGCATGTGCTGTGCCGAGGGACGACGCTGGCCCTCTGCGAAATTTCGTGCAGGTTACATGATGGGACGCTTCTCAAAAAGCGGAAAGAGTGTTCCAACATGCGGACACCACGGAGTCGTGGCGACGGGGGTCACGAGCGGACGATCCAGGATTCGTCGTCCGGAGACCGCAGAGAGCAGGCGTCGTTGCCTGCGGTGTCTACGGCTCTTTCCCAGCGGTCACAGAATTGAAACCGCCGAGTAATGGCTACTTATGTGTAGCGCTGTATAGCGTCTCACTTTAAGGCCGCTCCCCCCGATCCGCCCAGAGGCGTGCGTCACGACGTACGTCACACCGGAGGCGCGCCCGCAGGCCGCGGTGAGGGCCTGCCCCCTCCCGGCGGGAGGGTGGCGCGTGATGCACCGAGGCACCCGCACGCCTGCGTCCACATGCGAACGCGAGGGGCTAAACCGCTGGTGAGGCGCGGTTTCCCCTGTTAGCTTCAGTGTCGTTTGACATACGACTGGGGGGATACACATGCGCAGAACCAAGATCATCGGCATCGCTCTTGTACCTACGCTGACGATGGCGCCGGCGCTCGGTCTCGTCGGCGCGGGCGCCACCACGGCGCTCGTCATGGCGGCTCCGGCGGCGTCGGCGGCCGAACGGACGTGGGAGGCGCCCTCCGCGTTGACCGGCACGAACAGTGCGAACACCAGCCCGGGTGTGAAGGTCACCCCGGACGGCACCGCCGTCACGGTGTGGACCCGTGGCACCGCGGACGGCCCGCAGGAACTGTGGGGTGCGACCCGGTCGGCCGACGCCACCGCGTGGAACGCCCCGGTGCGGATCGTCGCCGATCAGCAGCATCTGTCCGACGTGCACCTGGTCGCCGGTGAGGACGGTTCGGCCACGGTCTCCTGGGACCGCTTCACGACGGAGCGCTTCGACTCGCACAGCACCTCGACACTCCTGCCCGGCGCCGGTGCGTGGACGGCACCCGCACCGATCACGGCAGCGCCTTTCGCGAATGACCTCAAACTGCTGAGCGGGCCCGGCAGCCGGCTCACCGCCGTCTGGGACGGCGACCCGACCCCCGGGGAGGACGAGACCGACGTGGGGGTGTACGCCTCCGATCTGGCGGCACCGGGGGCCGCCTGGTCCGATGCGGTCCACGTCGGCGGGGGGAGCGTGTACGAGCTGGACGCGTCGGTGGCGGGCGACGGCGCGGTGACCGTGGCCTGGCAGGCCGACTTCGGGACGGAAGCCCTGCGGGTGTCGACCCGAGCGGCGGGCTCGGCCGGCTGGAGTGCCCCCGGGATCATCAGGACCAGCGGCTCGTCGACATTGGATCTCGACGTACAGACGAGTGCCGACGGTGCGGCCATGGTCACCTGGTCGGAGATCAGCCTCACCCGCCCATTCGTCTACCGCCCGGCCGGCAGCACGACGTGGGGCAGGACCGAATACCTCCCCGCCGACCCGGACAGGGGCTCCACCTCACCACCGCAGCTGGAACCCGACGGCCGGGTGACGGCGCTGTGGAAGAGCGACATCGCCCTCATCCGGGCGGCGACCCGCGCGGTGGACGGCACATGGTCACAGCCCCGCACGGTGGCGGAGAAGTCCATGTTCCACTTCTGGGGCCCGAACATCGGCCACGACGGCTCGCTCGCGGTCATGTGGACGACACTCGAAGGTGAGCTGTGGGCGCTGGTGCGCTCCGGCGGCACCTGGGGTGAACCTGTGTACGTGGGCGAGGCCGACCTCCACGCACAGGGCTCCGTCGCCACCGGCGCGGACGGCCGTGCCGTCGCCGTATGGAACGAACAGCTCGGGCTGACGCCTGACTATCACTCGATCGAGCAGGTCTGGACGACGGCGACGGGGGCCGCGAAGCCGGCCGCCCCGCCGACGCGCCGGGACTACGTCGGTGACGACGGCTTCCCGGACCTGTACGCGCGCGGGACGAACGGCTCGCTGCTCGTGTACCAGGGCAACGCGTCCGGAAGGGTGTCGGCGACGGCCGACGGCGGGACCTGGCCCACGACGTCCACGCTCATACCCTTCGGAGACCTCAACGGGGACGGAGCGAACGACACCCTGGTCAAGAACGGATCGGGCGATCTCCACCGGTACACCCCGCAGCGGGGCAGCGTCGTGACACCCGGGTCCCCGTCGGTGCGGGTCGGCAGCGGCTGGGCGGCCTTCGACGGCCTGACCTACTCCGGCGACTTCACCTCGGACGGGCTGCCCGACCTGGTGGCCCGCGAGACCGCGACCGGTGACCTGCACCTGTTCACGGGTACCGGCAGCGGCGTCCTCACCTCCGCCGGCAGGATCGGCACCAGCTGGAAGTCCCTCACCATCGTCGGCGCGGGGGACCTCAACGGCGACAAGCACGCCGACATCGTCGCCCGCACCACCAACGGCGACCTGTACCGCTACTACGGCACCGGCAAGGGCACCATCTCCTCCGGCACCAGGATCGGCACCGGCTGGGGCGGCATGGCCGACTTCGTCGGCATCGGCGACCTCACGGGCGACGGCAAGGACGACATCCTCGGCCGCACCACGACCGGTGACCTGTACCGCTACGCCGGCAACGGCACCGGCGGCATCGGCTCCGGCGTCAAGATCGGCACCGGCTGGAAGAGCTTCGCCAGCGTGCGGTAGCGGCTGCGCGGAAGGAAGCGGCGAAGGCAGGTCCCGTGCCGGGGCCTGCCTTCGCCGTACACCGGCGGGACCCTGTCACGGGAGCTGTCCGCGGCTCCCGCCGCAGTCACTGCCGCCCCTCTAGCCGACGGCCACGCCGAACAGCGAGCCCAGCCCGTACGTGATCGCCGCGGCGGCGCCGCCCAGCACGAGCTGGCGCAGTCCGCTGAACCACCAGGTGCGCGCCGTCACCCTGGCGACCACCGCGCCGCAGCCGAACAGGCCGGCCAGGGCGAGCAGCACGGCGGGCCACAGCTGGCCGGCGCCGAGCAGGTAGGGCAGGACGGGCAGCAGGGCGCCCAGGGCGAAGGCGCCGAAGGAGGACACGGCGGCGACGAGCGGCGAGGGCAGATCGCCCGGGTCGATGCCCAGCTCCTCGCGGGCGTGTATCTCGAGAGCCTGCTCCGGGTCCCTGGACAGCTGCCGCGCGACCTCCCGGGCGAGCGCGGGCTCGACGCCCCGGGACTCGTAGAGCGCGGCGAGCTCCCGCATCTCGTCCTTGGGGTGCTTGCGCAGCTCGCGCCGCTCGACGGCGAGCTCGGCCTCGACGAGTTCGCGCTGCGAGGCGACGGAGGTGTACTCCCCCGCGGCCATCGAGAACGCTCCGGCGGCCAGCCCGGCCAGTCCGGTGATGACGATGGTCTGCTGGGAGACCGCCCCTCCGGCGACGCCCGTCATCAGGGCGAGGTTGGAGACGAGACCGTCCATGGCGCCGAACACCGCGGGCCGCAGCCAGCCGCCGTTGACGTCACGGTGGGTGTGGTTGTCCCGGTGGGCCTCGTGCAGTACGGCGTCGGTCTCGATGATGGACACAGCTCTCCCCTTTTCCGGGAGCGGACCCGTGGTTCCTCTCCCGCTCCGCACCGTCGAAACTACGCACGAAAAAGGCCTCCCGCCAGCAAGGAAGGCCGAACTTACCTGCCACGACGGCCTCACCCAGGTGGCCTATTTGTACGAAATGCGCGCCTCCCTTCGACACGATCGGGGAAACCTCGTACATCCGAGCGTTCCGGGTCCTCCGGGTCTTCCGGATGAGAGCGAAGGGTCGGCACGATGGAGCTCATGGCGGACGGTCCGGGGACGGGCACAGGCGACAGGGCCAGGGGGGCGCTGCTCGGGCTCGCGGTGGGGGATGCGCTGGGAGCACCGGCCGAGAACATGCGCCCCTCGGAGATCCGCCGCCGCTGGGGCCGTATCGAGGGCTTCGTCAGCGACGATCCGGCCGGGACGGACGACACCGAGTACGCGATCTTCTCCGGGCTCCTGCTGGCCAGACACGGCTCGGCTCTCACCGTCGCACACGTCGAGCGGGCCTGGCACCACTGGATCGCCGATCTGGACGAGGGCCCGTTCCGGGGCGCGGGGTTCAGCGAGCGCGGGACGCTGGAGAATCTGCGGCGCGGTCTCGCCGCCCCGATCTCGGCCCAGCACCGGCACGCCTGGAGCGACGGCCTCGCGATGCGGGCGGCGC
>NZ_DATMVN010000178.1:0-29131 GCF_035563135.1 Streptomyces sp.
CGTCGACGATCGTGGAGGGGCAGACCGACCGCTGGTACATCCTGCTGCTGCCGGTCTCCTTCATCCTCTACATCGTCACGATGGTGGGCGAGACCAACCGCGCCCCCTTCGACATGCCGGAGTCCGAGGGCGACCTGGTGGGCGGCTTCAACACCGAGTACTCGTCGATCAAGTTCGCGATGTTCATGCTCGCCGAGTACGTCAACATGGTGACCGTCTCGGCCGTCGCCACGACGCTGTTCCTCGGCGGCTGGCGGGCCCCCTGGCCGATCAGCACCTTCTGGGAGGGCGCCAACCACGGCTGGTGGCCGCTGCTCTGGTTCGTGGTCAAGGTGCAGCTGCTGCTGTTCTTCTTCATCTGGCTGCGCGGCACGCTCCCGCGCGTCCGCTACGACCAGCTGATGAAGCTCGGCTGGAAGGTCCTCATCCCGGTCTCCGTGGTCTGGCTGATGCTGGTCGCCACGGTCAGGGCGCTGAACAACGAGGGCTACGACTACTCGAAGATCCTGCTGTACGTCGCCGGAGCGGTGATCGCGGTCCTGCTGCTCTCCTTCGTCGCCGACGTCTTCCGCGACCGCAAGGCCAAGGCCGCCGAGGAGGCGGCCGGACCGGAGCCGGCGTTCGACCCGATGGCGGGCGGATTCCCCGTGCCGCCGCTGCCCGGCCAGAGCCTGCCGCCGGTGCCGCGCCGCACCCCACGACGCGAGCGGGAGCTCGTCGCCAGTGGCGGGCCGGACACCCGGAGCGACGATCAGGCGGGTGCCGGAAGTTCGAGTGACGGAAGGGAGGCCGACAGTGTCTGAGTCATCGGAACCCTCAGGGGAGAAGTTCCAGAATCCTGTGGCCGGCTTCGGCGTGACCTTCAAGGCCATGTTCAAGAAGCGGCTGACCGAGCAGTACCCGGAGACGCAGAAGGTGACGGCGCCGCGCTTCCACGGCCGGCACCAGCTCAACCGTCACCCCGACGGGCTGGAGAAGTGCGTCGGCTGCGAGCTCTGCGCCTGGGCGTGCCCGGCGGACGCCATCTACGTCGAGGGCGCGGACAACACGGACGAGGAGCGCTACTCCCCGGGCGAGCGCTACGGCCGCGTCTACCAGATCAACTACGCGCGCTGCATCCTCTGCGGACTCTGCATCGAGGCGTGCCCCACCCGGGCACTGACCATGACCAACGAGTTCGAGCTCGCCAACACCACCCGCGAGAGCCTCATCTACACCAAGGACGAGCTGCTTGCAGGGCTTGAGGAAGGCATGGTCGACAGCCCGCACGCGATCTTCCCCGGCATGGACGAACAGGACTACTACCGCGGCCTGGTGACCGAGGCGGCTCCCGGTACGGAGCGCCAGAGGGCCGTCTCCAAGGGAGAAGCGGACAAGGAGGTGGACGCATGACCTCCACCCTGGCCGCGGCGGCCACCGCCACCTCGACGGGCGAGGCCGTCCAGTTCTGGATCCTCGGCACCGTCGCCGTGATCGGCGCACTCGCCACCGTCCTGATGAAGAAGGCGGTGCACAGCGCACTGTCGCTCGCCGGCACCATGATCGTGCTGGCGGTCTTCTACCTCGCCAACGGCGCCTACTTCCTGGGCATCGTCCAGGTCGTCGTCTACACCGGCGCCATCATGATGCTGTTCCTCTTCGTGGTCATGCTCGTCGGTGTCACCGCGGCGGACTCGCTGAAGGAGACGCTTTCGGGCCAGCGCTGGCTGGCCGCCGCCTGCGGACTCGGCTTCGGCATCCTGCTGATCGCCGGCATCGGGCAGGCGTCGCTGAAGACCTTCAACGGCCTGGGGACGGCGAACGCCCGGCACGGCGGGAACGTCGAGGGCCTCGCCAACCTCATCTTCACCAAGTACGTCTTCGCGTTCGAGATCACCGGCGCCCTGCTGATCACGGCGACCGTCGGCGCGATGCTGCTCACGCACCGCGAGCGCACCGAGCGCGCCAGGACCCAGCGTGAGCTCTCCCGGGAGCGGGTGCGCAGCGGCCATGTGCCGCCGCTGCCGGCCCCCGGTGTCTACGCCAGGCACAACGCCGTGGACATCGCGGGACTGCTCCCGGACGGCACCCCGTCCGAGCTCACCGTCATGCAGACGCTGCGGCAGCGCGGACAGATCCGGGACGTGTCCGGCACGTCGCTCGCCGGCCTCAGGGCGCTGGAACAGCGCTCCGAGGAGCGGCTCGGCCGGGCCGGCGAACCGGCCCGGGCCGGCGAACCAGCCCGTGACCACGCGGAAGAAGAGGAGGAGGTCGCCAAGTGAATCCGGTCAACTACCTCTACCTCGCGGCCCTTTTGTTCACGATCGGTGCCTCCGGCGTGCTGATCAGGCGGAACGCGATCGTGGTGTTCATGTGCATCGAGCTGATGCTGAACGCCTGCAACCTCGCGCTCGTCGCGTTCTCCCGGATCCACGGCAATCTCGACGGCCAGATCATCGCCTTCTTCACGATGGTCGTCGCCGCCGCGGAGGTCGTCATCGGGCTCGCGATCATCGTGTCGCTCTTCCGCTCCCGCCACTCGGCCTCGGTCGACGACGCCAGCCTGATGAAGCTCTAAGGGGTCGGAATCGTGGAAAACCTGATTGCGCTGCTGGTCGCGGCGCCCCTGCTCGGAGCGGCGGTCCTGCTCTGCGGCGGCCGCCGGCTCGACCGGGCCGGACACTGGATCGGCACGGTGCTCGCCGCCGCGTCGTTCGTCATCGGCGTCGTGCTGTTCACCGGCATGCTCGGCAAGGGCGCCGAGGACCGCGCCCTGCACCAGCACCTGTTCAGCTGGATCCCCGTCGAGGGGTTCCAGGCCGATGTGGCCTTCCAGCTGGACCAGTTGTCGATGACGTTCGTCCTGCTGATCACGGGTGTGGGCACGCTGATCCACATCTACTCCATCGGCTACATGGAGCACGACGAGCGCCGCCGCCGCTTCTTCGGCTATCTGAACCTGTTCCTCGCCGCGATGCTCGTCCTGGTCATCGCCGACAACTACCTGCTGCTGTACGTCGGATGGGAAGGCGTCGGCCTGGCGTCGTACCTGCTCATCGGCTTCTGGCAGCACAAGCCCAGCGCGGCCACCGCCGCCAAGAAGGCCTTCCTGGTCAACCGGGTCGGCGACATGGGCCTGTCCATCGCGATCATGCTGATGTTCACCACGTTCGGGACGTTCGCCTTCGGCCCTGTGCTCGGAGCGACGGGGGACACGAGCGAGGGCAAGCTCACCGCGATCGGCCTGATGCTGCTCCTCGCCGCCTGCGGCAAGTCGGCCCAGGTGCCGTTGCAGTCCTGGCTCGGTGACGCGATGGAGGGCCCGACCCCGGTCTCGGCCCTGATCCACGCCGCCACCATGGTGACCGCGGGCGTCTACCTCATCGTCCGCTCCGGTGCGATCTTCGACGCGGCCCCTGACGCGCAGCTGGCCGTCGTGATCGTCGGCGCCGTCACGCTCCTCTTCGGTGCGGTCGTCGGTTGTGCGAAGGACGACATCAAGAAGGCCCTCGCCGGGTCGACGATGTCGCAGATCGGCTACATGATCCTCGCCGCGGGCCTCGGCCCCGTCGGCTACGTCTTCGCGATCATGCACCTCGTGACGCACGGCTTCTTCAAGGCCGGGCTCTTCCTCGGTGCGGGCTCGGTCATGCACGGCATGAACGACGAGGTCGACATGCGCAAGTACGGCGGCCTCAGGAAGTACATGCCGGTCACCTTCGTCACCTTCGGCCTCGGCTACCTCGCGATCATCGGCTTCCCCGGTCTGTCCGGCTTCTTCTCCAAGGACATGATCATCGAGGCGGCCTTCGCCAAGGGCGGTACCCAGGGCTGGATCCTCGGCTGCGTCACGTTGCTGGGCGCCGGGATCACCGCGTTCTACATGACGCGCGTGATGCTGCTGACGTTCTTCGGCGAGAAGCGCTGGCAGCCGGACGCCGAGGGCCACGAGCCGCACCCGCACGAGTCACCGAAGTCGATGACGGTCCCGATGATCGTGCTGGCCTTCGGGTCGGTCTTCGCCGGAGGCTTCTTCTCCATCGGCGACCGGTTCATGCACTGGCTGGAGCCCGTCACCGGACACGACCACGGACACGCCCCGGTCAGCGCGGCCACCGTCACCGCCGCCACCATGGTGGTGCTCGTCATCGGTGCCGCCATCGCCTGGGCCATGTACGGGCGCAGGCCCGTGCCCGCAGTCGCCCCGCGCGGCTCGCTGCTCACCAGGGCGGCCCGCCGGGACCTCCTCCAGGACGACTTCAACCACGTGGTCCTGGTGCGCGGCGGTGAACACCTCACCCGCTCCCTGGTCTACGTCGACCACACCCTGGTCGACGGCGTCGTCAACGGCACGGCCGCGACGATGGGCGGGCTCTCCGGCCGGCTGCGCAAGCTGCAGAACGGCTATGCCCGCTCCTACGCGGTCTCGATGTTCGGCGGTGCGGCGGTCCTCATCGCCGCCACCCTGCTGATGAGGGCGGTCTGATCCCATGTCCTTTCCCCTCCTGACAGCGACGGCGGCGCTCCCGGCGATCGGCGCGATCGCCACCGCCGCCGTACCGGCCGCCCGGCGCACGGCGGCCAAGTGGCTCGCCCTGACCGTCTCGCTGGCGACCCTCGTCCTGGCGGGCATCGTGTTCGCCCGCTTCGAACCGGGCGGCGACCGCTACCAGCTGACCGAGTCCCACGCCTGGATCAAGGACTTCGGCGTCCGGTACGAACTGGGTGTCGACGGCATCGGGGTGGCGCTCCTGGCGCTCACCGCGCTGCTGATCCCCTTCGTCGTCCTGGCGGCCTGGCACGACGCGGACCCCCACGGGGAGACCACCTCCCGCTGGCGGCCGACCCAGGGCTTCTTCGCCCTGATCCTGATGGTCGAAGCGATGGTGATCCTGTCCTTCGTGGCCACCGACGTCTTCCTCTTCTACATCCTCTTCGAAGCCATGCTCATCCCGATGTACTTCCTCATCGGCGGCTTCGGGGACCGGGCGCACCCGGGCACCGAGGAGAACGCGGCGGCGCAGCGCAGCTACGCCGCGGTGAAGTTCCTCCTCTACAACCTGGCCGGCGGGCTCATCATGCTGGCCGCCGTCATCGGGCTCTACGTGGTCGCGGGGAGCTTCTCGCTCTCCGAGATCGCCGCGGCCCGGGCCGACGGGTCGCTGGACATGGCGACCTCCACCGAGCGGTGGCTGTTCCTCGGGTTCTTCTTCGCCTTCGCGGTGAAGGCCCCGCTGTGGCCGCTGCACACCTGGCTGCCGAACGCCATGGGGGAGGCGACCACCCCGGTGGCCGTCCTGATCACCGCGGTCGTCGACAAGGTCGGCACCTTCGCGATGCTCCGCTTCTGCCTCCAGCTCTTCCCGGAGGCCAGCACGTGGGCGACGCCGGTGATCATCGTCCTGGCGCTGATCTCCATCGTGTACGGCGCCCTGCTGGCGGTCGGCCAGCGCGACATCAAGCGGCTCATCGCCTACGCGTCGATCTCGCACTTCGGCTTCATCGTGCTCGGCATCTTCGCGATGACCAGCCAGGGCCAGTCGGGCGCCACGCTCTACATGGTCAACCACGGTCTCTCGACGGCCGCACTGATGCTGGTCGCCGGATTCCTGATCACCCGGCGGGGTTCGCGGCTCATCGCCGACTACGGCGGGGTGCAGAAGGTGGCGCCCGTCCTGGCGGGGACCTTCCTCATCGGCGGTCTGGCCACCCTCTCGCTGCCGGGCCTCGCACCGTTCGTCAGTGAGTTCCTGGTCCTCGTCGGTGTGTTCAGCGCCTACCCGGTGGCCGGCGTCATCGCCACCACGGGCATCGTGCTCGCCGCGCTCTACGTCCTGGTCCTCTACCAGCGGACGATGACGGGGCCGGTCAGGGAGGGGATCGGGGGGATGCCCGACCTCAGGGTCCGCGAGCTGGCGGTGGCCCTTCCGCTGATCGCCCTGCTGATCCTCCTGGGCGTCTTCCCGAAGCCGGTCACCGACGTCGTCAACCCGGCGGTCCAGCACACCATGCACGACGTACAGAAGAAGGACCCCCAGCCCGAGGTGGAGGCCGCCAAGTGAGCGCAACAGCTGTCCACGGTCCGTGGACCACGGCGGGCGGGGTGACATCGGCCGCCCCGGGCGACACGTTCACCGTTCCGGCCATCGAGTACGTCCAACTGGCGCCCGTCCTGATCGTGGTCGGCGCCGCCGTCCTCGGGATCCTGGTGGAGGCCTTCGTCCCGCGACGGGCCCGCTACACCACCCAGGTGTTCCTGACGGTCGGCGTGATCGCCGCCGCGTTCGCCGCGGTGGTGGGCCTCGCCGCCGACGGCTACGCCGGGGAGCACGCGAACATCGCCGCGATGGGCGCCGTCGCCGTCGACGGGCCCGCCCTGTTCCTCCAGGGCACCATCCTGCTCGTCTCCATGGTCTCGGTCTTCACGTTCGCCGAGCGGCGCCTCGATCCGGCCTCGCACGGCAACCGCGTGGACTCCTTCGCCGCCCAGGCCGGTTCGGTGCCCGGCAGCGACGGGGAGAAGGCGGCGGTCAAGGCCGGGTTCACCACGACCGAGGTCTTCCCGCTGGCCCTCTTCTCCGTGGCGGGCATGCTGGTCTTCCCCGCGGCCAACGACCTCCTGACGCTCTTCGTCGCACTTGAGGTCTTCTCCCTCCCGCTCTACCTCCTGTGCGCCCTCGCCCGCCGCAAGCGGCTGATGTCACAGGAAGCCGCCGTGAAGTACTTCCTGCTCGGCGCCTTCTCCTCGGCCTTCCTGCTCTTCGGGATCGCCCTGCTCTACGGTTACGCGGGCACCGTCTCGTACGCCGGCATCGCCGACGTCGTCGACGGCAGCGTCCAGCAGATCGACCCGGCCCTCGCCGGCACCATGGGCAACGACGCGCTGCTGCTGATCGGCGGGGCGATGATCCTCATGGGCCTGCTCTTCAAGGTCGGCGCGGTCCCGTTCCACATGTGGACCCCGGACGTCTACCAGGGAGCCCCGACCCCGGTCACCGGCTTCATGGCCGCGGCCACGAAGGTCGCCGCCTTCGGCGCGCTCCTGCGCCTGCTGTACGTGGTGCTGCCCGGTCTCACCTGGGACCTCCGCCCCGTCATGTGGGGGGTCGCGATCGTCACGATGCTGGGCGGTGCGATCGTCGCGATCACCCAGACCGACATCAAGCGGCTCCTGGCCTACTCCTCGATCGCGCACGCGGGCTTCATCCTCGCCGGTGTCATCGCGGCCAGCCCGGAAGGCGTCTCCTCGGTCCTCTTCTACCTCGGGGTGTACTCCTTCGTGACCGTCGGCGCCTTCGCCGTCGTCACCCTGGTCCGGGACGCGGGCGGTGAGGCGACCCATCTGTCGAAGTGGGCCGGCCTCGGCCGCCGCTCGCCGCTGACCGCGGCGGTCTTCGCGGTGTTCCTGCTGTCCTTCGCCGGTATCCCGCTCACCTCGGGCTTCTCCGGCAAGTTCGCCGTCTTCAAGGCGGCGGCGGACGGCGGCGCGAGCGGGCTCGTCGTGGTCGGTGTGATCTCGTCGGCCATCGCGGCGTTCTTCTACGTCCGGGTCATCGTCCTGATGTTCTTCAGCGAGCCGAAGGCGGACGGCCCGACGGTCGCCGTCCCGTCCCCGCTGACGATGACCACGATCGCTGTCGGAGTCGCCGTGACCCTGGTCCTCGGCCTGGCCCCGCAGTACTTCCTGGACCTGGCGAGCCAGGCGGGAGTGTTCGTGCGGTGACGGTGTGACCGCGCTGCGACGCCGGACGGCCTTGGAAAGTCAAGGCCGTCCGGCGTTGTCGTAGGCGGCGCCTATGGTGGACCGGGGCGGTTGGACAGAGAAACGGACGGACGGGCGCGACCATGAGTGTGACGACCGAGAGCGCTGCGCAGCAGACGCTGCACCGGGTGTTCGGGTACGAGGCGTTCCGCGGTGAGCAGGGCGCGGTGATCGAGCATGTCGTCGGGGGCGGCGACGCGGTCGTGCTCATGCCCACCGGCGGTGGCAAGTCCCTCTGCTACCAGATCCCCGCCCTGGTCAGGCCCGGTACCGGCATCGTGATCTCCCCGCTGATCGCGCTCATGCAGGACCAGGTGGACGCCCTGCGGGCGCTCGGTGTCCGCGCGGGCTTCATGAACTCCACGCAGGACTTCGACGAGCGCCGCTCGATGGAGGCCCAGTTCGTCGCCGGTGAGCTCGACGTGCTGTATCTGGCCCCCGAGCGGCTGCGCCTGGACTCCACCCTCGCGCTGCTGGCCCGCGGGGAGATCTCCGTCTTCGCCATCGACGAGGCGCACTGCGTCGCCCAGTGGGGCCACGACTTCCGCCCCGACTACCTGGCCCTGTCCGTGCTGGGCGAGCGCTGGCCCGACGTGCCCCGTATCGCGCTGACGGCCACGGCGACCGACGCCACGCACCGGGAGATCACCCAGCGCCTGGGCATGCCCGACGCCCGGCACTTCGTGGCCAGCTTCGACCGGCCCAACATCCAGTACCGCATCGTGGGGAAGTCCGACCCGAAGAAGCAGCTGCTCACCTTCCTCAAGGAGGAGCACGCGGGCGACGCGGGCATCGTCTACTGCCTCTCGCGCAATTCGACGGAGAAGACCGCCGAATACCTCTGCCGCAACGGCATCGAGGCCGTGCCCTACCACGCGGGCCTGGACGCCGGGACGCGCGCCGCCCACCAGTCCCGCTTCCTGCGCGAGGAGGGCCTGGTCGTCGTCGCGACCATTGCGTTCGGCATGGGCATCGACAAGCCCGACGTGCGTTTCGTCGCCCACCTCGATCTGCCCAAGTCCGTCGAGGGCTACTACCAGGAGACCGGCCGTGCCGGACGTGACGGGGCACCCTCCACGGCCTGGATGGCGTACGGGCTCCAGGACGTCGTCCAGCAGCGCAAGCTGATCCAGGGCGGTGAGGGCGACGAGGCCTTCCGGCGCCGGGCCGCCTCGCACCTCGACTCGATGCTGGCGCTCTGCGAGACCGTGCAGTGCCGCCGCGCCCAGCTCCTGACGTACTTCGGCCAGGAGCCCGGCGCGCAGTCCTGCGGCAACTGCGACACCTGCCTCACCCCGCCCGAGACCTGGGACGGCACGGAGGTCAGCCAGAAGCTGCTCTCCACCGTGGTCCGGCTGAAGCGGGAGCGCAACCAGAAGTTCGGGGCCGGCCAGATCATCGACATCCTGCTGGGCCGCAGGACCGCGAAGGTCATCCAGTTCGACCACGACCAGCTCTCGGTCTTCGGCATCGGCGAGGAACTGACCGAGGCGGAATGGCGGGGCGTGGTACGCCAGTTGCTGGCCCAGGGACTGCTCGCCGTCGAGGGGGAGTACGGCACGCTGGTGCTGACCGAGGAGAGCGGCTCCGTGCTCGGACGGAAGCGCGAGGTGCAGCTCCGCAAGGAGCCGAAGCGGCCCACGGCCCGGTCCGGCGGTGCGGGCGAGCGCAAGGCCAAGTCGGCGGCGGCCGTGGCCGATCTCCCGGCCGAGGCCGTCCCGGTCTTCGAGGCGCTGCGCGCCTGGCGCGGCGCCCAGGCGAAGGAGCTGGGCCTCCCGGCGTACGTGATCTTCCATGACGCGACGCTGCGGGAGATCGCCGCCCTGCGCCCCGGATCCCTGGCGGAGCTGGGCGGGATCAGCGGACTCGGCGAGAAGAAGCTGGCGACGTACGGCGAGGGGGTGCTGGAGGTGCTGGCGGGACTGGGGGACACGGCCCCCGCCACCGCCCCGGAGGCGGAAGCGGCCCCCGCACCGGAAGCGGCCCCCGCGCCCGTGCCGCCCACGCGGACCCCGGTCCCGGCGGCCCGGCCCGCCGTCCAGGACACGGACCCGGAATTCGGCTGGGACGAGGAGCCGCCCGAGTTCGAGTGAGCCGGGGCGCCGCGGGCGTTATCGGGGGTCCACCGCCCGGCGGCGCGGGGTGATGGCCGTGAGGTCGAGATCGGCCTCGAAGGGGACGGACACCTTCATCCGGTCGTGGAAGATCCCGGTGGAGGTGTAGGCGCCGGTAGCAGGCTCCAGCTCGAAGACGTAGACCACGGCACGGCCGTCGTGGTTCTCCACTCGCCAGAAGTGGGGGATCTTCACCCGGGCGTACTTCACCGGCTTCGTCTCCCGGTCCCGTGACCGGGACTCCGGGGAGACGACCTCGATGGCCAGCCGCACGGACTCGGCGGGAAAGCGGGTCTGGTCCGGGTCCTGGATGATCTCGCCGTCCACGACGATCACATCGGGCTCGGGCCGGTTGAAGCGGTCGATGTCGATGGTGAACTCGCGCACGACCTCCAGCTCGGGCGGCGCCAGTGACTGAAGCTGCCAATTGAAGAAGTCGACCGCCCGTGAATGGAACAACGTCTGCGGACTCACGAAAACCAGGCTCCCGTCGATCAGCTCCGTGTGCGGAGGCAGATTCGGGAGTGTGTCCAGGTCATCGGCGGTCCAGCCGCCCACGGGCGGAACCGCCCACCGCGGCTCGGGGGCCTCGGGTTCGATGCTCATCAGTGCTCCCATACGAAGGATTCTCGCGGGCCGGTCCAGCGTATCCGGCGAGAACCGGGCACGGCCGCTCAGACGTGTGAGCGAGTCACGCGCCGTTGACCACCGCCCCCCCCAGAGGGCGTCAGTCGCCGCCCCCGCCGCCGTCCCCGCCCCCGGTCCGGGCCGCCTTGTCCTGGCTCACATTGCGGTGCACGGCCAGTGCGGGCCACTCCTCGCGGGCCAGGGCCCGCGCCGCCGCGCGTGTGCGGCGGTCGCCCTGCTTCACCATCGACGGCAGTTCCACCGCGGCGGCCAGCGCCGCGAGCAGCCTGCTCCGGCGGTCGGGGAACCCCGCCGCACGGGACTCCTCGAAACGCTGCCGCACCTCCTGCGCCGGGGAGGCGGGGCCCGCCGGGTGGCGGTGGAACGGGAACAGGCCGAGGAAGCGCCGGGTCTCCCTACGCAGGACACCGCGCTCCACCAGGGCCTCCAGGTACATGCCTTCGGCCTGCCGCGCCGACCGCCGCACCCAGCGTCCGGCCGGCCCTCCCGAGCCGAATCTGCTCTTTCCCGGCGGCGGAAGGCTCCGCAGGAACACCGCGAGCAGCGGATCCGGCGGTTCCAGCGGATCGACGACCACCACGCGGCCGCGCTCCTCGGCGATCCTCCCCTGGAGCTCCAGCTCCGCCAGGACGGCCCCGGCGATGCCGTACTCCAGGAACCGGCCGCGGCAGTACGGCTTGCCGCGTACGGGATCCAGGGCGAGCAGCAGCAGTTCCTCGGGGAGCGTGGGCGCGGCGGCGTTCACGGCGAGGCCGTGATCCGTCCGGTGACCTCGCCGAGGCCGACCCGTGTGCCGTGCGGTCCGGGCGCCCAGGCGGTCAGGGTGACCGTGTCCCCGTCCTCCAGGAACGTCCGCTTGCCCTCGGCCAGGTCCAGCGGGTCGCGGCCGTTCCACGTGAGTTCCAGCAGGGAGCCGCGCTGCCCCGGTTCCGCACCGCTGACGGTGCCGGAGCCGTACAGATCGCCCGTGCGCAGCGAGGCACCGTTCACCGTCATCTGCGCGAGCTGCTGGGCCGCCGTCCAGTACATGGAGGAGAACGGCGGCTCGGAGACGGTCTGCCCGTTGATCTCCACCGAGATCCGGATGTCGAAGCCGCCCGGTTCCTCGTCGTCCGCGTCGTCCAGATAGGGGAGCAGCCCGGTGTCCCGGGCGGGCGGCGCCGTGCGGGCCGCGTCCAGGGCCTCCAGCGGGGTCACCCACGCCGACACGGAGGTGGCGAAGGACTTGCCGAGGAACGGGCCCAGCGGCACGTACTCCCAGGCCTGGATGTCCCGCGCCGACCAGTCGTTGAGCAGGCAGAGCCCGAAGACGTGCTCGCGGAAGTCACCGAGCGCCACGGGGGAGCCCTGCTCCGAGGGGACGCCCACGACGAAGCCCACCTCGGCCTCGATGTCCAGCTTCACCGAGGGGCCGAAGACGGGGGCGGGGTCGGACGGTGCCTTGCGCTGCCCGCAGGGGCGCGCCACCTCCGTGCCGGAGACGACGACCGTGCCGGCCCGCCCGTGGTAACCGATCGGCAGGTGTTTCCAGTTGGGGGTGAGGGCCGCCCCGTCGGGACGGAAGATCCTCCCCACGTTGGTGGCGTGGTGCTCGCTGGCGTAGAAGTCGACGTAGTCCGCGACCTCGTACGGCAGGTGCAGGACCACCGCGTCCAGCGGGTGCAGCAGCGGTTCCAGGTCCGGGCGGTGGGACGGGACCGTCACCCACGCCGTCAGTGCCCGGCGCACGTCGCGCCACGCGGTGCGCCCCGCCGCCAGCAGCGGCATCAGGCTCGGCTGCGCCAGCAGTCCGGCGTACGGGGAGCCGAGTGCGTGCGCCGCTGCTCCGGCGTCCAGCACGTGTGAGCCGATACGGACCCCCACCCTTCGGTCCTCGGGGTGTCCGGGGGTGGAGAACACGCCGTACGGAAGATTGTGCGGACCGAAGGGATCGCCCTCGGCCACGTCGAGCGGGCTGCTCTGCTCGGGCATCTGTCGCTGCCCCTTTCCAGTCGCTTGGGGAACACGGTACGTCGGCGTCGCCGGGCGGCGGCGGTGACTCAAGTAGCGGTGATGCCCGGAAAGTTACGTGATAACCCTGGTCAGCCCGCCGTGCGGGGGATCCTCTTCTCCCAGGTCCGGTGGAAGACGGTCTCGTCGCCGTCCTTGCACACGACCTCGTTGGACGTGAGGAAGGCGTCCGCGTCCGCGCGCGTCTGCGAACGGGTCTCGATCCGCACGTCCCAGGACATCGCGGGCCGGTGCAGCCGGATCGTCCAGTCCGAACGGGCCCTGGCCGACAGGGGGTCGTCCTCCTGGATCGTGTACGTCTCCAGGGCGTCCTCGGTGAACTCCAGCCCGTCGGGGTAGACACGCGTGCCGCCGTAGCGGGGATCGACCTCCAGCCGCCATTCGCCCTTGGCGACGTCACGGACCACCAGCCGCTCCGGGCGCTGCCCGTCGAGCGTGACCGGGTGGACGACGCCGAGCGGCTCCGCCTGCTCCGGTTCGCCGAAGGTGATCGCCGGGTCCTCGGTGGGCCGGCGCACCGGGAGCTCGACGAGGCTGCCCTCCGCCTCGAGTGTGAAGCCCGCCGAACCGGCCTGGGGCCAGATCCACGGCCAGTACGAGGAGGAGAGGGCGATCCTGATCCGGTGGCCGGGCGGGAAGGTGTGCCCGATGCCGTTCAGCTCGAAGGTCACGTACTCGGTCTCCCCGGCGGGCCAGTCCTCCGCGCGGTCGCGCCCGTGCCGGGTGGCCAGGTTGAGGGCCCCGCGGGTCACCAGGGTGGAGGCCCCGTCCGGAGCCACGTCGCAGAGCCGGGCGATCACCTGGCCGCGCGGCACGTCCATCCGGACCAGGAGCGTCACCCGTGGGCGGCCGAGGATCTCGATCGGGGCGTCCTCGACGGGGAACTCGAAACACACCGACTTGGCGTCCTCGTCCCGCTGGTCGGGCGGCAGGTCGGCGTCGTTGCCGAACGGGAAGAAGCGCCCCGCGTCCAGCCCGGTCTGCTGCGGTGAGCGGACGGTCCGTGCTCCGCCCTCCAGGGCGTACGTCACCGGAGTGACGTTCCCGGACGGCCAGCTCGCGTCGCCGACCCAGCGGCCGGGCAGCGTCCCGTAGACCGTGGCGGGACGGTGCGAGCCGCTGATCCAGGACCGCAGCAGGGGCTCGTCCATCACCCCGGTGTCCTGGTCCTTGAGGTGCTGGTCCCACCAGCGCAGCGTCTCCTGGAGGAAGCCGATCGCGGGGCCCGGGGGGAGGCCGCGGTCCGGGTACTGGTGCGACCAGGGGCCGATCAGCCCGCGCACCTGCCCGGGGTCCAGGTGCTCGACGAGCCGCAGGACGGTGTCGCGGTACGGGTCGTGCCAGCCGCCCACCGCCAGGACCTTGGCCTGGATGGCGCCGTAGTCCTCGCAGACGCTGCCGTGCTTCCAGTAGTCGTCGCGGGTCTGGTGCGCCAGCCACGTGTGGATGAGGGGCTCCACCGCCTCCAGCCGCCGCAGCCACATGTCCCGCCAGTCGGCGCCGACGTCCGCCGGGTCCGGGGGCCGGGAGACGAAGGCCAGCATGGTGGAGGCCCAGGCGTGCATGTCCACACCGAGGACGGACCCGCCCATGTAGTGGACGTCGTTGTCGTAGCGGTCGTCGGCCGAGCACACGGTGACGACCGCCTTCAGGGGCTCGGGCGCGAGCGCGGCGATCTGGAGCGAGTTGAAGCCGCCCCAGGAGATGCCGAACATGCCGACCCGCCCGGAGCACCACTCCTGCCGGGCCAGCCAGTGCACGACGGCGACCCCGTCGGCGAGCTCCGTCGCGTCGTACTCGTCGCCCGGCATGCCCTCGCTGTTGCCGTGCCCGCGCACATCGACGCGTACGGAGGCGTAGCCGTGGCCCGCGTACCAGGGGTGGCGCTGCCAGTCGCGCGGCGCCGTCCAGTCACTGAGCCGGTAGGGCAGGTACTCCAGCAGCGCGGGCACCGGCTCGTCGGTGACCGGCCGCCAGATCCTGGCGTACAGCTGGGTGCTGTCCGCGAGGGGGATGTAGAGGTCCTCGTGGGTGGTCTCGTACGGGAAATCGGTGCGGATGCGCATGGCGGTACCTCAGTGGACGGGGTGCATGGTGCGCCTGAGCCAGGGAGCGGCGGCGATGACGGCCACACCGGCCGCCACCGCGACGGCGCCATTGACACCGAAGTAGGCGGGGTGGGAGACCTCGCCGTAGAGCTTCACGATCTGTGCCTGGATTCCGTTGGCGAGGGCCAGCGACAGGAACCACAGCGCCATCGTCTGGCTGGCGAACGCCCGGGGGGCGAGCTTGGTGGTGGCGGACATGCCGGAGGTCTCCAGCAGGATGTCGCCGAGGCCGAGCAGCAGGTAGGAGCCGACGATCCACCAGGCGGCCATCTCGAACGTGCCGTCGGAGTGGCCGGAGGTCGGGAGGACCATCAGGAGGAACGACAGCCCGCCGAGGACCACCCCGAACGCGATCTTGTTGGAGGCGTGCGGCTGGCGCGGCCCCATCCGGGCCCAGACGGCGGCCACGACGGGCGCCAGCGCGACCTCGAAGGCGCCCAGCGCGGAGGCGTACCAGCTCGCCGGGAAGTGGAAGCCGAAGACCTCCGTACGGGCGTTCGTCGAGGCGAGCAGCATCATCGTCGAGTACGCCTGGAAGAGGATGAAGTTGAAGACGACGGAGGCCAGGAACAGCACGACGTACGGCCGGAGCCTGCCGCGCTCCTCCGGGGTGACCCGGGGGCTCCTGAACATCACGGCGAAGTACACGACGGGTGCGATCACCGAGACGAGGGTGAGCACGTCGACGAAGCGGTCCATCGTGAGCCGGCCGGCCAGGGCCAGGGCCGTCGCCACCAGCGCGGCCACCACGAGGCCGGCCGTGATCGTCAGTACGGCCCGGCGCATCGGTCCGGGCGCGAGGGCGTACTCCGCCGCGTGCTTTCGCCCGGCGAGGTGACGCCGGCCCGCGACGTACTGGATCAGGCCGAGCGTCATGCCGACCGCGGCGGCCGAGAAGCCCCAGTGCCAGCCCGCGTGTTCGCCGAGCCATCCGGTGACCAGGGGGCCGGCGAAGGCGCCGATGTTGATGCCCATGTAGTAGAGCGCGAAGCCGGCGTCGCGGCGCTGGTCCCGCGTGCTGTAGAGCTTGCCGACCATCGAGGCGACATTGGGCTTGAGCAGGCCCGTCCCCGCGCTGATCAGGCCGAGGCCCACCCAGGTCATCGAGGCGGTGGGGACCGCCATGGCGTAGTGGCCGCAGGCGATGAGGACGCCGCCGTACAGGACGGCGCGGTACGAGCCGAGGATCCGGTCGGCCAGCCAGCCGCCCGCGACGGACACGAGATAGACGAGGGTGCCGTAGGCGGCGGACACGGAGGCGGCGGTGCCCGGGTCCATGCCCATGCCGTCGTCGGAGACCTCGGCGGCGAAGAAGAGGACCAGGATGGCCTGCATCCCGAGGAACGAGAAACGCTCCCAGACCTCCAGCCCGGACAGGGTCATCAGACCCCGGGGCTGACCGAAGAAGGCGTGATCGTCTTCGGACGGCGGCTGGGCCGGTTCGGTACCGGTCGCGGTGTGGGACAAAACGACAACTCCTGATCGTATGAGCTGATGCCGAACATACCGGCGGTGGCGGGAAGGCGCCCACGGTGATCCAAAGGGGACCGGATACGCTGAGTTGAGTGCGGACAGCGACACATCGACAATCCGTGTGATCGTCAGCAGACAGGAGATGCCCTCGTGACCGTCGTCGGGCCGTTCGGACTGAGCGTGCGGGACCAGGACCTTGAGGCCGATGTCCAGGCCGGTTTGGCCGCTGTCGAGGCGGGACTGCTGGATGCCACCAAGAGCGAGGTCCCGTTCATCACAGAGGCCGCGCAGCACCTCGTCAGCGCGGGGGGCAAGCGCTTCCGGCCGCTGCTGGTGATGCTCGCGTCCCAGTTCGGTGACCCCGACGCGCCGGGCGTCGTCCCCGCCGCCGTGGTCGTCGAGCTGACGCACCTGGCGACGCTGTACCACGACGACGTGATGGACGAGGCGGACGTGCGCCGCGGGGTGGCCAGCGCCAACACCCGCTGGGGCAACTCGGTGGCCGTCCTGACGGGCGACTTCCTCTTCGCACGGGCCTCGCACATCCTGGCCGACCTCGGACCGGAGGCCGTCCGCATCCAGGCACAGGCCTTCGAACGCCTGGTCACCGGTCAGATCCTGGAGACCGCGGGCCCGCGCGACGGCCGCGACCCCGTGGACCACTACATGGACGTGCTGGGCGGCAAGACCGGCTCGCTGGTCGCCGTGTCCGGCCGGTTCGGCGCGCTGATGGCGGGGGCCGACGAGTCGGTCGTCGACATCCTCACCCAGTACGGCGAGCGCCTCGGCATCGCCTTCCAGCTGGCCGACGACGTCCTGGACATCGCCTCCGACTCCCACGAGTCGGGCAAGACGCCCGGCACCGACCTGCGCGAGGGCATCCCCACCCTGCCGGTCCTCCACCTGCGCGCGCGGGCGGCGGCCGAGGGCCGCCCGGAGGACAAGGAGCTCGTGGAGCTGCTGGACGGCGACCTGAGCGACGACGCCCGGCTCGCGGAGGCACTGCGCGGGCTGCGCACCCACCCGGCGCTGGAGCAGGCGCGACGCGACACCGTCCGCTACGCCGAGGAGGCGCGGGCGACGCTGGCACCGCTGCCCGAGGGCTACGCCAAGGCCGCGCTCGAAGAGCTGTGCGACGCCGTGGTGCACCGCGCCGGCTGACCCGTACGGCCCCGCCGGCCCGGTAAGGGCCGGCGGTCCCCTAGGGGCTCCGGCGGACCGGGCACACCGGGGGTCATCCCGGAGAGGTACGCACAGTTGCTCCCGAGGGCTGACGCTTGTGTCCGCTCGATTTGGTCAGATGAGATGACAACCACTCCTGACCACATCGGGTGAGAATGGCGGCGGGGAGTGAACGCGTGCAACGGGATGGCAGCCGCCGACCACGGAGGTAGAGCACACATGGCACCGAACGACAGCGCAGAGACCAACGGCGAGGCCACGGGCACTGTCGTGGGCCGCCGGAAGGCGGCACGCTACATCGTCCCGTTCGCGGTGGCGGGGGTGGCGGCGGCGACGATCGGGCTCGTCCCGGCGCTCGCGGACTCCGGCGACCCGGAGCTGCCGGACATCACCGCCCAGGAACTCATCGAGAAGATCGCCGCATCGGACGAGGAGCAGCTCTCCGGCACGGTGAAGGTCAGCACCGACCTCGGCATCCCGTCGCTCGGCGGGCTCGCGGGCTCCTTCGCGCCGGACGCGGGAGCCGGGGAGTCGAGTGCGTCCCCCGACGCCAGGCTGATGGAGCTCGCCTCCGGGACGCACACGCTCCGGGTGGCGGTCGACGGCCCCGACAAGCAGCGCCTCTCGATCCTCGGCGAGGGCTCCGAGTACAGCCTCGTGCACAACGGGGACGACGTCTGGGGCTACGACAGCGAGAGCAACGAGGTCTACCACGCGGAGTCCGGCGGGAACGGGCGGGCGGACGGGGAGACCGAGAAGCACAAGGCGCCGGAGGGAGTGCCGGCCACTCCGAAGGAGTTCGCCGAGGAGGCGCTCGCCGCCGCCGGTGACACCACGTCCGTCACCGTCGACGGCACGGCGCAGGTCGCGGGGCGCGACGCGTACAAGCTCGTGATCAAGCCGAAGCAGTCCGGTTCGACGATCGGGTCCGTCACCGTCGCGGTCGACGCCTCGACCGGCGTCCCGCTGAAGTTCACCCTGGCCCCGAGCAGCGGCGGCAAGGCCGCGGTCGACGCGGGCTTCACCGATGTCGACTTCGCGAAGCCCGACGCCTCCTCCTTCTCCTTCACCCCGCCCAAGGGCGCGAAGGTGACCGAGGCCGACGAGCTGAAGGCCGGGGCGGAGAAGAGCGGCGCGGCGGACAAGGCCCACAAGGACCTGGCCGCGCTGGAGGACTTCAAGGGCCTGAACGTCATCGGTGAGGGCTGGAACGCCGTCGCCGAGATCGAGCTGCCGGGCGGTGCGGGGCTGCCCGCCGAGGGCTCCGGCGACGTACCCCCGCAGGCGCGGCAGTTCCTGGACGCGCTCGGCGACAAGGTCACCGGCGACTTCGGTTCGGGCACGGTCTTCAAGACGCGCCTGGTCAACGCGCTGATGACGGACGACGGCAAGGTCTATGTCGGCGCGGTCACGAAGGACGCGCTGGTGAAGGCGGCCGACACCGCCGAGTAGGACGCACCGGTCGCCCCGCCCCGTCGTACGCTCCGTACGGCGGGGCGGCCTGATCGCGGTCACCGTGGCGGTGTCCCTCATCGGCTTCGCGGCCCTGGGCCTCTTCGTCCCGGCGCTCACCGACAGCGGGATCGCGGCGATGGCGGCCACGGCCGGGGTGCTGATCACCGTGCAGATCCTGGACACGGTGCCGCAGCTCGACGGGATCCACCCGTACCTCTTCCCGCACCACTGGCTGTCCTTCACGGACCTGCTGCGCGCCCCGGTGTGCTGGGAGGAGATGACCAGGAACCTGGGTCTGCAGGCGGCGTACGCGGCGGTGTTCGGCTCCGCGGCCCGGGCGCGCTTCACGACGGAGGACATCGGCGTCTGAGGGGGCCGATCCGGGCCGCCCGTACCGTCGGCCGGTCGAGCCGTCCCCCGATCGGCTCGTCGCGGCACGAACGGCACGAACGGTTGCGCTGCACGGAACGTGACGACACGGTACGTTCCGTTTCCGGCAAGGGTCATTGTTCGACTTTTGGCGACGACCTGTCAATAAGCGGTGGGGGGAATCCCCCTATGCTCACCGAATGATCACATCGCCGATTTCCGTGCGCCGCAGCGAGAGGTCACGACGGGCGACGCTGGACGCCGCCCTGGAGCTGTGCACGGAGAAGGGGTACCGCCGGGTCACCGTCGAGGCCATCGCGGCCCGCGCCGGTGTGAGCAAGAAGACGATCTACCGCTGGTGGCCGTCGAAGGGCGCGGTGCTCCTGGAGGCGTTCGCCGAGGCGCTCATCGGAGCCACGCCGTTCGACGACACCGGTGACATAGCGGCCGACCTGTGCGCGCACATCAACGGCGCGGTGAAGCTGGTCTCCACCCCGCCCTACGGTCCGGCCTACGCCGGAATCCTGTCGGAGATGCACCACGACGACTCCCTCGCGAGGGCCGTGCGCGAACAGCTCGTCGGCCCCCGCTTCGAGGGCGCCGTGGGGCGGCTGAGGCGCGCCCAGGAGCAGGGGCAGATCCCGGCCGGTGCCGACCTGCCGATGGCGGTGGAGCTGCTCTACGCCCCTGTCTACTACCGCCACGTGCTGCGCGAGCCGGCCCAGGACGAGGCGACGGTCGCCACGCTGGTGTCCCATGTCCTGCGGTCCCTGACCGCCGCCGACGGCAGGTCCCCTTCGGGTGCCGTTGGCGGGGACCCCGCCCCGGGCGGTCCCTCCGCCCCGGGGCGGGTCAGTTGAAGAACTCCTTCGCCCTGGCCGTGGCGCCGGTGTCGGACAGTACGTCGCCGGGCCTGCTGCCGTTGCCGAGCAGCACCCCGCCCCACCGCATCCCGAGGTAGCGCGCCGAATTCCGCAGAGTCCCGGCGAGGGGCTCGGCGACCGCCGGGTCCTCGTCCGCGAGCGCGGTGACCCCCCACAGGGTCTTCCCGGCCATCCGCTGCTGGAAGCCGGTCCCGGGCGTTTCCGCCCAGCCCGCCCAGTGGTCCAGGTAGCGCTTGGCGGAGGTGGAGACCGCGTACCAGTACAGCGGTGAGGCGATGACGACATCGGTGGCGGCGAGCGTCGCCTCCAGCAGGGTCGCGGCGTGCCCGGTGGGGGCGACGTGGCCCTCTGCGTGCCGTCGGTCCTCGAAGTCGGGGAGCGGGAGGTCGCGCAGGTCCAGCCACCGCTGTTCCGTACCGGGCGGCAGCTGCTCGGCCGCGAGCCGGGCGAGCGTCTCGGTGTTGCCGCCGGAGCGGCTGCTGCCGAGCAGGAAGAGGAAGGTGCGTGCGGTCATGACGTGCCCCCAATTGATGGCGTACGACTTTTACCTGCGTACGCATCTTATGCATGTGCATGTATTTGGAGACAGGTGTTTTCCGGCCACCCGTGCCGGGGCTCCGGGGGCCCGGATTCAGGGAGCCGGGCGTCGGCACGCCTTCAGGCGAAGAGGCGTTCCAGGACCACCGCGACGCCGTCGTCCTCGTTCGAGAGCGTGATCTCGTCGGCTGCGGCACGCAGTTCGGCGTGGGCGTTGCCCATCGCCACCCGGTGACCCGTGCGGAGGAACATCGGCAGGTCGTTGGGCATGTCGCCGAAGGCCACCGCGCCGGCGAGGTCACGGCCCAGCAGCCCGGCGGCCCGGGAGATCCCGGTGCCCTTGTCCACGCCGTACGGCGCCAGTTCCACCGTCCCGGGGCCCGCCATCGTGACGGAGGCCAGCTCGCCCACCGCCCTCCGGGCGGTCGCGGCCAGTTCGTCGTCCGTCAGCTCCGGGTGGCGTATCAGCACCTTGATGACCGGCGCCGCCCACAGGTCCGCACGGCGCCCGGCCCGCTGTGCGGGGAGCGAGGGATGCGGCATGCGGTAACCCGGCTCGATCAGGGTCCGGCCGTCGATGCCGTCCTGGTCGACCGCGGCGAACACCTGTCCCACCTCCGCCTCGATCTTGCCGAGCGCGGCGTCGGCCAGCTCCCGGTCCAGCGCCACCGAGCTCAGCATGCGGGCCGACCCCGCGTCGTACACCTGCGCGCCCTGACCGCAGACCACGAGGCCGGTGTAGCCGAGGTCCGCGAGCAGGGCGCGTATGCCCGGCACCGGCCGGCCCGTGACGATCAGGTGCTGCGCACCGGCCGACGCGGCGCGGGCGAGCGCTGCGCGGGAGCGCGGGCTCACGGTGTCGTCGGAACGCAGGAGCGTGCCGTCCAGGTCCGTGGCGACAAGGGTGTATGCGGCGGGTGGCGTGAACATGGGGTCAGCCTAGAGAGATCGCTTTCCCGCCGTACGCCGCTGACCTGCGCGGACGGTCACCTCCGTCAGTGGACGCAGAATTCGTTGCCCTCCGGGTCCAGGAGCACCTGCCAGGCCCCGCCGGGTTCCTCGACGGTCCGCAGCACGCTCGCGCCCAGTCCCACCAGTCGTTCCACCTCGGCCTCGCGCTGTCCCGGGGCCGTGTGGACGTCCAGGTGGAGGCGGTTCTTCGCCGTCTTGGGCTCCGGCACGCGCTGGAAGAGGAGCCGGCGGCCGAGTCCGGTCCCGCTCTTCCGCTCGTACGGATCGTCCGGGTGCCGCACCGCGGCGAGGTCACGCCAGGCGCGGCGCCCGTGGGGTTCAACCGTGGCGGCTTCGGGCACCGCTCCCGCGCCGAGCAGCTCCTCGACCAGGGCGCTGTTGTCCTCGACGAGGTAACCGAGGGCCTCCGCCCAGAAGTCGGCCTGGGCGTGCGGCTCGGTGGCGTCGATGACGACCTTCCAGTGCAGTGTCATGAAAACCGTTTCTACTGGGTGCGTGAAGGCACGGCAACGGGTACTCCGGAACCCGGGCTGATTCTTCGGAGCGGATCGGCTTCTTCGGAGGGGATCGGCGCGCGAGGCACACGGACGGCGGGCCGGCGGGCCGCCGGCGTCCGGCCCCCGGGCCTACCGCGGCGGGCAGGCCGCGCAGGCGTGCCCGCCGCAGGCGGCCAGCAGTTCACCGGCCGCGGTGCTCACCGCCGGATCGCCGTCCGTCGCCAGCCGCTCGGCCGTCGCCCGGCCGGCCAGGACCGCCAGATGCGCGTCCCTGGTCCACTCGGGGTGGAGCGCGTGGCCATGGGCGAGGATCGTCCCCAGCAGGCCGAGCACCCCCACGCGGTCCTTCACGGTCCTCATGGCGGCGAGTTCCCACAGGAACGGCACCGTGGCGGCCGTCGCGTCGAACACGGCCAGCGCGGCTATCCACCGGCCCAGGTCGCTCAGCGCGTCCCCGGCCGATTCGCTGTCGCCCCAGGCGATCCTCGACAGCAGCCCGGGGACCTGGGACGCGGAGCCCTGGGCATGGCGCAGCTCATGCCACTGAACGTGCCTCATGTCCTTCAGGATCGTCCCCATCCGGGCACTCAATCAGCCTTTGCGGGTGCCGTCCACCATGTCCGCCCCACTCGTCGGATCCGGTCCCCGCACCCCGTCCAGCACACGCAGATACCGGCGTACCGCGTCGCGGTCGTCCGCGTCCGAGATCAGCCCCACGTGGTTGTCGGGCCGGATCACGACGACGGTGTCCCCGTCGATGCCGTACGCCGCGTGGGCGTGCCCCTCCCGGTCGTGCAGGGCGCCCGGCCCCGCGGCGGCCGTCCCGGGCCCCGGCTCCCCGGCGCCGTGCACCCGCCGGACCCGGACGGCGCCTTGTCGACGATCCGGACGGCGATGTCCCGCCGGGCGAGATCGCAGGCCAGGGTCAGTCCGGTGGGGCCCGCGCCCACGATCAGTACGTCGGTCATGACTGCTCCTCGGCCCACGTCGCCCGTCCTCCGGGAAAGAAAAACGCAACCAAGGCAAAAAAGGAACCAGGTAACTATTTTATGACCGGTGCCTCCCTGTCCGGTGCGGAAGCGGAATCCGTCGCGATGGGCGCTGCGGCCTGTGCCGCCCGTACGGCCAGACGCAGGGTCTCTGCCCTCGTGTGCCGTGCCGTCCGCAGCGCGTCCCAGGTCAAGAGCATCAGCGCCACCCAGACAAGGGCGAAGCCGGCCCAGCGCTCGGGCGGCATCGCCTCGTGGAAGTACAGGACGCCGAGCGCGAACTGGAACACCGGAGCCAGATACTGCAACAGGCCCAGGACGGACAGCGGCACCCGGATCGCAGCGGCACCGAAGCAGACGAGGGGGACCGCGGTGACGAGTCCCGTCGCGGCGAGGAGGGCTCCGTGCCCCGCGCCCCCGGCCAGGAACGTCGCCTCACCGCTCGTCCCGAGCCACAGCAGGAAGCCGAGCGCGGGCAGGAACAGCACGGCGGTCTCGGCGGCCAGGGACTCCAGGCCGCCCATGTTGACCTTCTTCTTCACCAGGCCGTACGTCGCGAACGAGAACGCCAGCACCAGCGAGACCCACGGCGGCTGCCCGTAGCCGATCGCCAGCACGAGCACCGCGGCGAAACCGGTGGCCACCGCGGTCCACTGCGCCGGCCTCAGCCGCTCACCGAGCAGCAGGACGCCCATGGCGATGGTGACCAGCGGATTGATGAAGTAGCCGAGCGACGCCTCGACGACATGGCCGTTGTTGACGGACCAGATGTAGAGACCCCAGTTGACCGAGATCACGGTCGCGGCGATCGCGATCAGCCCCAGCCGCCGGGGCTGCCGTACCAGCTCGCCGATCCACGCCCAGCGGCGCAGGAACAGCAGGGCGATGCCCACGACACCCAGCGACCACACCATCCGGTGAGCGAGGATCTCCACCGCTCCCGACGGTTCCAGCAGCGGCCAGAAGAGGGGGACGAGGCCCCACATCCCGTACGCGCCGATTCCGTACAGCAGGCCGGCCCGCTGTTCGTTCTTCCCCTTCACGGGCCCTCCTGGCGCTCCTCGTGCCGGCGGTCGGCCGACTGCACGACGGTAGCGCCGGAAGAGTCCTCTGTCATTGCCGTCTCAGGGAAACGGTCGTGACAGGCGCGGGCGTGCCCGTTCAGGCCGCGGCGACCGCCGCCGCGACCGTCCCGGCCGGCGGAGTGGCCGGCCGGCGACCGGGCGACGTCGCCGCTCAGCTCGTACGCCGCGCCCGGGTGAGCCTCGCCGGTCGGCACGGCGGCGGCCGCTTCCCCGTGGTCGGCCCGGGTGGCGGAGGCGGCGCGCCCGTCACCGGCGTCGGTGACGACGGCGCCGTTCTCCAGGACGGACGCCGGATCCGCCGTGCGGTTCCCGGTGGGCCCACCGTTGCGCAGGAAGGTGTGCGGGAGCCCGGAGCCGAGGATCAGCTGCTCGGTCACCTGGTGCTCGACCGGGACGCGAAGCCGGCGAGCCCGCCCCGTGTGGACCACTCGCTCACCCTCGCCGGCCGGGAGGCCGCCGGCCAGGTACGGGCGCCGGCCCGCCGGCCCGAGCCACAGGTGGACGAGGCCGGGGCCGCGCGCGGCATACGACGGGGCCCGGAACCGGTCGGCTCCGGGCCCCGTCGGACGGGCGTGACGGCGGGTCAGCCGACCACGGTCCAGGTGTCGCTGCCCGCCAGGAGGGCGCTCAGGTCGCCCTTGCCGTGCTGCTCGACCGCGGCATCGAGCTGGTCGGACATCAGGGAGTCGTAGACCGGCCGCTCCACACTGCGCAGCACGCCGATCGGTGTGTGGTGCAGGGTGTCGGCGTCGGCCAGCCGGGACAGCGCGAAGGCGGTCGTGGGGCTGGGGTTGTGGGCGTCGTGGACGAGGATCTGCGACTGGTTGCCCTCGGTGACCGCCACGACGTTCAGGTCGCCCGTGAGGGGGTCGCGGACGACGCCCTTGGAACCGTCGGGGCCGAAGACGATCGGCTTGCCGTGTTCGAGGCGGATGACCGCCTCCTCGGCCCGTTGCTTGTCCTTGAGCACCTCGAAGGCGCCGTCGTTGAAGATGTTGCAGTTCTGGTAGATCTCCACCAGCGCGGTGCCGGGGTGGTCCGCCGCCGCGCGCAGCACGCTCGTGAGGTGCTTGCGGTCGGAGTCGACGGTGCGGGCGACGAAGGAGGCTTCGGCGCCCAGAGCGAGGGAGACCGGGTTGAAGGGCGCGTCGAGCGAGCCCATCGGCGTCGACTTGGTGATCTTGCCGACCTCGGAGGTGGGGCTGTACTGGCCCTTGGTGAGCCCGTAGATCCGGTTGTTGAACAGCAGGATCTTGAGGTTGACGTTGCGGCGCAGCGCGTGGATGAGGTGGTTGCCGCCGATGGACAGCGCGTCGCCGTCGCCGGTGACGACCCAGACGGACAGGTCGCGGCGGGAGGTGGCCAGGCCCGTCGCGATGGAGGGGGCGCGGCCGTGGATGGAGTGCATCCCGTAGGTGTTCATGTAGTACGGGAAGCGGGAGGAGCAGCCGATGCCGGAGACGAAGGTGATGTTCTCCTTGGCCAGGCCCAGTTCGGGCATGAAGCCCTGTACGGCCGCGAGAACCGCGTAGTCACCGCAGCCCGGGCACCAGCGCACCTCCTGGTCGGACTTGAAGTCCTTCATGGACTGCTTGCCCTCGGCCCTGGGGACCAGCTGGAGCAGTTCGTTGGCGTCAGGCATCAATGGCCTCCTTGAGGGCTGTGGCGAGCTGCTCGGCCTTGAAGGGCATTCCGTTGACCTGGTTGTAACTCCGGGCGTCCACGAGATACTTGGCCCTCAGCAGCAGCGCGAGCTGGCCGAGGTTCATCTCCGGGACCACGACCTTGTCGTAACGCCTCAGCACCTCACCGAGATTCCGCGGGAACGGGTTGAGGTGGCGCAGGTGGGCCTGGGCGACGGTCTCGCCGGCCGCGCGGAGCCGGCGCACCGCCGCCGTGATCGGCCCGTACGTCGAGCCCCAGCCCACCACCAGGGTCGTCGCGCCGGCCGGGTCGTCGACCTCCAGGTCGGGGACCTGGATGCCGTCGACCTTCGCCTGGCGGGTACGGACCATGAAGTCGTGGTTGGCCGGGTCGTACGAGATGTTGCCCGTGCCGTCCTGCTTCTCGATCCCGCCGATCCGGTGCTCCAGCCCCGGGGTGCCGGGGACGGCCCAGGGGCGGGCCAGGGTCTCCGGATCCCGCTTGTACGGCCAGAACACCTCCGTGCCGTCCGCGAGGGTGTGGTTGGGTCCGGTCGCGAACCGGGTCCGCAGATCCGGCAGGCTGTCGGTCTCGGGGATGCGCCAGGGCTCGGAGCCGTTGGCGAGGTACCCGTCCGAGAGCAGGAACACCGGGGTCCGGTAGGTCAGCGCGATCCGGGCCGCCTCCAGAGCGGCGTCGAAGCAGTCCGCCGGGGTCATCGGCGCCACGATCGGGACCGGCGCCTCACCGTTGCGTCCGTACATGGCCTGGAGCAGGTCGGCCTGCTCCGTCTTGGTCGGCAGACCGGTGGAGGGCCCGCCGCGCTGGATGTCGATGATCAGCAGCGGCAGCTCCAGCGACACCGCCAGACCGATCGTCTCCGACTTCAGCGCCACACCCGGGCCCGAGGTGGTCGTCACACCCAGCGACCCGCCGAACGACGCACCGAGCGCCGCCCCGATCCCGGCGATCTCGTCCTCCGCCTGGAACGTCCGCACACCGAAATTCTTGTGCTTGGACAGCTCGTGCAGGATGTCGGACGCCGGAGTGATCGGATACGAACCCAGATATACCGGCAGATCCGCCTGACGGCCCGCCGCGATCAGCCCGTACGACAGGGCGAGGTTTCCCGAGATATTGCGGTACGTGCCCGTCGGGAAGGCCTTCGACGCGGGCGCTACCTCATAACTGACCGCGAAATCCTCTGTCGTCTCACCGAAATTCCAGCCCGCACGGAACGCCGCCACATTCGCCTCGGCGATGGCCGGCTTCTTCGCGAACTTCGACCGGAGGAATGCCTCCGTCCCCTCGGTCGGACGGTGATACATCCAGGACAACAGTCCGAGCGCGAACATGTTCTTCGACCGCTCGGCCTCCTTGCGGGAAAGACCGAACTCCTTCAACGCCTCGATCGTCAATGTGGTCAACGGCACCGCATGCACGTTGTACGCCTCGAGCGATCCGTCCTCCAGAGGGGACTCGGCATAACCGACTTTCGCCATCGGGCGCTTGGTGAACTCATCCGTGTTCACAATGATGTCCGCCCCGCGCGGCACATCCGCGATATTCGCCTTCAGCGCGGCGGGATTCATCGCGACCAGTACGTTCGGTGCGTCGCCCGGTGTCAGGATGTCGTGGTCCGCGAAATGCAGCTGGAACGACGACACACCCGGCAGTGTGCCGGCGGGCGCCCGGATCTCGGCCGGGAAGTTCGGCAGCGTCGACAGGTCGTTCCCGAACGACGCCGTCTCCGACGTGAACCGGTCACCCGTCAACTGCATGCCATCACCCGAGTCACCCGCGAAACGGATGATCACCCGGTCCAGACGGCGGATTTCCTTCTCGGCGGCACCCGTACGACCCGTGTGCGGGGCGCGCTGTTCCCCGACGACAGCCTCGCTGGCCTCATCGGACTTTCCGGCTGGGCTACTGACCTGGCTGGTCACTGAACTGGACCTCCCTCGGGGCGGCGGCTCGGGACCGGCCGGCCCGCCGGCGGTCCAGGCCCCACCCTACTTCTGTAAGGGTCGCCTTCCTCGGACCGGTCATATGGTGGACGCGTTTTCAGGACATGAATGCGTCACGCTTTGCCATACTTTCCGGACCCCTCGATCACTGGACGAACCCCCTCCGGTACTCGTCCTTTCCTCGTGGGCCGCGGTAAGGCCCGGGGGGCCGCCCGACGGCGGGTGGATCACCCGGACCATCGCAATCGGATCATCGCGTCATCACGAGTTCAGATAAGTGAGAACGGCGAGAACACGTCGGTGATCTCCGTCACTGGGCGACAGGCCGAGTTTCAGGAAGATGTTGCTGACGTGCTTCTCCACGGCTCCGTCGCTGACGACCAGCTGACGGGCGACGGCTGAATTCGTACGCCCCTCCGCCATCAGACCGAGGACCTCCCGTTCGCGCGGCGTGAGCCCCGCCAGCACGTCCTGCTTGCGGCTGCGCCCCAGCAGCTGTGCCACCACCTCCGGGTCCAGCGCGGTCCCGCCCCGCGCCACCCGCACGACGGCGTCCACGAACTCCCTGACCTCGGCGACCCGGTCCTTCAGCAGATACCCCACTCCACGGCTGCTCCCGGCCAGCAGCTCGGTGGCGTACTGCTCCTCGACGTACTGCGAGAGCACCAGGACCCCGAGGTCCGGGTGGTCCTTGCGCAGCCGCACCGCCGCCCGTACGCCCTCGTCGGTGTGGGTCGGCGGCATCCGCACGTCGGCGACCACCACGTCCGGCAGCGCGCCCTGCCCCGCGAGGTCGCTCACCGTCTTGATCAGCGCCTCGGCGTCCCCCACCCCGGCGACGACGTCGTGCCCGAGCTCGGTCAGCAGCCGGGTGAGCCCTTCCCGGAGCAGCACCGAGTCCTCGGCGATGACGACCCGCACTCTTTCCTCCACGGCGTGTGTCCCCCACTGTCGGTGTTCCGTGTGTACGCCGCTGTCGCGCGCCGCTCTGTGCCCAGCATTCCAGCATCGGCGTCCCGATGGGCCCCACACCGGTGGTTCCGGTGGCACCGGACGCGCCGCAGTGCCCCGGCCGCCGTGACGGCGGCCGGGGCACTGCGGCTGCGGCTCGTGTACGGGGCCGGGTCCTCAGCCCCGCCAGGGCAGCTCGGCCGTGACCGCCGTCGGGCCCCCGGCGGGGGAGTCGACGACGAGGATGCCGTCCACCGCGTCCAGCCGTTCCGTCAGCCCGGCCAGACCGCTGCCCGTCGTCACACCGGCTCCGCCCCTGCCGTCGTCGGTGACCTGGAGCATCAGCCGGTCCGAGGCCCGCCACACGTCGACGGTGGCGTGGGTGGCGTGGGCGTGTTTGCTGATGTTCTGGAGGAGTTCGGAGACGGTGAAGTAGGCGATGCCTTCGATGGCTTGTGCGGGGCGGGTGTGGAGGTCGACGGTGACGGTGACGGGGACGGTGCAG
>NZ_DATMVN010000179.1:0-6219 GCF_035563135.1 Streptomyces sp.
GAAGAGACCATGACCCAGGCCGGCGTCGGCGTGGACGACAACGCGGGGGTGGAGTCCAAGACCGCCACCACCGTGGCCATGGACTTCGGCCGGATCAGCCTCAGCGAGGAACTGATCCTCTATCTGTTCGGCACCCCCGGCCAGGAACGCTTCTGGTTCCTGTGGAACGGGCTCTTCGAAGGAGCCCTCGGGGCCGTCGTCCTCATCGACACCCGGCGGCTCCAGGTCAGTTTCGACGTCATCGGCAGGCTGGAGGAGCGCGGCGTGCCGTTCGTCGTGGCCGTCAACACCTTCCCCGGTGCGCCGCACCACCCCGTGGAGGCCCTGCGCAGAGCCCTGGACCTGCCGGACGAGGTGCCGATGATCGACTGCGACGCCCGGCTGCGCGCCTCCAGCCGCGATGTGCTGATGACCCTGATGCGCTACCTGCACAGCCTTGCCGTGCCGCTCACCTGAGGACGGCACGCACCTCTGCCTCTGAACGGGCTCTGTCCCCACTCGCCCGGTCACAGAACGCCTTATTCCTGGAGCCACAGTGACAACCCCCTTCCACGACGAACCCGGATCGCCCACAGGTCCGGTTCCGCCCCCGCAATGCCCCGCGCACGGCATGGGCATCGGGCCCGGCGGGCTGCGCCGGCTGTACGGGCCCGAAGCCGAGGCGGACCCCGCGGGCCTGTACGAGAAGCTGCGCGCCGAACACGGCACGGTCGCACCTGTCCTGATGCACGGGGACGTCCCCGCCTGGCTGGTGCTCGGGCACAGCGAGAACCTCCACATGACCCGCACCCCCTCACAGTTCTCCCGCGACTCGCGCCGTTGGCGTGCCCTGCAGGAGGGCAGCGTGCCCCCGGACCACCCGCTCGCCCCGGTCTTCACCTGGCAGCCGGTGTGTTCGTTCGCCGAGGGCGCCACCCACGAACGGCTGCGCGGCGCGGTCACCGACAGCATGGCGCGCATCGACACCCGCGGCGTGCGCCGTCACATCAACCGCTACAGCAACCGGCTGGTCAACGACTTCTGCCAGGAAGGCCACGCGGAGCTGGTCAGCCAGTTCGCCGAGCGGCTGCCGATGATGGTGATGTGCGCGATCATCGGCATGCCGGAGGAGTACGACGACCGCCTGGTGCAGGCCGCGCGTGACATGACGCGAGGCTCGGAGACCGCAGTCGCGAGCAACGCCTATGTGATCGGCGTGCTGGACCGGCTGGTCAGCCGCCGCCGGGAGGCGCCCGCCGAGGACTTCGCCACCTGGCTGGTCGAACACCCCGCCGGACTCACCGACAAGGAGGTCAGCGAACACCTGCGGGTGGTCCTCATCGTCGCCTACGAGACGACCACCAACCTGATCGCCAACGTGCTGCGCATGGTTCTCACGGACCCGAGGTTCCGGGCCAGGCTCAGCGGCGGGCACATGACCGTCCCCGAGGCCGTCGAGCAGACGCTGTGGGACGAGCCGCCGTTCACCTCGATCCTGGGCCGCTGGGCGGTGGGGGACACCGAGCTCGGCGGGCAGCAGATCAAGGCCGGTGACGCCCTCATCGTCGGTATCGCGCCGGCCAACACGGATCCCGCCATCCGGCCCGACCTCACCGCCGGCATGGAGGGCAACCGCGCCCACATGGCGTTCAGCAGCGGCCCCCACGAGTGCCCCGGCCAGGACATCGGGCGTGCCATCGCCGACGTAGGTGTCGACGCCCTGCTGATGCGCCTTCCCGACCTGGAACTCAGCGTCGCCGAGAGCGAGTTGAGCTGGACCGGAAACTTCGTCTCGCGGCACCTGGTGGACCTGCCGGCGAGTTTCGCGCCCAGTCCGCAGCAGGAGATCGACGCGGAACCCCTGCCGGCGATGGCCCGGTCCCGGGCGCAGGCCGACTGGGAGGTGTCGTCACCCTCCGCCCCCCGGCGTGGCTCCGCCTCCCCGGCGGCTCCCGCCCCGGCCGGAGCGGACACCGCCGGACCGCACGCGGCCCCCGGAGAGGGCGCCGTCATCCCGGCGCAGCGCGGCGGGCCGGCGAGGATCTGGCACGCCGTCGTGCGCTGGTGGAACGGCCACTGACACCGGCGGCCCGCGCCGTGCCGGGTGCCCCGGGCCCCCGGGGTCCGGGGCACCCGGCCCTTCGCCCCGTACCATCGAGCAGCGTGAAGCTGACAATTCTTGGCGGAGGCGGATTCCGGGTCCCTCTCGTGTACGGGGCGCTGCTCGGGGACCACGCCGAAGGCCGCGTCTCGCGGGTGACCCTGTACGACACGGACGCGGACCGGCTCACGGCGGTCGCCCGGGTCCTCGCCGAACAGGCGGCCGGCATCGACGACGCGCCCGCCGTCCTCGCCACCGGCGATCTCGACGAGGCCCTGCGGGGCGCGGACTTCGTCTTCTCCGCGATCCGGGTCGGCGGTCTGGAAGGCCGCGCCGCCGACGAACGCGTCGCGCTCGACGAGGGGGTCCTGGGCCAGGAGACGACCGGGGCCGGCGGTATCGCCTACGGGCTGCGCACCGTTCCCGTGGCCACGGACCTCGCCCGGCGCATCGCCCGGCTCGCGCCCGACGCGTGGGTCATCAACTTCACCAATCCGGCGGGCCTGGTCACCGAGGCCATGGCCCGGCACCTCGGCGACCGGGTCATCGGCATCTGCGACTCCCCGGTGGGACTCGGCCGCCGGATCGCCCGGGTCCTGGGCGCGGACCCGGACCGGGCACGGATCGACTACGTCGGACTCAACCACCTCGGATGGGTCCGGGGCCTGTGGGTCGAGGGCCGCGACGAACTCCCGCGCCTGCTCGCGGACCCGGTGCTGCTCGGCTCCTTCGAGGAGGGCAGGCTCTTCGGCCCCGACTGGCTGCGCTCGCTGGGCGCGATCCCCAACGAGTACCTGCACTACTACTACTTCAACCGGGAGGCGGTCCGCGCCTACCAGGACGCCGAGCAGACCCGCGGCGCCTTCCTCCGCGAACAGCAGGAGGGCTTCTACGCCCGGATGAAGGACCCGGCCGCCCCGCCGCTGGCCACCTGGGACCGTACGCGTGCCGAACGTGAGGCGACGTACATGTCGGAGAACCGGGACGTGGCCGGAGCCGGTGAGCGCGAGGAGAGCGATCTGGAGTCCGGAGGTTACGAGCAGGTGGCCCTCGCCCTGATGCGCGCCGTCGCCCGCAACGAACGGACCTCGCTGATCCTCGACGTCCGCAACCGGGGCACCCTTCCGGAGCTCGACGCGGACGCCGTCATCGAGGTGCCGTGCCTGGTCGACGCCAACGGCGCGCAGCCCGTCGCCGTCGACCCGCTCCCGTACCACGCGGTCGGGCTGGTCACAGCGGTCAAGGCCGTGGAGCGGGCGGTGCTCGAAGCCGCGGAGAGCGGGTCACGGGCGGCGGCCGTGCGGGCCTTCGCCCTGCACCCGCTGGTCGACTCCGTCTCCGTGGCCCGCCGGCTGGTCGAGGGATACACCGGGGTCCACCCGGGGCTCGCCTATCTCGACCGGCCGTGAACGGGCCGGGCGCCGTCAGGGAACGCGGACGGCCCTCGGCCGGCCGGGCGGGTCCCAGGACGGCGCGACACCGGTGACCTGGCACACCATGAGGAAGAGCGGAATGGGCGGCGTGTAGGGCGTACGGCTGTCCGGCGCGTGGATCAGCCGGGGGCGCCCGGCGGGGACGTAGGCCCCGGTGGCGTACGAGGCCTGCTCCGGCCAGTCCAGATCGAGGTCCGAACCCGACGGGACGATCCACCACCACCGGTCGGCGTCGGCGAACACGCACCCGGCGCGCGGCAGGTGCGACATCAGCCGGAACCCGTACTGCGCCGGTACGCCCACCGCGTCGCAGCCGAGGTCCGCCGACAGGGCGGGCGGCAGCGGAAGCCGGATCCTGCCGGGGACGCCGCCCTCCTCCACGGGGCGGGCGCGGCGCACGCCGAGCAGCTGGGACAGGGCGTTCCTCAGCATGTCCGCTCCGGGCCGTACGGCAGCTCGGCCCACACGATGCGCCCCGAGTGGTTCCCCGCGGCATGGGAGCCCCAGGCGGCGCTCATGGAGTCGACGAGCAGCAGTCCGCGTCCGTGCTCCCCCTCGGAGGTGAGGGACATCCGGGGGCCTCCGGGCTGATGTCCCTGGTCCTGCACGGAGATGCGCACACTGCTGCCCTCGCAGCGGAGCTCGCAGACGACCCGGGCGCTCGCGGTGTGCACCACCGCGTTGGTGACCAGCTCGGAGACGATCAGCACGGCCGCGTCGTGGGTGTCCCCGGTCAGCCGCCAGTCCGCCAGCCGGGCGCGTGTGAGGCGCCGGGCTCCGGCCACCGACTCGGGGCGCGCCGGAAGCGCGAAGCAGTAACGGAGCGCTTCCGTCCCGGGGCTGAGGTCCATGAGCCGGGGGATGAGCGCACTGCCAGGTGCCACGACCGATTCCTCACAGTGGGGGCTGTGTCACGCCTCGCACCACCCGGAAAGGGCGGACGCGATCACGCGGACTTGGTTCGGTCACCAACTCTCCCCCTGACATGAACACTTGGCAAGAGGCACTCTGAAAAATTCAGAGTGACTGTGTCCCTGAAGCCATGCGCATGGCAGACTGCTGGCACACAGCGCATCGGGAGGTCTGAAGTGAGCGAACCGCGGTCCGCCCCGACCGTGGGCCAGGTCGTTCTCGGCAAGCGCCTGCAGGATCTGCGGGAGCGCGTCGGCCTGAGCCGTGACCAGGCGGCGAAGGTGCTCCGTGTCGCCCCGGGGACCGTACGCAGGATGGAGACGGCCGAGGTCGGGCTGAAGATCCCCTACGTCCAGCTCCTCCTCAAGGCCTACGGCATCGCCGACGACGAGGTCGAAGCATTCGTCGAGCTCGCCGAAGAGGCCAACAAGCCCGGCTGGTGGCAGCGCTTCCACGACGTGCTGCCCGACTGGTTCAGCATGTACGTCAGCCTGGAAGGTGCCGCGAGCCTCCTGCGCACCTACGAGCCGCACTTCGTCCCCGGTCTGCTGCAGACCGAGGACTACGCGCGCTCCGTCCTGCGCACCGGCGCGGTCGGCCAGACCCGGCCCGCGGACATCGAGCGCCATGTGGCGCTGCGGATGGAACGGCAGTCGCTGCTGACCAAGGCGGAGGCGCCGAAGCTGTGGGTGGTGATGGACGAGACCGTCCTGCGCCGTCCCGTCGGCAGCCCCGACGCCATGCGGGCCCAGGTCGACCGCCTGCTGGAGGCGACCGACCTGCCCAACGTGACCCTGCAGATCGCGGAGTTCGCGACCGGCCACCACCCGGGCACGTACGGCCCGTTCGTCCTCTTCCGCTTCGCGGTCCCCGAACTCCCGGACATGGTCTACAGCGAGTACCTGACCGGCGCCGTCTACTTCGACGCGCGTCCCGAGGTGGCCTCCTACCTCGAGGTCATGGACCGAATGGCGGCTCAGGCCGCAACTGCACAACGCACGAAGGAAATCCTCAGGGACTTCCGCAAGGAGCTGTGATGAACCACATATACAACGGCATGCCGGCCGCCGATCTCGGCACCGAAGGCTGGTACAAGCCGTGGAGCGGTGGTAACGGCGGCAACTGCATCGAGGCCATGAAGCTGGCGGACGGCAGGGTGGCGGTCCGCCAGTCCGCGGATCCCGACGGTCCCGCGCTCATCTACTCCAACGGAGAGATCGCCGCCTTCATCCAGGGCGCCAAGGCCGGACAGGCCGACTTCCTCCTGACCTGATGCACCGCACCTCCTGATACAGCACCCCACCGGGCACACGGCCCCACGATCTGCCACCGCGCGCTGTTCGCCGAAGTCTCCGGCCGACGGAGCGCGTCATGACCGGGCCGGGGACCCAGGCCGCCGAGACCGGCACGGCCGAGCCGCATCCGGCACGGAGGCAGGACCGGTTCCTCGACGGCAAGGACGGCTGTCCGGTCGACGAACAGATGGTCCAGCAGCTGCTCGCCCTGGACACCGGGGGCCGTGACATGGCGCGGGCCGACCGGGCCTTCCCGCACCGGGCCACCCGCCGACTCGCCGGGAGCGGCGTACCTCGGCTCCCCGGCCTCGGACCCGTCGAGCCGGGCGTCCCGCTCCCGGCGGACCGGCGGCCGGAGCCCGGCGCGGTCGTCGAGGTCCCCGGCGACGAGCCGGTCCCCGGTTGCGGGGGCGTGGCGCGCAAGCGCTGAGCGGTGCGGGGCGCGACGGCGGCCCGTGGCCGGCAGGTCACAATGGACCCATGTCACGACGCACCTCAC
>NZ_DATMVN010000180.1:0-25687 GCF_035563135.1 Streptomyces sp.
CACTGAAGTGGCCCGCACCCCTGCCCGCTCCGGTCCTGGACGGGGCGAGCGCGACCTACCGCGAGGTCCTCCCGGGTGTGGACCTCGCGGTCGCCGCGAGTGTCGACGGGTTCAGCCAGACCCTCATCGTCAAGACCGCCGAGGCCGCCGCGAACCCGGAGCTCGCCACCATCGAATTCGGTCTCAGGACCGAGGGGCTCACTCTGAAGCAGGACCCCGACGCGGGCAACCTCACGGCCGTGAACCCGGCCGGCCAGACCGTCTTCGCGACATCGACGGCCCGCATGTGGGACTCCTCCGGCACGGAACCCGCCGACCCGTCGGTGCGTTCCCGCACCGCCGCGCCCGCGGCCGCCGAGACCCCGACGGATCTGACCCCCGGTGCCAACAGCAGTACCGTGGGCGTCGACTTCTCCCACGACCAGCTGACGCTCACGCCGGACCGGGAACTGCTCACCTCCCCCGACACGACGTATCCGGTCTACATCGACCCGCGGGTGACCGGCAAGAAGCTGGCGTGGACCATCGCCTACAAGCCCCACGCCAACGACAGCTACTGGAACGGCACCGGCTGGAGCGGCGGCACCACCAGCGAGGCGCGCGTCGGCTACGAGTCGTCCACCGGCGGCACCGCACGGTCGTTCTTCCGGGTCGAGTCGAAGTTCCTGGCCGGCGTGAAGGTCATCGACGCGCAGTTCCAGATCACCGAGACGCACTCCTGGTCCTGCACCGCCAAACCGGTCGAGCTGTACGTGACCGGCCCCATCAGCTCGGCCACCACCTGGGCCAAGCAGCCCGCCTGGTCCACCCTCCAGGACAGCCGCAACTACGCCCACGGCAACGACGCGCACGGCTGTCCGGACAAGGCTGTGGACTTCACCGCCAAGGACGCCGCGGTCAAGGCGGCGGCGGCCAAGTCGCCCGACATCACCTTCGGCCTCCGCGCGCCCCAGAGTGCCGAGGAAGACAAGGACGAATACAGCTGGAAGAAGTTCAAGCCGGACGCGAAGCTCATCGTCGAGTTCAACCGCCGGCCGGAAGCCCCCTGGGCGCTGGACACCATCCCCAGCACCAAGATCAGCAGCACCGAGTGCGGCAACGGTTCCTCGTACGTGACCCTGGGCAACACCGACGTGACCCTGACCGCGCAGGTGTGGGACCGCGACGGCGGCGACGTCAACGTCCAGTTCCACCTCTGGCCGACCGGCAAGCACGATGTCACCCCGGGCATCATCTTCAACCAGACCGTACGCAAGACCGTCCTCGCCGGCGACTCCAAGGGCGTGCGCGCGAGCATCGTCGTACCCAAAAAGCTCCTCAACGACTACAAGGGCGCGAGCGCCGGGCAGTTCTCATGGAAGGCGCAGGCCGAGGACGTCGGTGACTCCGCCTTCGCGTCCGACTGGACACCCACGAAGGGCGCCAACGGCTGCCGCTTCGGCTTCGATCCGACCGCCCCGTCCACGATGCCGACCGTGACGTCGGTGGGCGGCCTCTACCCGGAGAACGCCGAAGGCGCTCTGGCCCGCACGGAAGGGGAATTCATCTTCGGCGCGGCGGGTGAGAAGGACATCGCCGAGTACCGCTGGAGCCTGGACCGCACCCCGCCGAGCACCGTCGCCAAACCGGCCGCCGTCGGCGGTGACGCGTCGGCCAAACTCACCCCGCTCACCCCCGGGCCGCACACGCTGTACGTCCAGGCCGTCGACCTGGGCAAAAACGTCGGCCCCATGTACCCCTACAAGTTCTACGCCAAGAGCCCCGGCGTCGTGGACAAGCCCGGCGACGTCAACGGCGACGGCACGCCCGACCTGTTCGCCGTCAACGCGAGCGGTGATCTCCACCTGTACGGGGGCACCGGCAACGGCGCCGTGGCCACCACCATCCCCCTCGCGGCGAACAGAAGCTGGGCGGGCGCCCTGCTCACCCACCGCGGTGACTGGACCGAGGACCTCTACGAGGACCTCGTCGCCCGCAAGACGGACGGCAGCCTCTGGCTGTACCCGAACGGCGGGCAGGGCGACTTCACCGAGGACACCAGACGGGAGGTCTACTTCTTCGAGGACTCCGAGACCGGCCTCACGCTCGATCCCGCCACCATCAAGCAGATCGTCTCAGTCGGAGACATCACACCGAGCGAGGAGAGCAACAACCCCGACTTCCTCGCCGTTATCGGTGACCAGCTCTGGTTCCTGCCGGGCTACTCCAGCGGCAACATCCAGGCCGGCTACCCGGTCGGCTCCTCCGGCTGGGCGTCGATGCAGCTCGGGTCCTCGGGCGATGTCGACGGGGACGGCTTCGCCGACCTCGTCGCCCGCCACACCACCACCGGCGAGGTATGGCTCTACCACGGCAGGAGCAACGGCGACGCGGACGGCGACGGAGTGCCCGACGGCGGCACCGATCCGTCATCCCTGGGCGCCGCCTCCAGCCGGACGGCCTACGCCACCGGGTGGTCCACCGCTGCCCGCCCCCTGATCACCGCCTCAGGTGACTCCGACGGCGACGGCATCGGTGACTTCTGGACCACCACCGCCAACACCGCCGCAGGACTCGAGTTCGTCCCCGGACGCGGGACCGGGCTCGTGGGTACTCCGAAGGTCGTCGGCACAAGCGGCTGGCAGGCCATCAAAACCATCTCATAGCCGGAAACTAATCGCCGCCGGCTCGCTGGAACAACACCACCATCACAGCGAGCCGGCCGCTTCGCGCACCGGAGGTAGCAGTAGACACCGAGCAACCCCTGGCCCTGCTCACCTCCGGCAGCACGCCCAATGCAGAGGCGTACGGGCAGCGTCTCGTTGCGTCCACATAGAGATGGTGCTGGGCGTCCGGTTTGTGGCGAGCGAGTACAGCGTGAGGCCGGTGCATGGCGACTGGACCGACTTGCTCGGCCTGGACGTCATCGTGGGGAGTCCAGGCGAGGGACCGACGCGAGAGTCATCAACCAGGCCCAGTTCCAACTCTCATGGCCAGGAGCGACGGCCGCAGCCCAGGTGCTGTGGAGCGGCCCACGCCAGATTCGTATCGCCGGCGTCTTCACCCGTTATGCCGTGGACGCAGTGATGCGGGGATTGGAGATCGATCGACCTGGGGCGTCCCGAGGGACGAAACGGGCGGAATTCGAGGTTGGAGAAACCAGTACTTCGGGGCTGACCAGCAGGACATCCACTTCGCCCGCCGCCACCTCGGCCTGGACGGTGTCCCACTCCTCGGTGTTGGAGGAGTTGATCGTGCGCGCGCTGATCCCGGCCCTGGCCGCCGCCACCTGGTTGCGCATCAGCGCGAGCAGGGGCGAGATGATCACCGTAGGTCCGCTGCCGCGCGCACGCAGCAGCGACGTCGCGACGAAGTACACCGCGGACTTGCCCCATCCTGTCCGCTGGACGACCAGGGCTCTGCGCTTGTCGGCGACGAGGGCCTCGATGGCTTTCCACTGGTCCTCGCGCAGCCGGGCGGCGCCGGTGGTGTCCCCGACCAGACGGGCAAGTACGGAATCGGCCGAGGCCCTGAGCTCTGCGCGGTCTGCGTTGGTCATGCCCCCATGCAACCCGATGCCTGTGACAAACCGCGAACGGCGGCCGGCGCCTGTGGACAAAGTTATCCACAGGGGTCGCGGAAAACGGCGGGACGCGGGACGGTCATTCCATGAACAAGCACGACGAAACCACCGGCCCGTCCGAAGCTCAGCAGATCACCCTGCGCGGTCCCGCCGAACTGGCCGACGCCCTTCCGTACCTGCTGGGTTTCCATCCGAACGACAGTGTGGTCATGGTCGCCCTGCACGGCGGCCGGGGCCGCTTCGGCGGCAGGCTCCGGCTGGGCATCCCGCGTGAGCCGCAGGAGTGGGCGCCGGTCGCCGACCAGCTGGCGCAGTGCCTGATCGAGGGAAGCGAGAAGCACGAAGCCCGTCCTGACGCGATCGTCGTCTTCCTCTGCCAGGATCCGGCCGATGGGGAGGATGCTCCGCAGACCATGGAGCGGCTGAGGCCGTTCGCGCAGTGGCTGCGTACGGCCTGCGGGGCGCTCGATGTTCCCGTGCTCGAGGCGCTCTGCATCTCCGACGGGCGTTACTGGTCCTACTGCTGTCCCGATGACCGCTGCTGTCCGCCCGAGGGCAATCCGCTGGCGCTTCCGGGCACCACGGTGATGGCGGCCGCAGCCGCGTACGCCGGTGTTCAGGTGCGTGGATCGCTGCGTGACATGGAGGCACGGCTCAAGCCGAGGGAATCCGCAGGGGCACAGGAGCAGGAGCGGGCCCTTGATTCAGCGGGTGCCGTGCTGGTGTCCCGCATCCTCGACGTCGACGGGCGCGGTGAGGTGGCGCGAGAGACCCTGACGCTCGCGCGTGACCTCATGGAACGCCTCGGGAACGCACCGGCTGCAGGCCCCGCCGGGACGGACGGCGATGACGACGGTCTGATCACACCCGGCGAGGCGGCGGCGGTGATTCTCGGCCTTCAGGACCGCGAGACGAGGGACAGGGCCGCCGAGTGGATGGAGGGCAGCGAGGCCGGGACGGCGCTGCGGCTGTGGCGTGCTCTCGCCCGTCGCTGTGTCGGTCCGTACGTGGAACACGCGGCGGCGCCCCTGACGCTGGCCGGCTGGGTCTCGTGGTCCATGGGTGACGAGGCGGCGGCCAGGGTGGCTCTGGGACTCGCCCTGCGCGCAGACCCCCACTACACGTTCGCCCAATTGCTGCACCAGGCGTGCAACCAAGGCCTCGACCCGGAAACGCTGCGTCGTTGCCTCAGGGGAGAGCGCATCCTGCGCGACGGCCACGGAAGGGGCATCGACTCTCAGGGTCCGAGCGGGCGGCGTGCGGGGCGGCGGGCCGGGCCGCGGGCCGCTCGCACCGCGTCCGGGAGGAGTAAACGGAGGGTGACGCACCGGCCTGCACCGGGTGCTGCCTCCGGACCGGGCGCGGCCGCGAGCCGTGGCCGGGTCCGTGACACCCGGCGGCTGGACAGCCGGCGGCCGGGCTCCCGTGGCGCCAGGAGCCGCGATTGACCCTTCGCGTTCCCGGGCGGACGAAGCCTGCCGACGGGGCGACCGCGGCTGGGGGGGAGAAGGCCGGGCCGCGCGCGGAACCACGTGCCTCGAAGGGAGTGTTTATCGTCAGGAAGACGACTATGATTTCGGCATGCCACCCTACGACCCGTCGGCCTTCCCGCCCTTCGCTGTCACCGTCGATCTGGTTGTCCTCACGGTGCGACGTCATGCCCTCTGCGCGTTGGTGGTACGCCGCGGCGAAACGCCGTTCCAGGGGCGGTGGGCACTGCCGGGCGGATTCGTCAGAGCCGATGAGGACCTCGGTGCGGCGGCAGCGCGTGAGCTCGTCGAGGAGACAGGGCTCTGCGCGCACGATCCGGCCGCCCCCGCCATCGGGAACGGAGCCCATCTCGAACAGCTGGCCACCTACGGTGATCCGGGGCGAGACCCCCGGATGAGGGTCGTCAGTGTCGCGCACCTCGCGTTGGCGCCCGATCTCCCGGCCCCGCGTGCCGGCGGTGACGCGCACAGTGCCCGCTGGGCACCGGTGGAGGACCTGCTCGGGCCGGGGGGCGGCACCGGTGGCGACGGTGAGGAGTGCCCGCCGCTGGCCTTCGATCACGCGAGGATCCTCGACGACGGGGTGGAGCGGGCCCGTTCGAAGATCGAATACTCCTCGCTGGCCACGGCGTTCTGCCCGCCCGAGTTCACGGTCGGTGAGCTGCGAAGGGTGTATGAGGCGGTGTGGGGTGTGGTCCTGGACCCCAGGAACTTCCATCGCAAGGTCACGGGAACACCAGGCTTCCTGGTCCCGTCCGGAGGTACGACCACGCGTCAGGGAGGCCGTCCCGCACAGTTGTTCCGGGCTGGAGCGGCGACAGTGCTCAACCCGCCGATGCTGAGGCCGGAAGTCTGACCTGGTCCGGTCCCGCAGGCGCGCGGCACGCGGATGCGCGGAACGCGCACAAAAGCCTCGATGCGCAAAAAGTCTGAAATGTCGCGTTATCTTGCTGGGGTACTCCACCGTGCCGCAGAGCGGTCTCCCCCTCCGCGAGAGAAGCGATGCTCCAGGTCATCGGACTCACCAGCGCCCCCCGTCGCGACCGTTCGCCCGTCGTGGACGATCTGACCTTCGAAGCCCCGTCCGGCAGCGTCACCGTGCTGCTCGGCGCTCCCGGCTCCGGCAAGAGCACAGCCCTCCGCCTGATGCTCGAACTGGAAGCAGGAAGGGGTGTCACCTACTTCGAGGGCCGGCCGCTGCACCGCATCGGCCATCCCGCCCGGGAGGTCGGGGTGTTGCTCGGCGACGTACCGGGGCATCCGGCGCGAACGGCGCGGGGGCAGCTCCGTATGCTCTGCGCCGCAGCAGGGGTCCCGGTGTCGCGGGCCGACGAGCTGCTCGAGGTCGTCGGTCTCGCGGGGCTGGGGGACCAGCGCATCGGCACCCTCTCGGCCGGCATGGACCGGCGGCTCGGCCTGGCCTCGGCGCTGCTCGGCGACCCCCATACGCTCGTACTCGACGAGCCCGCCAAGGGCCTGTCGCCGGGTGAAAGGAGCTGGCTCCACGGTCTGCTCCGTGCGTACGCGGCCGAAGGGGGCACGGTCCTGCACACGACCGGCGATCCCAAGGAAGCCGCCCGCGCGGCCGATCGCGTGGTCACCATCGACGAGGGGCGCCTCGTCGCGGACCAGGACGTCGCCGACTTCTCCCGGACCCGCCTGCGTCCCAGGGTCGCCGTGCGGACCCCGCACGCAGGCAGGCTGGCCGCCGTGGTGAGCCGTGAGGCCCGTGCCGCCCGGCGTTCCGTCGAAGTGGTCGCCGAGGACGGCAGCCGGCTCTCGGTGTACGGAAGTACATGCGCGGAGATCGGGGACACGGCGTACCGGCACGGGGTCCCCGTCCACCAACTCGCCGACGAGGTCGGGGACGCGGGCCCGGTGGCTGCTCCGGCCCGAGGCCCGGCCGACGGGCCGGCCAGTGCGGTTCCGCCCGGTCCGGCCTCGGCCGTGGGGATCTCGGAGCTGCCGCCTCCGATCTCCGTGCGCCCGGCCCGCGGTCCGCTCAGGCCCGTGCGGTACGAGCTGCGGCGCCTCTTCGGCGTCAGGACAACCGCTCTGATCATGGCGGCTGTTCTGGGCGTCTCGGTGGGCCTCTCCGTGTTGCTGGCCAGGGCCGGGAGGGCGCCCCTGCCGGACCTGCTGGCCGCCTGGCCGGATCTGCTGCCGCTTCCGCCCGCCGCGTTCGCCGCCGGCCTGCTGGGCGCCCTCTCCTTCGGCGACGAGTTCCGCTACCCGGCGCTCGCCGCGGGGCGGGGGACGGTGCCGCGCCGTCTCGGGCTCCTGCTGGCCAAGCTGGTGGTCTCGGCGGGCGTCGCGCTGCTGCTCGCCCTGCTCTCCGTACTGGTGGACGCCGGAGCGCTGCACCTTCTGTACGGCGGCGACTTGGTGGCTGTCCCGGCCGACGCGCCACAGTTGGCGTTCGGTTGGGCCGGACTGTCGGTCGGATGTGCCTGGGCGGGGCTGCTGGGAGCCGGTGTGTTCCGGCTGGCCGGCGCCGGGATCGCTGCCGTGCTGGCGATTCCGGTTCTTGTCGTACCGCTGGTGCGGAAGCTCCTCGCGGGACCGCCCGCACGCCCGATCACGGGACTGCCGGGCCGACTGCGCGAACTCGGCTGGCTGCAGTGGCCTTACGAGACGGACCGGTGGGTGATGGCTGCTGTGCGGGTCTTGGCTCAGCCGGTGGGAGTGGCACTCTCCTTGTCGTTGTCTGCTTTGATCTGCGCGTATGTGCTCACCAGCCTTCGGGGGAGAGCTCGTTGGTGATCGCCTGGACCAGACCTGACGGGCCCCTTGTGGACAACTCCATAGAAAGTGCCCGGTTTCTACCGATAAGGCGTCAATTGAGAGGTGGGTGCCGATCACCCTTTCGTGTGCTTTTCAGCAAAGACCTCAAGGGGCGAGTGAGCCACGCCGACAAATGATGCGTGAGTACCCTTGCGCACACCATGATGACCGCCGCCCGCTCCGCAGACTCCGGCCTCGCCGGCCCGGGTGAACTCGACCGCTACCCCTGCGCGGAGGCGCCGGCCGGCGAGCGCGCCGCCCTCCGTTCCTGGGGCGGTGCCGAATCCGATCTGGGGCGGGCGAGCCGACGCGGCACGGCCAGCCGGGGCCGTGGACTTCACGGCCAGCTGGTCCAGCAGCTCGGCCAGATGATCGTTTCCGGTGACCTCGGTGCTGACCGGCCGCTCGTGCCGGAAGAGATCGGCCAGCGGTTCGAGGTTTCCCGCACCGTTGTGAGGGAGTCCCTGCGCGTCCTGGAGGCCAAGGGTCTGGTGAGCGCCCGGCCCAACGTGGGCACGCGGGTCCGGCCGGTGAGTGACTGGAACCTGCTGGACCCCGACATCATCGAATGGCGCGCCTTCGGCCCGCAGCGTGATGACCAGCGCCGTGAACTGGAGGACCTCCGATGGACCATCGAGCCGCTGGCCGCCCGGCTGGCCGCCGGGCACGGGCGCGAGGACATTCAGCAGCGCCTCGGCGACATGATCGAGATCATGGGGCACGCGATGGGGCAGGGGGACGCCGTCACGTTCTCCCGGGCCGACGCGGAGTTCCACGCCCTCCTGATCCAGGCGGCGGGCAACCGCATGCTCGAGCACCTCTCCGGGATCGTCTCGGCAGCCCTGCATGTCTCCGGCGGGCCCGTCACGGGCTGTGACCGGCCCGCCGAGGCGTCCCTCGGCCACCACGCGCGGATCGTGGAGGCCCTCGCCTCGGGTGATTCCGCCGACGCGGAGGCCGCCATGCGGCAGCTGCTCGTCGGCCATGCCGACGGGGAACGGGTGGTTCCCGCGCCGCGCGAGCACTGAGCGCCCGGAACCGGGGTATGTGAACCGAGTGCCGTCGGGCTCGTGCGGTTCGGCGGCATGTTTGTACGGTGATGTGCCTCTGGTTCTGTTTGTCGCGAATGGGGTGTGACTGGGGCCACGTGAATTGGGCGTAACACTCCTCGAAACAGTGCGATGACCTAAGAGGTGACCGCCGCGGAAGGAATACAGCAGCCCCACAGTGCGCTGTGCAGTTCTGAGGCCAAGCCCGCGCCGTCGGCGACATCCCCAGTCGGCGGTCGTCGGTTCCAGCCCTCTCCAGGGCCGGGCCGGAAGCCGTTTCCATCGTTCCGAGAGGTTGTTCGTGTCGGCCAGCACATCCCGTACGCTCCCGCCGGAGATCGCCGAGTCCGAGTCTGTGATGGCGCTCATCGAGCGGGGAAAGGCTGATGGGCAGATCGCCGGCGATGACGTGCGTCGGGCCTTCGAGGCTGACCAGATTCCGCCAACCCAGTGGAAGAACGTTCTGCGCAGCCTCAACCAGATCCTCGAGGAAGAGGGTGTGACGCTGATGGTCAGTGCTGCGGAGTCGCCCAAGCGCGCCCGCAAGAGCGTCGCAGCGAAGAGCCCGGTCAAGCGCACCGCCACCAAGACCGTCGCGGCCAAGACGACCGTGACACGGACCGTCGCGGCATCTGCCGCCCCGACGGCCGGGAGCGCGGACGTGGCGGCCGATGACGCTGCCGCTCCCGCGAAGAAGGCGGCAGCCAAGAAGACGGTTGCCAAGAAGACCGTCGCGAAGAAGACCGCGGTCAAGAAGACCGCGGCGAAGAAGTCCGGCAAGCAGGACGACGAACTGCTCGACGGTGACGAGGCGGTCGAGGAAGTAAAGGCCGGCAAGGGTGAGGAAGAGGAGGGCGAGGGCGAGAACAAGGGCTTCGTCCTCTCCGACGACGACGAGGACGACGCGCCTGCGCAGCAGGTCGCCGTTGCCGGCGCCACGGCCGACCCGGTCAAGGACTACCTGAAGCAGATCGGCAAGGTTCCCCTCCTCAACGCCGAGCAGGAGGTCGAACTCGCCAAGCGCATCGAGGCCGGACTCTTCGCCGAGGACAAGCTGGCGAACTCCGACAAGCTCGCCCCGAAGCTCAAGCGCGAGCTGGAGATCATCGCCGAGGACGGCCGCCGGGCCAAGAACCACCTGCTGGAGGCGAACCTCCGTCTCGTGGTCTCGCTGGCCAAGCGTTACACCGGTCGCGGCATGCTCTTCCTGGACCTCATCCAGGAGGGCAACCTCGGCCTGATCCGCGCGGTCGAGAAGTTCGACTACACCAAGGGTTACAAGTTCTCCACCTACGCCACGTGGTGGATCCGTCAGGCGATCACCCGCGCCATGGCCGACCAGGCCCGCACCATCCGTATCCCGGTGCACATGGTCGAGGTCATCAACAAGCTCGCTCGTGTGCAGCGCCAGATGCTCCAGGACCTGGGCCGGGAGCCCACCCCGGAGGAACTGGCCAAGGAACTCGACATGACCCCCGAGAAGGTCATCGAGGTCCAGAAGTACGGCCGCGAGCCGATCTCCCTCCACACCCCGCTGGGTGAGGACGGGGACAGCGAGTTCGGAGACCTGATCGAGGACTCCGAGGCGGTCGTGCCCGCGGACGCGGTGAGCTTCACGCTGCTCCAGGAGCAGCTGCACTCCGTGCTCGACACGCTCTCCGAGCGTGAGGCGGGTGTGGTCTCGATGCGTTTCGGTCTCACCGACGGCCAGCCGAAGACGCTGGACGAGATCGGGAAGGTCTACGGGGTGACGCGCGAGCGCATCCGCCAGATCGAGTCCAAGACGATGTCGAAGCTGCGCCACCCCTCGCGTTCGCAGGTGCTGCGCGACTACCTCGACTAGACCGCGGACGAAACATGGGCCGGGGCCCGGAACCTGAAGGTTCCGGGCCCCGGCCCATGTCCGCATGCGAGCGGGACCGGGGCGGATGACGCTGAGTGGGCACTGTTCACCTCGGCGTCAGGAGCCCCCATGCCCCGTGTTCCCGTTCGTGTCCGTCCCACCGCCTTCGCTCTGGCGGTCGCTGCGGCGGTGATACCGCTCGGGCCCCCGGCGCCCGCTGCGGCGGACAGCATCATCGTCGGCGGGAGCCCGGCGGCCGTCGCGGACAGTCCGTGGGTGGTGGCTCTGTCGAGCCGTGACCGGTTCGGGGGAACCCGCGCGGGCCAGTTCTGCGGCGGGGTGGCGATCGCACCGACCGAGGTGCTGACAGCCGCGCACTGCCTGAGGGAGGACGTCCTGGGCGCAGCCGTCCCGGAGGTGCGGGACCTGCGGATCATCGCCGGACGGGACGAGCTGAACGGACCCGGCGGTCTGGAGATCCCCGTGCGTTCCACATGGATCAATCCTGGTTACGACCCGCGCACGAATGCGGCCGACCTCGCGGTCCTCACCCTGGCCCGGGCGCTGCCGAAGGGCAGCGTCATCCCGATGGCCGGGGCGGGAAGCGCGGCCTACCGGCCGGGGACGGCGGCAGCGGTGTACGGCTGGGGGGACACGACCGGGTACGGAGCCTACGCGTCCGGGCTGCGCGCGGCCACGGTGCGGGTACTGCCGGACAGCGACTGCACCCAGGCGTATCCCGGCGGCACACAGGGCGCGTACGACGCCTCATCCATGCTCTGCGCCGGTGACATCGCGGGCGGGCGGGATGCGTGCCAGGGCGACAGCGGAGGCCCACTGGTGGCCCGTGGGCGCCTCATCGGACTCGTCTCCTGGGGGAGCGGTTGCGGGACCCCGGGCAGCCCCGGGGTCTACACCCGCATATCCGCGGCGATCCGGTGGATGGCGGACCGCAGCTGACCGTCGGGACCACCTCGCGTCCGAACGATACGAGAACGGGCGGCTTTCCCCGCAGGGAGGCCGCCCGTCGGCCGGTCCTGGACCGTGCCCATGGCTCGTCGTGGATGCGAGGTGTCAGTGTTGTTCCTCGTCGGCGGCACTGGCCTGCACGGCAGTGAGCCGATCTGTCTCATCCTGTATTTCCGCGGCGATCTTCTTGAGTTCCGGCTCGAACTTGCGCCCGTGGTGGGCGCAGAAGAGCAGTTCACCGCCGCTGATCAGGACGACGCGCAGATAAGCCTGGGCGCCGCAACGGTCACAGCGGTCTGCTGCGGTCAGCGGGCTCGCGGGGGTCAGAACAGTAGTCACGTCGCCTCTTCTCTAGCTCGACGAGCTGTCGTACCAGGGTCAACATCCAACCAGGCCGAAAACGTTCCCGCTCGTGGCATTTCTTCGAAACTTCTTCTCAAGATGGCTGTCTGTTGCCGGTTGGCGGCGAATGTGCCGTATTGCGTAGCGCTACGGTTTCGCGTTGCTTGCGGGGGCAGGTCCGCCGGCTGGCTTGCCGGTTGTTCATGAGGACGTGCCCGGAGCCTAAATGGTTCATGCCTCGAAGGGAACGTGATGTGCACGTCACCCTAACGAATGATCGAACGCGTATGCGAGGCTGGACTAGCATAAGGATTCCCCCTGGGTGGCGTCACAACCGCTCTACCAGGCCTCGGTAGGCTCTCAGCGGCTACCGAGGCCGAGCCCGTTACCCACTGGGCCCCAAATGAAATTCAGCGAGGAGCGAACCGCGTGAGCGCCGATTCCGTGCCGTCCACTGCGCTGCTGACCGGAGCAGGCGGCGCAGACAGGGACAGCTCCAACTACACCGCGCGGCACCTACTCGTCCTCGAGGGGCTCGAAGCGGTCCGTAAGCGTCCCGGGATGTACATCGGGTCCACGGACAGCCGCGGACTCATGCACTGCCTCTGGGAGATCATCGACAACTCGGTCGACGAGGCCCTGGGGGGTTACTGCGACACCATCGAGGTCATCCTCCACGACGACGCCTCCGTGGAGGTGCGTGACAACGGCCGTGGCATCCCGGTCGACGTGGAGCCCAAGACAGGGCTCTCCGGCATCGAGGTCGTCATGACCAAGCTCCACGCCGGCGGAAAGTTCGGCGGCGGTTCCTATGCGGCGTCGGGCGGCCTGCACGGTGTCGGCGCCTCGGTCGTGAACGCGCTCTCCGCCCGGCTGGACGTCGAGGTCGACCGCAACAGCGCGACCCACTCCATCAGCTTCCGGCGGGGTGTCCCGGGCAGGTTCACCGGGCAGGGCCCGGAAAGCCCCTTCGACCCGGCCAACGGCCTCCGCAAGGGCAAGCGCGTCCCGAAGACGCGTACGGGTACCCGGGTGCGGTACTGGGCGGACCGCCAGATCTTCCTCAAGGACGCCAGGCTCAGCCTGGAGACGCTGTACCAGCGGGCACGCCAGACCGCGTTCCTCGTGTCCGGCCTCACCATCGTCGTACGCGACGAGCGGGGCCTCGACGGCGAGGGCAAGACGGAGGAGACCTTCCGTTTCGACGGTGGGATCAGCGAATTCTGCGAGTACCTGGCGCAGGACAAGGCCGTCTGCGACGTTCAGCGCCTGACCGGAACGGGAAGCTTCAAGGAGACCGTGCCGGTCCTGGACGACCGCGGGCACATGACGGCCACCGAGGTCACCCGTGAGCTGGGGGTCGACATCGCCCTGCGCTGGGGCACCGGCTACGACACCAACCTCAAGTCCTTCGTCAACATCATCGCCACCCCCAAGGGCGGCACCCATGTCACCGGCTTCGAGCGCTCCCTCACGAAGACGGTGAACGAGGTCCTGCGCTCCGCCAAGCTGCTGCGCGTAGCCGAGGACGACATCGTCAAGGACGACGCCCTGGAAGGGCTGACCGCGGTGGTCACCGTACGGCTCGCGGAGCCGCAGTTCGAAGGGCAGACCAAGGAGGTGCTGGGCACCTCGGCGGCCAACCGGATCGTGGCCAACGTGGTCGCCAAGGAACTCAAGGCGTTCCTGACCTCCACGAAGCGCGACGCCAAGGCCCAGGCCAGGGCGGTGCTGGACAAGGCCGTGGCTGCCGCCCGCACCCGTATCGCCGCCCGCCAGCACAAGGACGCCCAGCGCCGCAAGACCGCGCTCGAGTCCTCCTCGCTGCCCGCGAAGCTCGCCGACTGCCGGAGCGACGACGTGGAGCGCAGCGAGCTCTTCATCGTGGAGGGCGACTCGGCCCTCGGCACCGCGAAACTGGCCCGCAACAGCGAGTTCCAGGCCCTGCTCCCGATCCGCGGAAAGATCCTCAACGTCCAGAAGTCGTCCGTCTCGGACATGCTCAAGAACGCCGAGTGCGGGGCCATCATCCAGGTCATAGGGGCGGGCTCCGGCCGCACCTTCGACATCGACGCGGCGCGTTACGGCAAGGTCATCATGATGACGGACGCCGATGTCGACGGTTCGCACATCCGCACCCTGCTGCTCACGCTCTTCCAGCGCTACATGCGGCCGATGGTCGAGGCGGGGAGGGTCTTCGCGGCCGTGCCGCCGCTGCACCGGATCGAGCTGGTCCAGCCCAGGAAGGGCCAGGACAAGTACATCTACACCTACTCCGACAACGAGCTCAGGCAGACCCTGCTGGAGCTGCAGCGGAAGAACGTCCGGATCAAGGACTCGATCCAGCGGTACAAGGGCCTCGGCGAGATGGACGCGGACCAGCTGGCGGAGACCACGATGGACCCGCGCCACCGCACCCTGCGCCGGATCAACATCGGCGACCTGGAATCCTCCGAGCAGGTCTTCGATCTGCTGATGGGCAACGAGGTCGCCCCCCGCAAGGAGTTCATCACGAGCTCCGCCGCCACCCTGGACCGCTCGCGCATCGATGTCTGACGCTCTCCACCGTGGGTGGAGAGCTTGCTCCACCCACGGTCAGCTCCCCTGAGCCGCTCCTGCGGTGCGCTGTGAGTGCACCCGGGGGCTCGCGCGCCGTCCGGCACTCCCGTCACCTGAAATGCTGAAGCACGGCGAATGACGTGCCCGGGATCCTTTGGGGGCTGCCCATTCCTGTCCACGCTGCCTTGTCCACGCTGCTGGACAAGGCAGCGTGGACGAGGGAGCCGTGGGTGCGGCGGGCATCGGGGCGGCGGCCATCGCACTGGGCCTGCTCGCCCGGAACCCGAACGTCGCGTTCCTGGCGGGACCGGCCTTCGCCGTCGCGGCCCCCGCCGATCTGCTCGTCCTGCTCCCGTAGGTCGTCCCAGGGAGCTCCACGCCGCTCCTCCCCGGTGCGGGCCTCGCGCTCTTCCCCCCGGAGAACCCGGGGCTCGTGCCGATCCCGGCGGGCTTCCTGGCCGGCTGGATCGGCACGGTCACTTCGCCCGACCCGCCCGACCCGCCCGACCCGGCCGGGCACGCGGAGACGGAGATCCGGTCGCTCGCCGGGGCGGGGCAGCGTGGGCCTGGCAGCGGCCCGGCGGCTTCAGGAGCCGGTGGCCCAGGTGTACCGGTGTTCAGGGCGGCCCGTCTCGCCGTACTTGAGGGACAGCCGCACCCGGCCCGTGCGCTCCAGCAGCTTCAGATAGCGCTGGGCCGTCTGCCGGCTCATCCCGGCGCTCTCCGCGACCTCCTGCGCGGAGAGCGGCCCGTCAGCCGCACGAAGGGCCTGACGGACCAGTTCCGCGGTCGTCGTCGAATGCCCCTTGGGCAGGCCGGATCCCCCCGTGGCCCACAATGCTCCGAACAGCCGGTCCACATCCGTCTGTTCGGCCTCGCCGCCGCCCTCGAAACTGCGGCGCAGCGCCGCGTACGCCTCCAGTTTGGTGCGCAGCCCGGCGTAAGCGAACGGCTTCACCAGGTACTGGAGGGCTCCGTGGCGCATCGCCGCCTGCACGGTCGCGACGTCACGGGCGGCCGTCACCATGATCACATCGGTGTGATGACCGAGCGTGCGCAGTTCCCGCACCACGGCCAGGCCGTTGCGGTCGGGCAGATAGTGGTCGAGCAGGATCAGATCGACGGGCATCTCGCCGATCCGCGCGAGGGCCTCCGCTGCGGAGTGGGCCATGGCGGCCACCCGGAAGCCGGGCACCTTGGAGACATAGGCCGCGTTGATCCGGGCGACCCGTACGTCGTCGTCCACGACCAGAACCTCGATCACGGGGCCTCTCCTGACGTCGTGGGCCGCCCGGGGGCCGGCGGGCCACCCACGGCGGGGGAGCCGAGCCGTTCCGGTTCGTCCAGGGCCTCCGGGAGGACGACGGTGAACACCGCCCCGCCCTCGGGGGAACCCGATACGGCGACGCTGCCGCCCTGCCGTTCGGCGAGGCGCCGGACCAGTGGCAGGCCCAGGCCGCGCTTGCCGTGAGCCGGGAGCTCCTTGGTCGACCAGCCCTCCATGAAGATGGATTCGTGGTCACCCGCGGGTACGCCGGGGCCGCTGTCGTGCACCCTCAGTACCACCGTACGGCCCTCCGCCCGCAGCCCGACCTCGATCTGTGCGCCGGCCGATCCCGCGGCCGCGTCCAGCGCGTTGTCGACGAGATTGCCCAGGACCGTGACGAGACCACGCGGGTCCACCAGCCGGCCCGGCAGCAGTGTCCCGGGGGCCATGCGCAGAGCCACTCCACGCTCTGCGGCCACGGTCGCCTTGCCGACCAGGAGTGAGGCCAGCAGGGGGTCGTGGACCTTCTCGGTGACCTGCTCGGCCGTAGCCCGGTGGACGCCGACGACCTCCGTGACGAATTCCACCGCTTCTTCGTGCATCTCCAGTTCCAGCAGTCCCAGAAGGGTGTGCAGCCGATTGGCGTGCTCATGGTCCTGGGCGCGGAGCGCGTCGATCAGGCCGCGCGTGGAGTCGAGTTCGCGGCCGAGGTGCTCCAGCTCCGTACGGTCGCGCAGCGTGGCCACGGCCCCGCCGTCCTCGGTCGGCATCCGGTTGGCGAGCAGCACCCGGGTGCCACGGACCGTCACCAGGTCGTCCCCGGCCACCCGCCCGGCCAGCACGTCGGTGGTCCGGCCCGCGCCCAGGGCCTCGTCGAGCCGTTTTCCCGCGGCGTCCGGGCCGAGGCCCAGCAATCGCTGCGCCTCGTCGTTCAGGAGTCTGATGCGTCCCGTGCGGTCGATGGCGACGACCCCCTCACGGATGCTGTGCAGCATGGCCTCGCGTTCGGTCAGCAGCGCCGAGATGTCGGAGAACGCCAGGTCATGGGTCTGTCGCTGGAGGCGGCGGGAGATCAGATAGGCGGCCAGCGCTCCCACGGCCAGCGCACCGCCCGCGTACGCGAGGAGCCCGGGGATCGCGGCGAGCAGCCGGGCGCGGACGCTGTCGTAGGCGATACCGACCGAGACGGCGCCGACCACCCGGCCCGATCCGTCGAGCAGCGGCACCTTGCCGCGGGCCGAGCGCCCGAGTGTGCCGCTGTCGATCTCCATGACGGACCTGCCGGCGAGCGCGGTGCTGGGGTCGGTGGAGACGACGTCACCGATACGGGAGGAGTCCGTGTGCGACCAGCGCACCCCCTGCTTGTCCATGATCACGACGTATTCGGCCCCGGTCGACCGCCTGATCCGCTCAGCCGCGTCCTGGACGGCCCCGTCCGGGCGGGGTTCGGTGGCGAGCAGGGCGGCGGCGATCTGCGGCTGCGCCGCCGTGCTCTGCGCGATCGCCAGGGCGCGGCGCATCGCCTGGTCGTCGAGCTGGGCGCTGAGCGGTGCCAGGAAGAGGCCGGTGACGAGGACCGTGACGCCGGTGATGATGGCCAGCTGCATCAGCAGTACCTGCGAGAAGACCCGCTGCGGCCAGCCGAACCGGCGTGGTGCCCGTGGGGTGGTCGGTGGGGCGCTCATCGTACGAACGGTAGAGGGCAAAACGTGCTGACCGAAATCTCTCCGCCCTCCGGTCGCCCCCGGACGCCCTCCGGACCGGCTCGGGGCCGGTCAGGGCCCCTGAGCAGCCGGAGCGGGCCGTCCGGTTCCGCTCACGGGACGGGCGCTTCCGGAGCGGGCAGCGGTTGTGGCGGGCGCGGACCGCTGTACTGCCCGCTGGGCCGCATGCGCAGCGGCTCCTCCGCGTACTCCTCCATCGCGTGGGCGATCCAGCCCGCCGTGCGCGCCACGGCGAACACCGTCTCGCCCGTCTCGGCCGGCATGCCGTACGCGACCGAGAAGACGGCCAGGGCCAGGTCGACATTGGCGTGCAGCGGCGAGTGGCGGGCGGTGGTCGCGACCACGTCACGGGCCGCCGCCATCGCGGGGGCCGCCTGCGGCACCTCGTCCAGCAGCGCGAACAGCGCACCGGCCCGCGGATCCTCGCCCCTGTAGAGGCGGTGGCCGAGTCCCGGCACCCGTCGGCCCGCGCGCAGATGATCCGCGACGACCGGAGCCGCGCTGCCCCGCTCCACCACTTCGGACAGCATGCGGTGCGCGGGCCCGCTCGCCGCGCCGTGCAGCGGGCCCTCCAGTACGCCCAGCCCCGCCGAGACCACGGCGTAGGGGTGCGCGTGGGTGGACGCGGCGACGCGTGCGGCCAGGGTGGAGGCCGCGAGGTCGTGGTCGGCCAGCAGCACGAGCGCCGTGTCGAGCACGGCCAGGGACGCCGCGTCGGCGGGCCGGGCGGAGAGCTTCGGCCACAGCCTGCGCGCGAGTGGATCACCGGCGGCGCCGTCCCCGTCGGGTCCCCCGGCCGAAGGCAGCGCGCCCACGAGGGCGGGGATCAGATTGCGCGCGCTGTTGAGCACCCCCTCGGGGGAGAGGTCGAACCGCAGGGGGTCGGCGGACGCCGCTGCGGCGACAGCCGCCCGGAGCCGGTCCGTCGAACTGCTGTGCCGCGGGAGCGTCGCGGCGGTCCGGCGTGCCGCCGCGAGGGACTCGGGCGCCGCGGCGAAGCGGATGCCCGGACGGAGCTCACCGGTCCAGATCCACTCGGCGACCTCCTCGTAGCCGTAACGGCGGGCGAGTTCGGCCGGGTCGACACCGCGGAAGAAGTAGCGGTCCGGTGTGATGAGCGTGATGCCGGTGCGGAAGACCAGGTCACCCGAGGGGGGCGGCGAGGACTCCCGGCGCCCGGTCCGGCGGGCCAGGGCGTCGATCTCGGCGGCGTCGAACGTGCTGCCGCGCCCGCCCGGCGTGCGCCGGCTGGTGAGCTGGCCCCGGCTCACATACGCGTACACGGTCTCGGGCTTCACCCCGAGCCGTTCAGCGGCCTCCCGGGTGGTGAGCCTGGAGCCCTCCGCCCTGCCGGTTCCCGTGTCCTGCGTACCGGCCCCGTGCGCCGAGTCATGCGTCATGGCGCCCACCGTATCCACATCCATGGATGTCCGATCGCCTCGAACGAGATTCAACATTGATTCAATCAACATTGACAGCTTTGAAGTCAACCATGGACAGTTGAATCAATATTCAGTTCACCGATGGAGGAGAAACCTGCCATGCCTGCCTCACAGACGGACACCACCCCGCTCGAAGTGCCCCGGGGGCTCGCCGGAGTGATCGTCACCGACACGGAACTCGGAGACGTGCGCGGACGCGAGGGCTTCTACCACTACCGGCAGTACTCGGCGATCGAGCTGGCGCAGAGCCGCAGCTTCGAGGACGTCTGGTACCTGCTGTTCCACGGCGAGCTGCCCGACCGGGCGGCGAGCGCCGGCTTCGCCTCCCGCACCGCCGCCCTGCGCCGACTGCCCGCAGAGGTGCGGGAGGCACTGCCCGCCATCGCCCGCGCAGGCGCGGTCTCCGGCCCCCTCGCCGGACTGCGTACCGCGCTCTCGCTGCTCGGGGCCTCGGCCGGATTCCGCCCGGTGTACGACATCGGGGCCGGCCGGCGCCGTGAGGACGCGCTCGCCGTGTGCGCCGCGGTCCCCACCGTGCTGACCGCCCTGTACCGGCTCGGTCAGGGCCTGGAACCGGTGGAACCCCGTGACGACCTGCCGTTCGCCGCGAACTACCTCCACATGCTCACCGGCGAGGAGCCGGACGCCGCACGGACGGCGGCCGTCGAGCGGTACCTCGTCTCCACCGTCGACCACGGCTTCAACGCCTCCACGTTCACCGCACGGGTGATCGCCTCCACCGGCGCCGATGTCGCCGCCTGCCTCGTCGGAGCCGTCGGCGCGCTCTCCGGACCGCTGCACGGAGGCGCGCCCAGCCGCGCGCTGGACACCCTGGACGCCATCGGCACCCCGGACCGGATCGACGGCTGGATCCGGGAGCGGGTCCTCGCCGGGGAGCGGATCATGGGCTTCGGGCATCCCGTCTACCGCACCGAGGACCCGCGCTCGCGCATGCTCCGCTCGGTCGCGCAGAGCTTCGGCGGTCCGCTCGTCGACTTCGCCGTCGAGGTGGAACGCCAGGTGGAGGCGATCCTCGCCGAGCTCAAGCCGGGACGCGAGCTGCACACGAACGTGGAGTTCTACGCCGGGGTCGTCATGGAGCTCTGCGGGCTGCCCCGCGCGATGTTCACCCCCACCTTCTGTGCCGCGCGCACGGTCGGCTGGAGCGCCAATATCCTGGAGCAGGCGGAGGACTCCAAGATCATCCGCCCGGCGGCCCGCTATGCCGGAACCCCGCCTCCGTGCCCCGTACCCGTACTCTGACCGACCCCGAGGAAGGCCCCGTTGACCCCGCCCAGTGCCCAGCAGATCCCGGTCGTCGTCCTGGCGGGGTTCCTCGGATCCGGCAAGACGACACTGCTCAACCATCTGCTCCACAACAGGGCGGGCAACCGGATCGGCGTCATCGTCAACGACTTCGGGTCCATCGAGATCGACGCGATGACCGTCGCGGGACAGGTCGGATCCACCGTCTCGCTGGGCAACGGCTGCCTGTGCTGCGCCGTCGACGCGAGCGAGCTCGACACCTATCTGGAGAGGCTGACCGGGCCCGCCGCCCGGATCGACGTGATCGTCATCGAGGCGAGCGGCCTCGCCGAACCCCAGGAGCTCGTACGGATGCTGCTGGCCAGCGACAACCCACGTATCCGGTACGGGGGACTGGTCGAGGTCGTCGACGCCGCCGAATTCCCCGCCACCCGGGAGCGCCACCCCGGGATCGACCGCCACCTCGCCGTCGCGGACCTGATCGTCCTGAACAAGACCGACCGGGTCGCGGACGCGGAACTGCGGGCCGTGCGGGAGGCGGCCGGCGCCGCGGGCGGCCGGGCGGCGGTCATCTGCGCCGCGTACGGGAGGATCGACCCGGAGCTCCTCTTCGACCCCGTGCTCCGGCCGGACGAGGACGACTCCTTCCGCCAGCTGACGTTCGAGGACCTGCTCCCCGAAGCCGGCCGCACGCGCGAGGACCACCTGCACGCGGCGTACGAGAGCCTCTCCTTCACCGCCGGCACACCGCTCAGCCCCCGCCGTTTCATGGAGTTCCTCGACTCCAGGCCCGCCGGCCTCTACCGGATCAAGGGATTCGCCGACTTCGGCGCGGGCGACCCCGGCAACCGGTACGCCCTGCACGCCGTCGGCAGGTTCCTGCGCTTCGTGCCGCAGCGCTGGGAGCGCGACGAACCGCGGCGCACGCAGCTGGTGCTGATCGGCTCCGGTATCGACGCCGAGGCGCTGCACAAGGAACTGGAGGACTGCCAGGCCCCCGGGCAGGAGGCCGGCGAGGAGCTGGAGCGCAGCATGTGGGGCGTCCTGCGGTACGTGCGGCAGCCGGACGACGGCGAGGCCTGAGGCCCCGCGCCGCCCGGCTGGTGTCCTACAGCGGCCTGGCGATCACCGCGACCGGACTCGTCAGGGGCGTCCCCGAACCGTCGCGGCGCGGATCCGGGGCCGGCAGCTGGGCCGGTGCGCCGTTCTTCTGCGCCGCCCGTGCCGGGGTTTCGCCCGCCCAGGCGAACACCAGGACGTCCTCCCCCTTGAGGAAGCGCTGGCAGCGCACTCCGCCGGTGGCCCTGCCCTTGCGCGGATACTGATCGAACGGGGTGAGCTTCCAGGTGCGCTCCGAGTCGTCCAGCGTGCCGTGCGACCCGGCGACCGTGAACACCGCGGCGTCGGCCGAGGGATCCACCGCGGTGAACGAGAGCACGGCGGCGCCCGCCGCGAGCTTGACGCCCGCCATACCGCCCGCCGCGCGCCCCTGCGGACGCACCGAAGCGGCCGGATAACGCAGCAGCTGCGCGTCGGACGTGATGAAGACCAGGTCCTCCTCGCCCGTACGCAGCTGCGTGGCGCCGACGATCCGGTCGCCCTCCTTCAGCGAGATGACCTCCAGCTCGTCCTTGTTGGCGGGGTAGTCCGGAACCACGCGCTTCACCACCCCCTGCAGGGTGCCGATGGCCAGGCCCGGTGCCTCCTCGTCCAGAGTGGTGAGGCAGAGCAGGTCCTCGTCCGCATCGAGCGTCAGGAACTCCTCGATCCGGGCGCCGCCCGACAGGTTCGGAGCGGCATGGGTGTCCGGCAGTTGCGGCAGGTCGATCACCGAGAGCCGGAGCAGCCGCCCGGCGGACGTCACCACGCCCACGTCCCCGCGCGCAGTGGCGGAGACGGCCGAGACGATCACGTCGTGCTTGGTGCGCTTGGCGTCCTCGGCCTGCACGACGGGCTCGGCGCCTGCCGTACGGGCCAGGAGACCGGTCGAGGAGAGGAGCACCTGACACGGGTCGTCGGCGACCTCCAGCGGCACCGAGGCCACCTGCGAACCGGCCGACTCCAGCAGCACCGTACGCCGCTCGGTGCCGAACGTCTTCGCGACCGCGGCCAGTTCCGACGAGACCAGCTTGCGCAGCTCGGCGTCGGACTCCAGGATCGCGGTCAGCCGGGCGATCTCCTCGGTGAGCTTGTCGCGCTCGGTCTCCAGCTCGATCCTGTCGAAGCGGGTGAGCCTGCGCAGCGGGGTCTCCAGGATGTACTGGGTCTGGATCTCGCTCAGCGAGAAGCGCTCCATCAGGCGCTCCTTCGCCTGCGCCGAGTTGTCGCTGTCCCGGATGAGACGGATGACCTCGTCGATGTCGAGCAGCGCCACGAGGAGGCCCTCGACCAGGTGCAGCCGGTTGCGGCGCTTGGTCCTGCGGAACTCGCTGCGCCGCCGCACCACGTCGAAGCGGTGGTCGAGGTAGACCTCCAGGAGCTCCTTGAGCCCCAGGGTGAGCGGCTGCCCGTCCACCAGTGCCACGTTGTTGATGCCGAAGGACTCCTCCATCGGCGTCAGCTTGTAGAGCTGCTCCAGCACGGCCTCCGGCACGAAGCCGTTCTTGACCTCGATCACCAGACGCAGACCGTGCGCCCGGTCGGTGAGGTCCTTGACGTCCGCGATGCCCTGGAGCTTCTTCGAGCCCACCAGGTCCTTGATCTTGGCGATCACCTTCTCCGGGCCGACGGTGAAGGGCAGTTCGGTGACGACGAGGCCCTTGCGGCGGGCCGTGACGTTCTCCACGGCCACCGTGGCGCGGATCTTGAACGATCCGCGCCCGGCGGCGTAGGCGTCCTTGATGCCGCCGAGGCCGACGATCCTGCCGCCGGTGGGCAGGTCGGGGCCCGGGACGAAACGCATCAGGGTCTCGAGATCGGCCCCCGGGTGCCGGATGAGGTGCCGGGCGGCGGCGACGACCTCGCCGAGGTTGTGCGGGGGCATGTTGGTCGCCATGCCGACCGCGATGCCGGAAGCACCGTTGACCAGGAGGTTCGGGTACGCCGCCGGGAGGACGACCGGTTCCTGCTCCTGGCCGTCGTAGTTCGACTGGAAGTCGACGGTGTCCTCGTCGATCGACTCCGTCATGAGGGACGTGGCGTCGGCCATCCGGCACTCGGTGTACCGCATGGCGGCCGGCGGGTCGTCGTTGCCCAGCGAGCCGAAGTTGCCGTGCCCGTCGACGAGGGGCAGGCGCATCGAGAACGGCTGCGCCATGCGCACCAGGGCGTCATAGATCGACGCGTCGCCGTGCGGGTGCAGTTTGCCCATGACTTCGCCGACGACACGCGCGCACTTCACGTAGCCGCGGTCGGGGCGCAGCCCCATCTCGTGCATCTGGGACACGATGCGGCGGTGCACGGGCTTCATGCCGTCGCGGGCGTCGGGCAGCGCCCTGGAGTAGATCACCGAGTACGCGTACTCGAGGAAGGAGCCCTGCATTTCGTCGACGACGTCGATGTCGAGGATCTTCTCCTCGAAGTCGTCCGGCGGCGGGGTTTTCGTGCTGCGGCGGGCCATCGCGGCTGCGACTCCTTCACAGATTCTGTCGGGCAACCTCAGGTACTGACGCCGACCATTGTGGACCGCCGTACCGACAACGCCGACCTCGACCCGTCCGAAGCGGCTCCGGTGGCCCCCACGGGGCCCCTGTCTGCGGCAGCATCTACGACAACATTCACCCGACGGGAACTTCGCCAGGTGCCCGTGCGCTTGCTTAGAGTGGCAGGTCCGGCAGGAAATCCTGTACCGATCGAAGGGACGTACATGCCCATGGGTCACACGGCCACAGCCCAGGCCGGCTCCGGCGGCTTGACGGCGACCGAGCACCGTCTGGCCAACGGCCTGCGCGTGGTGCTCTCCGAGGACCATCTGACCCCCGTCGCCGCGGTCTGCCTCTGGTACGACGTCGGCTCCCGCCACGAGGTCCAGGGACGCACGGGTCTGGCTCACCTCTTCGAGCACCTGATGTTCCAGGGCTCGGGCCAGGTCAAGGGGAACGGGCACTTCGAGCTGGTGCAGGGGGCCGGTGGTTCCCTGAACGGCACGACCAGCTTCGAACGCACCAACTACTTCGAGACGATGCCCACCCACCAGCTGGAGTTGGCCCTGTGGCTCGAGGCCGACCGGATGGGCTCGCTGCTCGCCGCGCTCGACGAGGAGTCCATGGAGAACCAGCGGGACGTCGTGAAGAACGAGCGCCGCCAGCGCTACGACAACGTCCCGTACGGCACGGCCTTCGAGAAGCTCACCGCCCTCGCCTATCCGGAGGGCCACCCGTACCACCACACGCCGATCGGCTCGATGGCCGACCTGGACGCGGCGACCCTGGAGGACGCGCAGGCGTTCTTCCGGACGTACTACGCGCCGAACAACGCGGTGCTCTCCGTGGTCGGGGACATCGACCCGGAGCAGACGCTCGCCTGGATCGAGAAGTACTTCGGTTCCATCCCCTCCCACGACGCCAAGCAGCCCCCGCGCGACGGAACGCTGCCCGGCATCATCGGCGAGCAGCTGCGCGAAGTGGTCCAGGAGGAGGTCCCCGCGCGTGCGCTGATGGCCGCCTACCGGCTGCCGCACGACGGAACCCGCGAGTGCGACGCCGCGGACCTCGCGCTGACCGTGCTCGGCGGCGGCGAGTCGTCCCGCCTGCACAACCGCCTGGTCCGCCGTGACCGTACGGCGGTGGCCGCCGGCTTCGGGCTGCTCAGGCTGGCCGGAGCGCCCTCGCTGGGCTGGCTGGACGTCAAGACGTCCGGAGGCGTGGAGGTGCCGCAGATCGAGGCCGCCGTCGACGAGGAGCTGGCGCGCTTCGCCGAGGAGGGCCCCACGCCCGAGGAGATGGAGCGCGCGCAGGCACAGTTGGAGCGCGAGTGGCTGGACCGTCTCGGCACGGTCGCGGGCCGCGCGGACGAACTGTGCCGGTACGCCGTCCTGTTCGGTGACCCGCAGCTGGCCCTGACCGCGGTGGGCCGCGTGCTCGAGGTGACGGCCGACGAGGTCAAGGCCGCCGCCCGGGCGCACCTGCGCCCCGACAACCGTGCGGTCCTGGTCTACGAGCCGGTCGAGCCGGCCGACGGGACGGACGGCACCGACGCGCACGAGGGGGCCGACAAGTGACCGACGCCGCCGTGACTGGAGTAGCGATGGAGTACCACCCGCAGCCGACCGCAGGCGAGGCCAGGCCCTGGGCCTTCCCCGCACCCGAGCGCGGCGCCCTGCCCAACGGGCTGACCGTGCTGCGCTGTCACCGTCCCGGCCAGCAGGTCGTCGCCGTGGAGATCGTCCTCGACGCCCCGCTGGACGCCGAGCCCGAGGGCCTGGACGGTGTGGCCACGATCATGGCGCGCGC
>NZ_DATMVN010000181.1:0-8564 GCF_035563135.1 Streptomyces sp.
GCACGCGGCCCCGGCGCGGCCTCGTAGAATCGTCACCACCATGGCCTACCTCGACCACGCCGCGACCACGCCGATGCTTCCGGAGGCGATCGCGGCGATGACCGCGCAGCTCGCCGTCACCGGCAACGCGTCCTCATTGCACGCTGCCGGGCGCCGGGCCCGCCGTACCGTCGAGGAGTCCAGAGAGACCCTCGCCGACGCGCTCGGCGCCCGCCCCAGCGAGGTGGTCCTGACCTCCGGCGGCACCGAGGCCGACAACCTCGCCGTGAAGGGCCTCTACTGGGCCCGCCGCGACGCCGATCCCCGGCGCACCCGTGTCCTCGCCAGCCCCGTGGAGCACCACGCGGTCCTCGACGCCGTGGACTGGCTCGCCGAGCACGAGGGCGCCACCGTCGAATACCTCCCGGTCGACGCATACGGACGTGTGCACCCGGACGCGCTGCGCGAGGCGCTCGCCCGCAACCCCGACGAGATCGCGCTGGTCACCGTGATGTGGGCCAACAACGAGATCGGCACCATCATGCCGGTACACGAACTCGCCGAGGTGGCGCACGAGTTCGGTGTCCCCATGCACGCCGACGCGGTGCAGGCGTTCGGGCAGCTGGAGGTCGACTTCGCCCGTTCCGGACTGGCAGCGATGACGGTCAGCGCGCACAAGGTCGGAGGCCCGTTCGGCATCGGCGCGCTGCTGCTCGGCCGCGACCAGACCCCTGTCCCCGTCCTGCACGGCGGAGGCCAGGAGCGGCATGTGCGCTCGGGCACGCTCGACGTGCCGGCCGTGGCCGCGTTCGCCGTGGCGGGACGCCGCGCCGCCGAGGGGCGCGAGGACCACGCCCGTGAGGTCGGCGCACTCCGCGACGAGCTGGCCGGCGCCGTGCTGAAGGCCGTCCCCGACGCCCTGCTCGGCGGCGACCCGGCGCCCGGCGGGCGGCTGCCCGCCAACGCCCACTTCACCTTCCCCGGCTGCGAGGGCGACTCCCTCCTGCTGCTGCTCGACGCCCAGGGCATCGCGTGCTCCACCGGATCGGCGTGCACCGCGGGCATCGCCCAGCCCAGCCATGTGCTCCTGGCCACCGGCACCGACCCCGCCCTGGCGCGGGGCACGCTGCGTTTCTCGCTCGGCCACACCTCGACCCGGCAGGACGTGGAGGAGGTCGCGCGGGCGATCGGCCCGGCGGTCGACCGGGCCAGGACGGCAGGGCTCAGCTAGCCCGCGCCCCCTCGGCCCCGGCCGTGGACGCGGCGCGCACCAGCTTCATGTAGCGGGCCCAGTCCCAGTGCGGTCCGGGATCGGTGTGGTCCGTGCCGGGCACCTCCACGTGCCCGATGATGTGCTCGCGGTCCACCGGTATCCCGTACCGCTTGCATATCGCTGCCGTGAGCTGTGCGGACGACTCGTACATCTTCGCGGTGAAGTCCTGCGGACGGTCGACGAAGCCCTCGTGCTCGATACCGATGCTGCGTTCGTTGAACGAGCGGTTGCCCGCGTGATAGGCCACGTCGAGCTCCCGGATCATCTGGGTCACGCGGCCGTTCTGCCCCACGATGTAATGCGTCGCCGCCTGGTGCGCCGGGTCCTGGAACACACGGACCGCGCTGGCGTAGCTGCCCTGGGTGACATGGATGATCACCCGGTCCACGCCGAAGTCGTCGGGACGGTCGGCCCGCCGCCAGTTGCCCTCGGAGGCGGCGATCCAGCTCGCCGGGGCGTAGTCCAGCTCGCCCGCCTTGCGGGGCTTCTCCACACCCGGCACCCGCCACCAGACGCGCCGGATCTCCTCCGCGGCCAGAGCGGCCGTACCCGCCGCCGCGACCCCGCCGCCGATCAGCAGTGTGCGTCGGCTGATGCCGCGACCAGGACCTCTGCCCGGCGGTCCGGCACTTGAGTTGTTCCCCATGTGCTGCTCAACGCTTGTCCGCGAGCATTCGGTTCCCGGAGCCCCGTACTCTGGTGAAGCTATGACTCAGACCTCCCAGCGCCCCCTCCGCGTGCTCGCCGCCATGTCGGGCGGAGTCGACTCCGCCGTCGCGGCTGCCCGAGCCGTCGAGGCAGGCCACGACGTGACCGGTGTGCACCTCGCCCTCTCCGCGAACCCGCAGTCCTTCCGTACGGGTGCGCGCGGCTGTTGCACCATCGAGGACTCCCGGGACGCCCGCCGCGCGGCGGACGTCATCGGCATCCCGTTCTACGTCTGGGACCTGGCGGAACGCTTCCGCGAGGACGTCGTGGACGACTTCGTCGCGGAGTACGAGGCCGGGCGCACGCCCAACCCCTGCCTGCGCTGCAACGAGAAGATCAAATTCGCCGCGCTGCTCGACAAGGCGCTGGCCCTCGGCTTCGACGCGGTCTGCACCGGCCACTACGCCACCGTCGTGCTCAAGGAGGACGGCACCCGGGAGCTGCACCGCGCCTCGGACATGGCCAAGGACCAGAGCTACGTCCTCGGCGTCCTGGACGAGAAGCAGCTCGCCCACGCGATGTTCCCGCTCGGCGACACCCTCACCACCAAGGACGAGATCCGGGCCGAGGCCGAGCGCCGGGGCCTGGCGGTCGCCAAGAAGCCCGACAGCCACGACATCTGCTTCATCGCCGACGGTGACACCCAGGGCTTCCTCGCGAACCGTCTCGGGGGCCCCGCCGAGGGCGACATCCTCGACGAGTCGGGCGCGAAGGTCGGCACCCACGAGGGCGCCTTCGGCTTCACCATCGGCCAGCGCAAGGGCCTGCGCATCGGCCACCCCGCGCCCGACGGCAAACCCCGCTACGTCCTGGACATCTCTCCGGTGAACAACACGGTGACGGTGGGCCCGGCCGAGGCCCTGGACGTCACGGCCCTCACCGCGATCAGGCCCCGCTGGTGCGGCACGGCCCCGTCCGGACCGGGTACGTACACCGCGCAGCTCCGTGCCCACGGCGGCGAGACCGAGGTGACGGCGGAGCTGACCGACGGCACCCTGTCCGTCACCTTCACCGAGCCGGTCCGCGGCGTGGCGCCCGGCCAGGCGGTCGTGCTCTACGACGGCACCCGGGTCGTCGGCTCGGCCACGATCGCGACGACGGTGCGGCGCGAGACGGCCGAAGCGTCCCGCTGACCGTCGCCCGCAGGAGCTGACCGGCCCGGAGGCCGTCCGCCGGTACGGCCGCCCCATCGTCACAGGTGGCGAGGCCGGCGCTGGGCACCGGCGCCCCGAAGCAGTCTGAGCTGGAGCAGGTGCGCGTCGCCGTGTCGAAGAACCCCACGGTCGCCGGGTCGTCGGACAGCGGCGGCCGGAAGCCGGCCGGCGTCCGGCCGCCCACGTCGAGGCTCTGCCCTGGATCGAGCAGGTGGACCCGGTCCATCGGCAGCGGGCGCTCGGCCGACATGATTCCCGCACCCAGGAAGGTGGTCACCACCCGCGCCCCGGGGGCGGCGGCGAGGAGCTCGAACAGCGCACCGGTGTGGTCGCGGTCCCGATGGGTCAGCCAGATCCACCGCACGTCGTCGGCACCGACGGCGGAACCGAGCGCGTCCATGAAGCCCCGGTCGGGCAGGCTGAGCCCGGTGTCCACGACGACGGGCTCAGCGGCGTGCAGCACGAAGGTGTTCACCGGCAGGAAGCCGATTCCGGGTACGGGCGGACAGTCGTTGAGGGCGGTGACGTCCCGTCCCGGCCGGTGGGTGAAGATACGGAACCTCCTCGCCCCCGATCGTGCCGGCGGTCCGGCGTCCGCTCCGTGCTCCTCATCCCGTCCTCGAGTCTCCTCCCGGCCGCCCCGGACGTCAGGCCCTCACCGCGGTGCGTCCCCGCCCGGCCACGTCCGACCCCTGTACGGGTGTGGCCGCGCGGGGGCGGTCTCAGGACGCCCGGCGTGCGAACACGTCGCGGGCGAAGAACTCCGCCAGTACCGGCGCGATCACATGAGGTGCCAGGTCTCGGGTCTGGCCCGTCAGGGTGCGGTGCCTGGCCCGGGGGACCGCGGCCGCGAGGGCCGAGGACGTCTCACGCGCCTGCGCGGTGCTGAACCCCCCGGTCACCACCAGGGTGCGTGCGGTGACGGACGCGAATCTCGCGACGGGCACCGAGCCGTCGCCCAGCAGGGCGTCGTCGTACGCGAGGGTGTGGGCCACCGCTTCCAGACCGGGCCACAGCGGGGCCCGGCGCATACGGGCGATCGTCTCCTCCGGGACCCCGGTCCGGGACAGATACAGCTCGACGGCGCCGCTCCGGTCCCCCCTCGCCAGCAGCCGGTGCAGCAGCGCCGTGCAGCGGGACTTGTGCAGGAGGCCTGCGGCGCCCGGGGTGTACGGCGGATCGTAGACCGCGAGCAGGTCCACGGGCAGCCCCGCGGCCTGCGCCTCCAGGGCCAGCGCCCCGCCCGACAGCATGCCGAACAGCGAGACGCGCTCACCCGCCGCGGCCGCGACCGCCGCGAGATCCTCGATCTCGCGGCGGGGCGCGTACGGCGCGCCGTCGCCACTGGCCCCACGGCCCCGGCGGTCGTACGTGACGACCGTGAAACGCGGGGCCAGCAGAGCGGCCAGCGGCGCCCCGTCGGCCGCGGTGCTCAGGGCCCCGCCGACCAGGACCACCGGCGGCCCGTCGCCGTGGCGCCGGTACGCGATCGACGTGCCGTCACGGGAGAGAGTCTTGTCCATGTGAGGGTGGACCGCCGCGCCCCGCGGAACTCATCGCCCCGGGGGAGAAATGTTTTCGGCCGTCAGCCGGCGACGACATCCGTCGCGTAGAAGCAGAAGTGGTCCTTGATCGCGGCGACCTGCTCCTCGGGCTCCGGATAGGCCCAGACGAGGTCCGCCGCGCCGGGCAGCGACCAGTACGACGCGTCGCCCTTGAAGGGGCAGTGCGTACGGGTGTCCGACGGCGTCAGCAGTTCACTGCGGACGTCCTCGGGCGGCAGGTAGTAGCGGTCCGGGCAGCCCGTTTCGCGCAGCACCAGGGGGCGGCGGCTCTCCGCGAGCACCTGTCCGCCGTGCACCGCGCGCACATGCACGGCGGCGGGTTCGACGGTGATCGTGTGTCCTGTGAGGGAGGTCATACCTGGTTCAGCCGCGGAGCAGGCCGGTTTCTTCCCGCGCCCGGGGCCCGCCGTACGGTGTCCGCATGAACATCTGCGTCTTCCTCTCCGCCGCCGATCTCGACGACCGCTACACGGTGCCCGCACGCGAGTTCGCCGAACTCCTGGGCAGGGGCGGACACACTCTCGTCTGGGGCGGGTCGGAGAGCGGGCTGATGAAGGTCGTCGCCGACGGCGTCCAGGAGTCCGGCGGACGGCTCGTCGGCGTGTCGGTGGACTTCCTGGCGGCGAAGGCGCGGACGAACGCCGACGAGATGGTGATAGCCGAGGACCTGGCCGAGCGCAAGGCACTGCTCCTGGCGAAGGCCGACGCCATCGTGATCATGGTGGGCGGGACGGGGACGCTCGACGAGGCGACGGAGATCCTGGAGCTGAAGAAGCACGGCAAGCACACCAAGCCCGTCGTCCTGCTGAACACCGCCGGCTTCTACGACGGCCTGCGCCAGCAGTTCCAGCGCATGGAGGAGGAGGGCTTCCTGCCCCTCCCCCTCACCGACCTCGTCTTCTTCGCCGAGGACGCGGTCGGCGCGCTCGCCCACCTGGAGGAGTCGGCAGGCCTGCAGTGACCGGCAGGCCTGCGGTGACCGGCAGGCCTGCGGTGATGCGAGCATGAGGGCATGCCTACTCATCTCATCACCGGCGCCGGCTCCGGCATCGGCGCGGCCGTCGCCCGCCGGCTCCTGGAGCGCGGCGACGAACTCGTGCTGCTGGCCCGGGACGCGGGGCGCGCCAGGGAACTGGCCGCACTCCACCCCGGGGCGCGCACACTCGTCGGCGACCTCGCCAATCCCGACCGGCTCTCCTGGGCGTTCGGACAGCAGCCGATGCCCGAACGCCTCGACTCGCTGCTGCACATCGCGGGGGTCGTCGAGCTCGGCACCGTCGGCGAGCTCACCCCCAAGGCCTGGCACTTCCAGCTCAACGCCAACCTGGTCTCCCCGGCCGAGCTGACACGCCTGCTGCTGCCGCAGCTCCGCGTCGCCCAGGGCCAGGTCGTGTTCGTGAACTCCGGTGCCGGGCTCGCGGCGCACGCCGAATGGGGCGCGTACGCCGCGAGCAAGCACGGGCTCAAGGCGCTCGCCGACTCGCTGCGCCACGAGGAACACGGCAACGGCGTCAGGGTCACCTCCGTCTACCCGGGCCGCACCGCCAGCCCGATGCAGGCCAAGGTCCACCAGCAGGAGGGCAAGGAGTACGACGCCTCGCGCTGGATCGACCCGGAGTCGGTGGCCACCACGATCCTGCTGGCCCTGGATCTGCCGCGGGACGCCGAGATCAACGACCTGACGGTCCGCCCCGGCCGCTGAAGGCCCGCGCCCCGGGACCCGTAGGCTTTCCGCGTGAGCGAGAAGAGCGGATTCAGCGCGAGTGCGGCCACCGGGATCGGGTCCATGCCGGGGGGAGACGCCCGGGAGGCGGCGAAGACCGTCACCGGGTCCTTCGCCGACGGGCAGGGCATGCCGTATCTGGCGGAGCTGCCCGCGCGGGGCCCCGGCGCGGACATGACCGGGCGGACCATCGGTCTGCTCGTCGAGATGTACGGCCATGTGGAGCCCAGCGGCTGGCGCATCAGCGACCGGCCCGGCCGCGACACCCGCCGGGCCCGTTCCTGGCTCGGCGAGGACCTCGACGCCCTGGAGGAGTTCACCCAGGGCTACGACGGCCTGCTCAAGGTCCAGGCCGTCGGGCCGTGGACCCTCGCCGCCGGACTGGAACTGCGGGGCGGCGAGGCCATGCTCGGCGACCCGGGGGCCTGCCGCGACCTGGCGGGCTCGCTGGCCGAGGGGCTGCGCTCCCACCTCGCGGAGGTGCGGCGCAGGGTCCCCGGCGCCGAGGTCGTGCTCCAGCTCGACGAACCCTCCCTGACCGCCGTGCTGCTGGGGCGGGTCAGGTCGGCGAGCGGCTACCGCACCTACCGCGCGGTGGACCGCCAGGTGGTCGAGGGAACGCTGCGCGAGGTGCTCGCGGTCAACGGCGAAGGACTCACGGCCGTGCACTCGTGCGCTCCCGAGGTGCCGTTCGCGCTGCTGCGCCGTGCCGGGGCGGACGCGGTCTCCTTCGACTTCTCCCTGCTCACCGAGCGTGAGGAGGAGGCGGTCGGGGAAGCCGTCGAAGGCGGCACCCAGCTCTTCCTCGGCGTGGTTCCCGGCCTCGAAGCCGCCTCGACCCCATTGTCGGACCCGGGCGGTAGCGTCAAGGAGGTCAGGACGTTGTGGAGCAGGCTGGGGCTGAATCCGGGGACTCTCAGCGAGTCCGTCGTGATCACCCCGTCCTGCGGGCTGGCGGGAGCGTCGCCCGCGTACGCGCGCGCCGCGCTCGCCCACTGCGCCCGGGCCGCGAGGTCGCTCGCGGACAACCCTGAGTAACGGGTCGAAGCGGCTGAAAAGCCAACGGGGTAACGGAGGAACAGGCCATGGCCGGCGAACAGCAGGCGCAGCAGCTCACCGGTGTGCCGGTGGAGGCGCAGGAGCGGCACGCACTCCTCGCCGAGCAGATCGAGGAGCACCGCTTCCGGTATTACGTGAAGGACCAGCCGGTCGTCGACGACGCCGAGTTCGACCGGCTGATGCGCGCGCTGGAGGCCGTCGAGGACGAGTATCCCGAGCTGCGCACACCGGATTCGCCGACCCAGAAGGTGGCGGGTCCCTACACCACGGAATTCACCTCGGTCGAGCACCGCGAGCGCCTGCTCTCGCTGGACAACGCCTTCGACGACGCGGAGCTCGCGGCCTGGGCCGAGCGGGTGGCGAAGGACGTGGGCAGGAGCGGTCACCACTTCCTGTGCGAGCTCAAGGTGGACGGTCTCGCCGTCAACCTCACCTACGAGCACGGCAGGCTCACCCGCGCCGCGACCCGCGGCGACGGCCGCACGGGGGAGGACATCACCCCCAACGTCCGTACGATCGCCGACATCCCGCTCCGCCTCAAGGGCGACCGCATCCCCGCGCTCGTCGAGATCCGCGGTGAGGTCTTCTTCCCCATGGAGGCCTTCGAGGGGCTCAACGCCCGGCTGGTCGAAGCCGGCGACAAGCCCTTCGCCAACCCGCGCAACGCGGCGGCCGGATCGCTGCGGCAGAAGGACCCGAAGGTCACCGCCACCCGCCCGCTGCACATGGTGGTGCACGGCATCGGCGCCCGTGAGGGCTTCGACATCGACCGGCTCTCCCAGGCCTACGACCTGCTGAAGACCTGGGGCCTGCCCACCTCCCCGCACAACAGGGTGGTCGACGGACTCGACGGCGTACGCGAGTTCATCGCGTACTACGGCGAGAACCGCCACTCCGTGGCCCACGAGATCGACGGCGTCGTGGTCAAGCTCGACGAGATCCCCCTCCAGGGACGCCTCGGCACCACCTCGCGCGCCCCGCGCTGGGCCATCGCGTACAAGTACGCGCCGGAGGAGGTCAACACCAAGCTGGTGAACATCCGGGTGGGCGTCGGCCGCACCGGGCGCGTCACGCCGTACGCGCAGGTCGAGCCGGTGACGGTG
>NZ_DATMVN010000182.1:0-23749 GCF_035563135.1 Streptomyces sp.
CGCACTCCCGGGTCCTCGTCGGCGACCAGCTCGAAGAACACCGCGGAACCGGCGGACACGGCGGCCGCGGCCATCGCGTAGTTCGCCACGCCCTCGATCTCGTCCTCGTCCAGCTCGTCCAGTTCGCTCTCGTCGTCCTCGTCCAGATCGATGCCTCCGATGCTGGTGAGCAGCTCGACGATGCCGCCCCGGTCCCGTATGCCCGGATCCACGGCCAGCTCGAAGAGGAAGGGGATGCACGCGAGCGTGCACGCGTACACATCGCCCTGGTGGTGCACCGCTCCGTACATCCCGTCGAGCGCGCTCTCCCGCTCCGCCGGATCGGCGGACGCGAGGCCGTACAGGAGCCCCGGCACATCGTCGGCCGGGCCGTAGGCATGCTCCATCGAGGCCCAGTCGACCTCGTCGATCCCCGTGAACACGCCGCACCCTCCCCGTTTCCTCCTCCGCGTCCCGAACGCGGTGGAGAACCGCGCCCGCGAAGCAGCGTCTGCGCAGAGTGTGCACCACGGCCAGGACGATCCACCCTCCACTTGCGGCCTTTCCCGCGCCGTGCCCGTCCAGGGCTGTGAAGGCGCTGTGCGGGTCCTGTCCTCCCGGCTCCTCCCAGTCCCTCCCGGCCCCTTCTCCCCGGTCCCGGGCAGGGGGCACGCCTGCCCGGGGCCGTACACCGTACCGGGGCACCCCCGCCACCGGCACGGGGGTGGGGGTGCGGTGGACCGGTCCTGTGGCCGACGCCGCTCGTACAGGTGATGAAACGGCCGTTTCCAAGGTCAGGGACGAAGTGAGGACCATGATGGACGCCTGTCCGGCGCCGGGGCTCCCCCTGGCCTGACCGGGGTGCCGGGGCAGTGCGGGGCATATCGGGCCCGCACTGCCCCGGAACGCCGGGGTCCCGACTCCGCGCGCCCGCTCTGCGCCCTGTGCGGGGGCCCGGCCGCCGTACAGGCTGGGGGGAACCAAGGATGCCGGAGAAGTGAACAGAGGGGGCACGATGCAGGATCTCAAGGTCACGTCATGGCAGCTCTTCGGGCACGACCGGCTCTATGTGAACCTGCCGGACGGGACCGCGATCGGATGGGCGGACCGGGACAGCGGCACGATCACGGTCCTGCACCCGCGTTATCGCGACGCCGTGGCCGACGCGCTCGCACGCCAGGTCCCGGACCTGCCGGCGCTCGTCGGGGAGGAGGTCCCGGCCGGGCCGCCCACGCCGCGTATCCCACCGCCGGTCCCGAGGATCCCGCCGATGCGGGGGATGCGGAAGCGGAGGGCTGCGCAGGAGGAGGCCCCCGTGCAGGCCCCCGTGCCGCAGGCCCGGTCCGAGGAACCGGCCCCCGTCCCCGTGCAGGAACCGTCGCCCGTCCCCGTGCAGGAACAGGTGACCCCGCCGCAGCCGGTCACCGCACCGGAGAAGCAGGCCGAGCCGGAAGCGGAACCGGAGAAGCAGGCCGAGCCGGAGCCGGAGAAGCGGACGGAGAGGCGCCGACGGCCGGATGTCCTGCCCGCTCTGACGCCCGCGAACGACCTCGCGTCGCGGCGGCCGGGGGCCGGGCTCCGTGAACAGCTCGGCGGGACAGGAGCAGCGGGGGCGCTCGTACGGGTGGCCACCGGGGCACTGCGGCGGCACAAGGACGTGGACCCGCGGCGCGGCGCCCTCGCGGGGGAGCGCCGGGTCGGGGCCGAGCTCAAACGGCTGGCCCGGCACGGCTGGCGGGTCCTGCACTCCGTGCCCCTGCCGGACGGGGCGGAGATCGGACACCTGCTCATCGGGCCCGGCGGGGTGTTCGCCGTGAACACCGACCACCGTCCCGGCGCATCGGTACGCATCGACGACGGCACCCTGCGGATCGACGACGGCACCCCGCAGCCGTACGAACTCGGCGGACGGCCCGGCACCGGGCGGGCCCGGGCGGCGCTCGAGGCGTACTGCGCCTTCGACGTCCCCGTGGGGACGGTGCTGGTGTTCACCGGTGTCACCGCGCTGGAGGTGGTCGCCACCCCGGCCGGCGTCCGTGTCTACGGGGAGCGCCAGGTGTCCGCGCTCGCCCCGCTGACGGGCGTGCTCACCGCCACCCAGGTGGAGCGCGTCTACGACGTCGCACGGAACGAGGAGGCCTGGCTGGACGCGTGAGCGCGGGACATGACCGGTAGATTTCCCGGTGCGGCGGCAGTGCAGCTGCCGGATCACCGCCGGACGTGCCGTCGCGCCACCGCCGTGCCACCGCCGTCGCCACCGCCGTGCCGCCGAAGGGGAAGCCGCAGTGAAACTCCGCTGTGCCGTGCTCGACGACTACCAGTCCGTGGCGGCCACCGCTGCCGACTGGTCGCCCGTCGCCGACGACATCGACGTGGTCAGCTTTGCCGAGCACTGTGCGACCGAGGACGAACTCGCGGCACAACTCGCCGAGTTCGACCTGGTCGTCACCCTCCGGGAGCGCGTGCCGTTCCCCGCGACGCTGATCGAGCGGCTGCCGAGGCTCCGCCTGATCGTCGCCTCCGGGATGCGCAACACGTCCATCGACCACGCCGCCGCCGCACGCCACGGGATCACCGTCTGCGGCACCGCCAGCACGGCCGCCCCGCCCGTCGAGCTCACCTGGGCGCTGCTGCTCGGCCTGGCGCGCGGGCTCGTGACGGAGGCCAACGCCCTGCGGAACGGCGGTCGCTGGCAGTCCACCGTCGGAGCCGACCTGCACGGGCGCAGGCTCGGCATCCTCGGGCTGGGGAAGATCGGCAGCAGGGTCGCCGCGGTGGGCCGCGCCTTCGGCATGGACGTGGTGGCCTGGAGCCGGAACCTGACTCCGGAACGGGCCGAGGAGGGCGGGGTGAGCCTCGCCGCGTCCATGGAAGAGCTGCTGGAGACCAGCGACTTCGTCTCCGTGCACCTGGTGCTCAGCGAGCGCACCCGGGGGCTGCTGGGCGCGAAGGAACTCGGACTGATGCGGCCCGGCAGCTATCTGGTCAACACCTCCCGGGCGGCGATCGTCGACCAGGACGCACTGCTCGACGTGCTGCACCGCGGGGCCATAGCGGGGGCGGGCGTCGATGTGTTCGACGTCGAGCCGCTCCCGTCGGACCACCCGATGCGCAGTGCTCCGCGCCTCCTGGCCACACCGCACCTGGGGTATGTGTCGCAGGCCAACTACGCGGCGTACTACGGGGACGCGGTCGAGGACATCCGCGCCTACCTCGACGGCGAGCCGGTCCGCCGGCTCGGCTGAGGCGGTGCCGTTCCCGCGCTCCCTCACGGGGCCCGGTTCACCGGCGGCCGATCGCCGTCCGAAGTAACCTGTGTGCAGGGGCACTTCGTCCCGCCGGGCAGAGGAGGACCCCGCGTGGGCACGCTCGACGACGGGACGGCCGCCGGCATGGTCCCGATACCCGCCGGCACCGTCGACCTCCGCGACGACCGCCGCGGGGCGCACTGGCAGGAGGCCGTCGAGCCCTTCCTGCTCGCCCGCCTCCCCGTCACCGTCGGACAGCACCGGGCCCTCATGGGCATCACCCCCGATCCCTCCGTGTCCCACGCACTGCCCGTGACGAACGTCAGCTGGCTCGGCGCCGTCGACGTGTGCAACCGTTTCTCGGCCCGCGCCGGACTGGCCCCGGTCTACTCGCGCGACGCACGGAGCGGCGAGGTGATCCGCGACCGGGCCGCCGACGGCTACCGTCTGCCCACGGAGGCGGAGTGGCAGTACGCGTGCAAGGCGGGCACCACCGGCTACCGCTACGGCGAACTCGACCGCATCGCCTGGTACGAGGGCAACTCGGGCGGCCGGGCCCACGACGTCGGCGGCAGGCCCCCGAACGCCTGGGGGCTGTACGACATGCTGGGCAACGTCTGGGAGTGGTGCTGGGACCTCTACGACGAGGAGGTCTACGGCTCCTACCGCACCTTCCGCGGCGGCGGCTGGGCCGAGTCGGAGCGCGGCTGCGGCGCCACCGTACGCCGCCGCAGCCACCCCACCTTCGCGATCGACGACCTGGGCCTCCGGCTGGCCCGCAACGCCACGGCGCGGTAGTTCAAAGGAAGAACGCGACGGTATGACGACTGATCCGCACTCTTGAACGCGCCGGCAAGCGCAATCGGGTGGCGACCCCAGGGGCCCGGGAGCTGGATACGACTCCCGGGCCCCGCCACGTCCCGGGGCCGGGGTAGCGGAGCTGTCGGGCGTCAGACCTTGATGGCGGTGATTCGGCTTCCGCACAGCACGGTGAGGTCTTCCGGGTCGCACGTGAGCACAGTGACCGGGCCGGGTGAGGCGAGGGCGGTCGCGGCGAGCATGGCGTCGATGGCGTGCTTGTGACCGTGCAGGCCCGCATCGGCGAGCAGGGCCGAAGCGTGCCGTGCGATCGACTCGGTGACCGGTTCGACGACAAGACGGGAGAGGGTCCACTCCAGGGCGGGGCGGTTGATGCGCGGGTGGGTCACTTCCACGAGGGTGACGGTGGACGTGATCACGCGCAGGTCATCGGCGCGGGCGAGGGCCAGCCAGGCGGTGACCGTGCGGTCGCGGAGCACGGCCTTGGCCAGTCCTTCGCTGTCGAGGACGAGCGTGCCGCCCGGGGTGGCGGAAGGGGGCGTCACGCCGCGTTCGCCCCGCTGCGCGCCTGCTGCTCGCGCGCTTCGTGGAGTTGGTCCCGGAGAGCCTGGATCTCGCCCTCGGTGATGGGGCCGTGTTCGGCCTCGCCGACCTTGATGAGCTCGTTGAGGTTGTCGCGCTCGATCTGGCGGGCGACGGCAGCCGCCACGTACGCGGACAGCCCCGAGGGGCCGCTGCGGGCCTTGGCGGCTTCGGCGATGTCGCGCGGCATGGTGATGGAATACTTGCCGGTAGGCTCGCTCATGCTATCCATCCTACCTTTTGTCCTCCGTGCAGGATGGGTCGCAGGTACGGGCACGGCTCGAGGGTCGCATCCGCGTCCGCAGAAGGCCGCGTCGGCCCGGGCGGACGAGCACAGGCAGGTGACGTATCCGGCGGGGCAGGTGGCAGGACCGACGCATCCGGACGGGCGTGCTTCGAGTACCTCACCCCGCTGTCCTGGAACCACGCACGTGCAGGCCGATCGATTTGCCGGCCGTGACGCCCGCCGTGTCACGCTCGCAGAGGCCGGCGGGACGCTTACTGTCGCGGACGGGGACGAGGTGGAGGAATGCCGGAACCGCGCGCCGAGAATGAGCTTTTCGACAAGCTGCGTCACGGGCCCTTGGACAGCTTCCCGGCGGAGTGCCGTCCCGGTTTCCCGCACATGAAAAAGACCCCCTGCTCAGCATTCCCGCTGATCAGAAGGTCTTTTCGGCACTTCCTGCGAAGTGCCCCCGGCAGGATTCGAACCTGCGCACCCGGCTCCGGAGGCCGATGCTCTATCCCCTGAGCTACGGGGGCGACATCGCCGCGCTTGGCGGCGACGAGTGAAACCCTACCAGCTCCGAGCGGGTGTCCGGGAACAGGTATTTCCGCGTCGTCAGCACCCGCGCGAGGCCGCTCCCCGGCGGGCGCCGGCCATCTCCCCGGGGACGGAAGTGGGCAAAACCCGGACGCGGCCGCTGCGCCCGGCCTACCCTCGAAGGGTGTCAGGGGCGTACGGTCGCGTGCTTGTTGTCGACGACAACAAGGTCATCCGGCAGCTGATCAGGGTCAATCTCGAGCTGGAGGGCTTCGAGGTCGTGACTGCGGCTGACGGCGTCGAGTGCCTGGACCTGGTGCACGAGGTCCACCCGGATGTGATCACTCTCGACATCGTGATGCCCCGGCTCGACGGGATACAGACCGCGGCCCGGCTGCGTGCGGACCCCCGGACCTGGCATCTGCCGGTCGCCGTCATCAGCGCGTGCACGCCCCGCGAGGTGGAGGCCGGGGTCGACGCGTTCCTGGCGAAGCCCTTCGAGCCGAGCGACCTGGTGCGCATGGTGCGACGGCTCGCACACCGCGAGGACCCCGTGGCGTTCGACGACAGGTACGGCGCGGGGGCGGCCGGCTGAGCCGGCTGCTGCCCGCATGGCGAAACCGGTTGGCGAAGTGCCCCCCTTCCTCCCATACGCTTGTCCCGTGACCCCCGCAGATCTCTCCCGGACCGTGCTGCGCGCTGTGCGCCGCGCGGTCGACGAGGACGTCCTGCGCGCACCGGTGCCGGAGCGTGTGCGGGTCGAGCGGACACGCCCCGGCGGCAGCGGTGACTACGCCTGCGCCGTCGCCCTCCAGCTGGCCGGCCCCGCCGCACTCCCGGCCCGGGAGGTCGCCGCACTGCTGCGGGACCGGGTCGCCGGTGCGCCGGGGATCGGGGGGGTCGAGATCACCGGGGCCGGCTTCCTGAACTTCACGCTCGACGCGGCCTCCGACGGCGCGGCGCGCTCCGCACGCGTACGCCAGGCGCTGGAGCAGGGGCTCCGGTACGGATGGGGCGCCGAGTGCGCCGGGCAGGTCCACCAGCTCCACCACCGGCACGAGGTCCGGGCGGCGGTCGTGGCCGGCGTGGTGGGGAAGCTGCTGCGCGCGCAGGGCGCCCTGGTGCGCACCACCTGCGAGGAGGTGCCCGACCCCGCCTGGGCGCGTCTCGGTGTCACCGTCGACGCGCACGGGCGGCCCCCCGTCCCGCTCGCGCGGATCCGCCCCGTCCCCGCCGGGGCCACGGCGGGGGAGCTGCTGGGCCGGCTGGGCGCCGACGCCGCCCGGTGGGGTCTGCTGAGGCCCGCGGGGCACGACCGTGCGGCCCCCGGTGACGAACTCCTCGTGCAGGGGGAGGGGAATCCGCTCTTCCTGGTCCGGTACGCCCATGCCCGCGCCCGCGCGCTCGCCCGGGGCGGGGCGCTCCTCGGCCTCACCGGCGCGTACGAGCAGGACGTCGACGCGCCCGTGCTGCACGCCGCGATCGCCGACCACCCCGGCGTCCTCGCCGCCGCCGCCCGCCACCGGGCGCCCGACCGGCTCGCCCGGCACCTCGAAACGGTGGCGCACACCTTCTTCGACTTCCACGACACCTGCCCGCCGCTTCCCGTCGGCGACGAGAAACCCTCGGCCGCCCACCGCTCCCGGCTGGCCCTTGCCGAAGCCGCCGGGACGGTGCTCGCAGGCGGCCTGTCCCTGCTCGGCATCAGCGCGCCCGAACACCTCTGAGAACCGAGAGAGCAGAGCAGAACGATGAGCCGATCCGCACACCCCGCCGGGCCCCGTCACGCCGACGTCCTCCCCGAGGGCCACTACACCGCCCCGGCCACCGACCTCAACGAGCTGGACGCGAAGGTCTGGTCCCGGACCGTCACCCGTGACGCGGACGGTGCGCTCACCGTCGGCGGGATCGAAGTCGCCCGCCTGGCCGAGGAGTTCGGCACCCCCGCGTATTTCCTGGACGAGTCCGACTTCCGGGCGCGCTGCCGCGCCTGGGCGGACGCCTTCGGCCCGGACGCCGATGTGTTCTACGCCGGGAAGGCCTTCCTGTCGCGCGCGGTGGTGCGCTGGCTCCAGGAGGAGGGGCTGAACCTGGACGTGTGCTCCGGCGGCGAGTTGGCCACCGCGCTGGACGCCGGGATGCCCGCCGAGCGCATCGCCTTCCACGGCAACAACAAGACGGTCGCCGAGATCGAGCGGGCCGTCGGGGCGGGAGTCGGGCGGATCGTGCTCGACTCCTTCCAGGAGATCGCGCGGGTCTCGCACATCGCCCAGCGGCTCGGCACCCGCCAGCGCGTGCAGATCCGCGTCACGGTCGGCGTCGAGGCCCACACCCACGAGTTCATCGCCACCGCGCACGAGGACCAGAAGTTCGGCATCGCGCTGGCGGACGGCCAGGCGGCCGAGGCGGTCCGCAGGGCGCTCACCCTGGACGGCCTGGAGCTCATCGGCATCCACTCGCACATCGGCTCGCAGATCTTCGACATGGCCGGTTTCGAGGTCTCCGCGCGGCGCGTCGTGCAGCTGCTCGCCGAGGTCCGGGACGAGCACGGCGTCGAGCTCCCCGAGATCGACCTCGGCGGCGGTCTCGGGATCGCGTACACCTCCGAGGACGACCCCCGTGAGCCGCACGAGATCGCCAAGGCGCTCTCCGGCATCGTGACCCGGGAGTGCGAGTCGGCCGGCCTGCGCACCCCGCGCATCTCCGTCGAGCCCGGCCGTGCGATCGTCGGCCCCACCGCCTTCACGCTGTACGAGGTCGGCACCATCAAGCCCCTCGAAGGCCTGCGGACGTACGTGAGCGTCGACGGCGGGATGTCGGACAACATCCGCACCGCGCTGTACGACGCCGAGTACAGCGTCGCGCTCGTCTCGCGCAGCTCCGAGGCCGAGCCCATGCTCGTACGCGTCGTCGGCAAGCACTGCGAGAGCGGTGACATCGTGGTCAAGGACGCGTTCCTGCCCGCCGACCTCGCCCCGGGCGACCTGATCGCCGTGCCCGCCACCGGCGCGTACTGCCGCTCCATGGCGAGCAACTACAACCACGCCCTGCGTCCGCCCGTCGTCGCCGTGCGCGACGGACAGGCGCGGGTCATCGTCCGGCGCGAGACGGAGGAAGATCTCCTGCGTCTCGATGTCGGATGATGAAATTCACATCTCAAAATCCGGACGGCTGGTAGAAACCCCCGTCCGGTGAGTGAGACTGGTCCACACATCAGAAGTATGAGAAACGAGGTCGGATGATGCGTACGCGTCCGCTGAAGGTGGCGCTGCTGGGCTGTGGAGTGGTCGGCTCAGAGGTGGCGCGCATCATGACGACGCACGCCGACGACCTCGCCGCGCGCATCGGCGCGCCGGTCGAGCTCGCCGGTGTCGCCGTCCGCCGGCCCTCCAAGGTGCGGGAGGGCATCGACCCCGCACTGATCACCACCGATGCGACCGCCCTGGTCCAAAGGGGCGACATCGACGTCGTCGTCGAGGTCATCGGGGGCATCGAGCCCGCCCGCACGCTCATCACGACCGCCTTCGAGCACGGCGCGGGCGTCGTCTCGGCCAACAAGGCGCTGCTCGCCGAGGACGGCTCGGCGCTCCACGCCGCCGCCGAGGAACACGGCAGGGACCTCTACTACGAGGCCGCCGTGGCCGGCGCCATCCCGCTCGTACGGCCGCTGCGCGAGTCCCTCGCGGGGGACAAGGTCAACCGGGTGCTCGGCATCGTCAACGGCACGACCAACTTCATCCTCGACAGGATGGACACGAGCGGCGCCGGATACTCCGAGGCGCTCGACGAGGCCACCGCCCTCGGGTACGCCGAGGCCGATCCCACCGCCGACGTCGAGGGCTTCGACGCCGCCGCGAAGGCCGCCATCCTCGCCGGTATCGCCTTCCACACCCGGGTGAAGATCGGGGAGGTGCACCGCGAGGGCATCACCGAGGTCACCGCCGCCGACATCGCCTCCGCCCGGCGCATGGGCTGCACCGTCAAGCTCCTCGCCATCTGCGAGCGCGCCGCCGACGGCAGGTCCGTCACCGCCCGCGTGCATCCCGCGATGATCCCGCTCAGCCACCCGCTGGCCTCCGTGCGTGAGGCGTACAACGCGGTCTTCGTCGAGGCGGAGGCCGCCGGGCAGCTGATGTTCTACGGTCCCGGTGCCGGCGGCGCCCCGACCGCGTCCGCGGTGCTCGGCGACCTGGTCGCCGTGTGCCGCAACATCGTCGGGGAGACCACCGGCCCCGGTGAGTCCGCGTACACGCGTCTGCCGGTCAGCCCCATGGGCGATGTCGTCACGCGCTACCACATCAGTCTCGACGTGGCCGACAAGCCTGGCGTACTAGCCCAGGTCGCGACGGTCTTCGCCGAACAGGGCGTATCCATCGATACGGTCCGACAGCAGAGCCGGCCGGACAGTCAGGAAACCGGCGGCGAGGCATCCCTCGTCGTCGTCACCCACCGCGCGCCCGACGCCGCCCTCTCCGGGACCGTCGAAGCGCTGCGCAAGCTGGACACCGTGCGCGGTGTCGCCAGCATCATGCGTGTTGAAGGGGAGTAAGGACCCATGACCAGCAAGGGCACCCACCAGTGGCGCGGCATCATCGAGGAGTACCGGGACCGGCTCCCGGTCACGAGCACGACGCCGGTCGTCACACTCCGTGAGGGCGGTACGCCGCTCGTCCCGGCGCAGGTCCTCTCCGAGCGCACGGGCTGCGAGGTGCACCTCAAGGTCGAGGGCGCCAACCCCACCGGTTCGTTCAAGGACCGCGGCATGACCATGGCGATCACCCGCGCCAAGGAGGAGGGCGCGCAGGCCGTCATCTGCGCCTCCACCGGCAACACCTCCGCCTCCGCCGCCGCGTACGCCGTGCGCGCGGGCATGGTCTGCGCCGTCCTCGTGCCGCAGGGCAAGATCGCGCTCGGCAAGATGGGGCAGGCGCTCGTCCACGGCGCGAAGATCCTCCAGGTCGACGGCAACTTCGACGACTGCCTGACCCTGGCCCGCGGCCTCTCGGACAACTACCCGGTGGCGCTGGTCAATTCGGTCAACCCGGTCCGGATCGAGGGCCAGAAGACCGCCGCGTTCGAGATCGTCGACGCGCTCGGCGACGCCCCCGACATCCATGTCCTGCCGGTGGGCAACGCGGGCAACATCACCGCGTACTGGAAGGGCTACAAGGAGTACGCGGGTGACGGCGTCTCCACGCACACTCCGCGCATGTGGGGCTTCCAGGCGTCCGGTTCCGCGCCGATCGTGCGCGGCGAGATCGTCAAGGACCCGGCGACGATCGCCACCGCGATCCGCATCGGCAACCCGGCATCCTGGCAGTTCGCCCTGGACGCGCGGGACGAGTCGGGCGGTTTCATCGACGATGTGACGGACCGTCAGATCCTCTCGGCGTACCGTCTGCTGGCCTCCCAGGAGGGCGTCTTCGTCGAGCCCGCGTCGGCGGCGTCCGTGGCAGGTCTGCTCAAGGCCGCCGAGGAGGGCAAGGTCGATCCCGGCCAGAAGATCGTCTGCACCGTCACGGGCAACGGCCTCAAGGACCCCGACTGGGCCGTCGCGGGAGCCCCGCAGCCGGTCACCGTCCCGGTCGACGCGGTGGCCGCGGCCGAGAAGCTGGGCCTCGCGTAACCGGCTCTGCCGCAGCTCAGCCGCCCTTCCGGGGCGGAGAGCGCATGGGAGGTGTGCGACACGCATCGTGCGCCTCCCGTGCGCCCTGTGTCGCCGCAGAACCTTCCTTCGATAAGCTGTGACCGACCCGCTCCGCCGCATCCGCCGCGGTGCAGCAGCTGTCGTGACTGCCGGGCCCCGGATCCCCCGCACAACGGCATCCCGCGCACGTCGAAGTACCCTGCACCACATCCCCGCCGCCGTACAGGAAGAGTCGTCCAACCGATGGCCGGTCCCGCGTTCCGAGCCGCCGCCGTCCGGGTGCGCGTCCCCGCAACCAGCGCCAATCTGGGCCCGGGTTTCGACGCCCTCGGCCTCTCGCTGGGGCTCTACGACGACGTCGTCGTCCGGGTCGCCGATTCCGGGCTGCACATCGACATCGCGGGTGAGGGCGCCGAGACGCTGCCCCGCGACGAGAGCCACCTGCTCGTACGCTCCCTGCGCACGGCCTTCGACCTGCTCGGAGGCCAGCCCCGCGGCCTGGAGATCGTCTGCGCCAACCGCATCCCGCACGGCCGCGGCCTCGGTTCCTCGTCCGCCGCCATCTGTGCCGGTATCGTCGCCGCCCGCGCCGTGACCACGGGCGGCGAGGCCCGTCTCGACGACGCCGCGCTGCTGGAGCTCGCGACCGAGATCGAGGGGCACCCCGACAACGTCGCCGCCTGTCTCCTCGGCGGATTCACCCTCGCCTGGACGGACGGCGGATCCGCCAGGGCGATCCGGATGGACCCCGCCGGCTCCGTCGTGCCGGTGGTCTTCGTCCCGGCCACGCCGGTGCTCACCGAGACCGCCCGCGGCCTGCTGCCGCGCACCGTCCCCCATGTGGACGCCGCGGCCAACGCCGGCCGTGCGGCCCTGCTCGTCGAGGCCCTGACCAGGCGCCCCGAGCTGCTCCTCGCCGCCACGGAGGACCGGATCCACCAGGAGTACCGGGGGCCCGCGATGCCGCAGAGCGTGGAGCTGGTGAACCGGCTGCGCGCCGACGGCGTCCCTGCCGTCATCTCCGGCGCGGGGCCCACGGTGCTCGCACTGACGGAGGAGGGCTCGGCGGACAAGGTCGCCCGGCTGGCGGGCGAGGGCTGGGCCGCGAACAGGCTCGCCCTCGACGCCACGGGTGCGAGCGTGCTGCCGCTCGCCGCGTAGTCCCACGTGATTGCCGGTGCATGAGAGGGGGAATGTTTGTTGGAGCCGGTAGTGTTAACCTCAAGTCAGCAATCGACGTCTTCGTGGCGCGTTGCTTCGTGTCCCCCTCCGGGACCACCACTCTTCCGGGAGCCTCCCCGACTGCCTGAGCAGCCTGCCTGAGCTTTCGAGCACGCTCCGGAACCGGCACGACACCCTCTTGCTCGTCCAGGAGTGGGCCGAGCAGGGGGATCTCGCGCCGGAACCCCGCACATTCATCTCTCCGCCGTACCCGGCGGACCACCGCCCCGGCAAGGTCCGCGATCGACACGATCAACAGACCGCAGTCGGACAGCACAACCGGTCGCCGAGCCAGAAGGCCGACGTCCGCTCCAGGGAAGGACCCTTCGTGAGCGACACCACCGATCTGATGGGCGTGACTGCCGACAAGAGCGTCGACAGCTCCGCGCCCGCCGAAGGTGCTGCCACTGGCACCACCGCACGGCGCCGCCGCTCCGGCACCGGCCTCGAGGGCATGGTCCTGGCCGAGCTGCAGCAGGTCGCGTCCGGCCTCGGCATCAGGGGGACTGCGCGGATGCGCAAGAGCCAGCTGATCGAGGTCATCAAGGAGGCGCAGGCCGGAGCATCCTCCGCGCCCGCCCCCAAGGCCGCCGCCCCCGCCGGTACGGACGCCGGAAGCAAGCCGAAGCGGCGTGCCACGTCCAAGACACGCACCGGTGACGAGACCGCCGCCGCGCCGGCCGCCGACCAGGCCGCCGCCCAGCAGCAGATCGACATCCCGGGGCAGCCGGCCAGCGACGACCAGCCCACGGGCGAGCGCCGTCGCCGCCGGGCGACCGCGCAGGCGGGCAGCCCCGACACCAAGGCCGAGCCCAAGGCCGAGTCCAAGGACCAGGCCCAGGCCGAGCCGAGGACCGAGGGCCGCCAGGACCGTGCCGACGAGCGCGGCGAGGCGAAGACCGACGCGAAGGCCGAGTCCGCCGCGGACACCGCCGAGGGCCGCCGCGGCGACCGTCAGGACGGCCGTCGCGGCGACCGCCAGGACCGTGACCGCGGCGACCGCGGTGACCGCCGGGAGCGCCAGCGCGACCGCCGCGGCAAGGGCGACGACCAGGGCCAGCAGGGCGGCGGACGCCGCCAGGGCCAGCAGGGCGGCGGCCAGAGCCAGGGCCAGGGCCAGGGCCAGGGCCAGGGTCAGCCGGGCGGCGGCCAGCAGGACGACGGCTACGACGACGAGGGCGGCCGGCGCGGCCGCCGGGGCCGTTACCGCGACCGCCGTGGCCGTCGTGGCCGCGACGACTTCGCGACCGACGTCCAGGTGGCCGACGACGACGTCCTGATCCCCGTCGCGGGCATCCTCGACATCCTCGACAACTACGCGTTCATCCGGACCTCCGGCTACCTGCCGGGCCCGAACGACGTGTACGTCTCGCTCGCCCAGGTCCGCAAGAACGGCCTGCGCAAGGGCGACCACGTCACCGGTGCGGTGCGCCAGCCCAAGGACGGCGAGCGCCGTGAGAAGTTCAACGCGCTGGTCCGTCTCGACTCCGTCAACGGCATGGCGCCGGAGAGCGGCCGCGGCCGTCCCGAGTTCCAGAAGCTGACCCCCCTGTACCCGCAGGACAGGCTCCGCCTGGAGACCGACTCCAACGTCCTGACCACCCGGATCATCGACCTGGTCGCACCGATCGGCAAGGGCCAGCGTGGCCTGATCGTGGCCCCGCCGAAGACCGGTAAGACCATGATCCTGCAGGCCATCGCCAACGCGATCACGGTCAACAGCCCCGAGTGCCACCTGATGGTCGTCCTCGTGGACGAGCGTCCGGAAGAGGTCACCGACATGCAGCGGTCGGTGAAGGGCGAGGTCATCTCCTCGACCTTCGACCGGCCCGCCGAGGACCACACCACGGTCGCCGAGCTCGCCATCGAGCGTGCGAAGCGCCTCGTGGAGCTGGGGCACGACGTGGTGGTCCTGCTGGACTCGATCACCCGTCTGGGCCGCGCCTACAACCTGGCGGCACCGGCCTCCGGCCGCATCCTGTCCGGTGGTGTCGACTCGACCGCGCTCTACCCGCCGAAGCGCTTCTTCGGCGCCGCGCGCAACATCGAGGACGGCGGCTCGCTGACCATCCTGGCCACCGCGCTCGTCGAGACCGGCTCGCGCATGGACGAGGTGATCTTCGAGGAGTTCAAGGGCACCGGCAACATGGAGCTCAAGCTCGACCGGAAGCTCTCGGACAAGCGCATCTTCCCGGCGGTGGACGTCGACGCGTCCAGCACCCGTAAGGAAGAGATCCTTCTCGGCACCGACGAACTGGCCGTCGTCTGGAAGCTGCGCCGGGTGCTGCACGCCCTCGACCAGCAGCAGGCCATCGAGCTGCTGCTGGACCGCATGAAGAAGACGCAGTCCAACGCGGAGTTCCTGCTCCAGATCCAGAAGACGACGCCGGGCAACGGAAACAGCAACGACTGACGTCGTATCAGGAGACCCACGGAACTGCCCTCGTCACACCGGTGACGAGGGCAGTTCTACGTTGTACCATCAGCAGGCTGTATGTGGGGGGGAACGTATTTTCTATACGCCCACTGTGATGTGTTCCAGTGGGAGTTTCTCTCCCTTCGACACCAACTACCCGGCGCCGTGATCGTGTTGCGCCGTGTCGATCGAAGGGATTTCTTGCGTGACATCTGGCAGACGGAAGGGCTCCATGGCCTTCTCCGCGGCAGTCACCGCGCTCGCTCTGGGTACCGCGGCCCTGGCCGCCGTACCCGCGCAGGCCGACACACCTCAGCCGTCAGGGAAGCAGAGCGTCCAGCAGCGCTCCACGGCCTCCCAGGCCGAACTCCTCAGGACCGTGAAGCGCTCCACCGCCGACCTGCTGAGCGGTGAATCCGCCGCACCCGCCGGGAAGGCGGACGGCGGGACCGGCTTCGAGCCCGCACCGGAGGCATCCGGACCGTCCACCGACCCGAAGATCATCGGCGGCACCGCGGCCATGCCCGGTGAAGCCCCGTGGATGGTGCAGCTGCACTACTACGACGACAAGGGCACCGCTGACGAGGCCGACGACGAGGGTTACTTCTGCGGTGGCACGCTGGTGGCCCCCGCGAAGGTCCTGACCGCCGCGCACTGCGTGGACGGGCTCGACTGGGAGACGAACGGAGCCGTCCTCGGCGGCACCACCCAGCTGCCGGACGCGGGTGACCTCCACGGAGGCACGGCGGCCGGCGTCTGGCGGCAGTGGGTCCACCCCGGCTACGACGCCTCCGGATACGGCGAGGACGTCGCCGTGCTGACGCTCGGCACCACCCTGCCGTACCAGACGCTGCAGCCCGCGGCGTCCGGTGACACCGCGCGCTACAGGACCGGGACCCCGGCGACCGTCTACGGCTGGGGCCGCACCAGCTCCACCAGCGACGACATCTCGCCGGTCCTGCTCAAGGCCTCCGTGCCGGTACAGGCCGACTCCGCGTGCTCCGGGTACTTCGGCAGCGACTACGTCCCGGGAGCGATGGTCTGCGCCGGCGAGGCGGCCGGCGGTCAGGACACCGGCACGGTCTCGCCCTGCAACGGTGACTCGGGCGGCCCCCTCGTGGTCAACGGCCGGATCGCCGGTGTCGTCTCCTGGGGCGTGACCGACTGCGTGGAATCGGGTGCGTACGGGGTGTACGCCAAGACCGCCACGTACGCGGGACAGGTGAACCCGCGCATCGACGACGCCAACCTCAACTTCGACGACAAGGCGGACCTCTTCGCCCGCGCGTCGACGGGTGAGGGCTTCAACTACTACTCGCGGGGCACCTCGGTCGGCGACCGCCAGTCGGTGGGTGACTGGCAGGGCATCGACCTGGTCCGCCAGGCCGACGTCAACCGTGACGACTACCAGGACTACGTCTACCGCAACTCGGCCGGCGAGCTGTACTGGTGGGGTTACGACAGCGCTACCGAGACGTTCACGGACCACAAGATCGGGCCCGGCTGGAGCAGCCTGCGCAACATCACCCTCACGGGCGATGTGACGGGCGACGGCCTGGTGGACCTGACGGCGAACGACTCGGAGGGCAAGCTGTGGATGTGGGCGGGCCGGGGCAACGGCACGTTCGCGGCCAAGGCGCAGATCGGCGTCGGCTGGAGCACCTACCAGGTGTACGGCAAGGGTGACTACAGCGGGGACGGCAAGCCGGACCTGATCGCCCGTGACGGGAGCGCGGTGCTCTGGATGTACAAGGGCACCGGCTCCGCCTCCGCACCGTTCTCCGGACGGGTCAAGGTGGGCAGCGGCTGGAACTTCACCGCGTACGCCACCACCGGTGACGTGACGGGTGACGGCCGCGCCGACTTCATCGTCCGCGACACCGCGGGCGCGCTGTGGGCCTACAAGAGCACGGGCTCCGAGACGGTGCCCTTCGCCACCGCGGAGAGGATCAAGCTCGGTGTGGGCTGGGGGTCGTACAGCCTGCTCGGCTGATCTGCTCGCCGTCACACCCACGGCCGGCCCCGGACCCCTGCGGTCCGGGGCCGGTCCCCGTTCTGGCGGGTACGCGCCTTCCGCGGCCGTCGGCGGCCGGCCGCGGAACGGCCCGGGGGAGACCTTGCCCACAGCGGCAGCCCGGGGCGAGCAGGAGCACGCGGCAGAACGGTGGCCCGCGAATCCGCAGGTGGGACGCGCGATGCGCACCTGGACCGGGAGGGCGGCACAGGCCCGTACCCGCCGGGTGGCTCAGGCCGACGACTTTCCGGTTGTGCAACCCTTTTCCCTGCTCCGGCTCCGGCGCAGTGCCGGCCGGCCACGTACTGAATCTCCTGGCAGGGGGACCAGGGAGCACCGCCGACCGAGGGAACCCATGAGCGAGCAGAGCAGGAGCACCGGACGGATACGCGGCACCGGCACCCGCCGGAGAAAGCCCTCCCGTGCCCGCCGGGTGAAGAGGATCGCCCTGGGGGGCGCCGCCGCCCTGGTGGTGGCCGGGGGATCCGGGCTCGGTTACGCCTACTTCACGCTCGACGGGAACCTGAAGGGCGTCGACATCGACGCCGCCCTGGGAGCCGGGCGCCCCGACGACGTGGACAACGGGTCGCAGGACATCCTGGTGCTGGGATCGAACTCCCGGTCGGGCGCCAACTCCGCGTACGGCGCCGACGAGGGCTCCGCGCGGGCCGACACCGCGATGATCGTCCACGTCGACGAGGGACACACGTCCGCGAGCGTGGTCTCGGTCCCGCGCGACACCCTCGTCGACCGTCCCGCCTGCACGAGCGACACGACCGGGGAGCAGGTCGGCGGGGAGCGGGAGACGATGTTCAACTCCGCCTACGAGGTCGGCGGGCCGGCCTGCGCCGTGAAGACGGTCGAGTCGATGTCGGGCATCCGCATGGACCACTACGTCGAGGTCGACTTCACCGGGTTCAAGAAGATCGTCGACGAGCTCGGCGGAGTGAGGATCACCACCTCGCGGGCGATCGACGACCCCGACAGCCACCTCGCGCTGGAGCCCGGCACCCACACCCTGAGCGGCGAGCAGTCGCTCGGCCTCGTCCGCACGCGCCACAGCGTCGGCGACGGCAGCGACCTGGGCCGGATCCAGCTCCAGCAGGCGTTCGTGAAGGCGCTGCTGGACCAGGTGAAGAGCGTCGGGGTGTTCTCCGACCCCAAGACCCTCTTCGGTCTCGCCGACACCGCGACCAAGGCCGTCACCACCGACTCCGAGCTGGCCTCCGTCAAGAAGCTCACCGGCTTCGCCGACGGGCTCAAGGGCCTCGGCTCGAAGAACGTGGACATGGTCACCCTGCCCGTGGAGTACGACCCCGAGGACCCGAACCGGGTACTGCCCCAGAAGAAGGCCGGGCAGCAGGTGTGGGCGGCGCTCAAGCGGGACGCGCCGATCCCGGCGTCCGCCACGGCGGAGTCGGCCGGCGACAAGGGCGGTGCGGGAGACGTGGTGCGATAGCGGCACCTTCCGTCACCGTCCGGTCGCGGTACGTTCCCCGGACGCGCGGGAATACACACGGCCGGGTCCTCGTTTTGGGAGATACGGCCGGTCCTGGCAGACTGGTACGTCGGCCCCGGTTCACGGACGCGCAATCCGCGCGAACGACCCGGAGCCCTCCCGAATCTAGGAGACACCTTGAAGCGCGACATTCACCCCGAGTACGTCGAGACGCAGGTCAGCTGCACCTGCGGTGCCTCGTTCACCACCCGGAGCACCCTTGAGGGCGGCGCCATCCGCGCCGACGTCTGCTCCGAGTGCCACCCGTTCTACACGGGCAAGCAGAAGATCCTCGACACCGGCGGCCGCGTGGCCCGCTTCGAGGCCCGCTTCGGCAAGGCTGCCGGCTCCGCCAGCAAGTAGCGAGCCACTGCGCCGGTTCCCGACGCCCTCCAGCGGGGCGCCGGGACCGGCGTTTTTTCCGGCTGTGCGGCCGGGCGCGCCTCGGGGGTGCAACGCCGGCAGCACACCGTCCAGCAGGCCCGCAGACGTATGACGCAGAAACCAGGAGCCCGAAGATGTTCGAGGCGGTCGAGGAACTGATCGGCGAACAGGCCGATCTCGAGAAGAAGCTCGCCGACCCGTCGGTCCACGCCGACCAGGCCAACGCGCGCAAGCTCAACAAGCGCTACGCGGAGCTGACCCCGATCGTCTCCACCTACCGGTCCTGGAAGCAGACCGGCGACGACATCGAGACCGCCCGCGAATTCGCCGCCGACGACCCGGACTTCGCCGCCGAGGTCAAGGTCCTGGAGAAGCAGCGCGAAGAGATCACCGAGAGGCTCCGCCTCCTCCTGGTCCCGCGCGACCCCAGTGACGACAAGGACGTGCTCCTGGAGATCAAGGCGGGCGCGGGCGGCGACGAGTCGGCCCTCTTCGCCGGCGACCTGCTCCGCATGTACCTGCGCTACGCCGAGCGCGTCGGCTGGAAGACGGAGATCATCGACTCCACCGAGTCCGAGCTCGGCGGCTACAAGGACGTCCAGGTCGCGGTGAAGACCAAGGGCGGCAACGGCGCGACCGAGCCCGGCCAGGGCGTCTGGGCGCGGATGAAGTACGAGGGCGGTGTGCACCGCGTGCAGCGCGTGCCCTCGACCGAGTCGCAGGGCCGCATCCACACCTCGGCCGCCGGTGTGCTCGTCACGCCCGAGGCGGAGGAGGTCGACGTCGAGATCCACGCCAACGACCTGCGCATCGACGTCTACCGCTCCTCCGGCCCCGGCGGCCAGTCCGTCAACACCACGGACTCCGCCGTGCGCATCACGCACCTGCCGACCGGCGTCGTCGCCTCCTGCCAGAACGAGAAGAGCCAGCTCCAGAACAAGGAGCAGGCCATGCGCATCCTGCGGTCCCGGCTGCTGGCCGCCGCCCAGGAGGCGGCCGAGCAGGAAGCCTCCGACGTACGCCGCAGCCAGGTGCGCAACGTGGACCGCTCCGAGAAGATTCGGACGTACAACTTCCCGGAGAACCGCATCTCGGACCACCGCGTCGGCTTCAAGGCGTACAACCTGGACCAGGTGCTCGACGGAGACCTCGACGCCGTCATCCAGGCCTGCGTGGACGCCGACTCCGCCGCCAAGCTCGCCGCCGCATAAGGCGTACGATCCGCCCAGCCCCGCTCGTGAACCCGTACGGAGAACCGCGATGAACCTGCTGCTCGCCGAGGTGGCCCAGGCCACCCAGCGGCTGGCCGACGCCGGTGTCCCCTCACCGCGATTCGACGCCGAGGAACTCGCCGCGTTCGTGCACGGCGTCAAGCGGGGCGAACTGCACCGTGTGGCGGACGCCGACTTCGACGCCCGCTACTGGGAGACGATCGCCCGCCGGGAGGCCCGTGAGCCGCTCCAGCACATCACCGGCCGCGCCTTCTTCCGCTACCTGGAGCTCCAGGTCGGCCCCGGTGTCTTCGTACCCCGTCCGGAGACCGAGTCGGTCGTCGGCTGGGCGATAGACGCGGTCCGCGCGATGGACGTCGTCGAACCGCTGATCGTCGACCTCTGCACCGGATCGGGCGCGATCGCGCTCGCCATGGCGCAGGAGGTGCCGCGCTCACGCGTACACGCCGTGGAACTGTCCGAGGACGCCCTGAGGTGGACCCGGAAGAACGCCGAGGGGTCCAGGGTCACGGTCCACCGCGGCGACGCCCTGAGCGCCCTTCCCGAGCTCGACGGCCAGGTCGACCTGGTGATCTCCAACCCGCCCTACATCCCGCTCACCGAGTGGGAGTACGTGGCGCCGGAGGCCCGCGACCACGATCCGCAGATGGCGCTCTTCTCCGGCGAGGACGGCCTCGACACCATCCGCGGCATCGAACGCACCGCGCACCGTCTGCTCCGCCCCGGCGGGCTCGTCGTCATCGAGCACGCCGACACACAGGGCGGCCAGGTGCCGTGGATCTTCACCGAGGAGCGGGGCTGGGCCGACGCGGCCGACCACCCCGACCTGAACAACCGGCCCCGGTTCGCGACGGCCCGCAAGGCCATGCCGTGACCACCGGAACACCGGCACCGCACGCACCCTGCCCGACAATTCCGTACATGTCCGAGGAGACCGGCTGATGGCACGGCGATACGACTGCAACGACGCGACCGACCGTACGACCGGCCTGCGTGAGGCCGCGTCCGCCGTCCGCCGCGGCGAACTGGTCGTGCTGCCCACCGACACCGTGTACGGGATCGGTGCGGACGCCTTCAGCACGGAGGGCGTCGCCGATCTGCTCGACGCCAAGGGCCGCGGCCGCAACATGCCGACCCCCGTCCTGATCGGCTCCCCGAACACCCTGCACGGCCTGGTCACCGACTTCTCCGAGCAGGCCTGGGAGCTCGTCGACGCGTTCTGGCCCGGCGCCCTCACGCTCGTCGCCAAGCACCAGCCGTCGCTGCAGTGGGACCTCGGCGACACCCGCGGCACCGTCGCCGTCCGGATGCCCCTGCACCCGGTCGCCATCGAGCTGCTCACGGAGGTCGGCCCGATGGCCGTCTCCAGCGCCAACCTCACCGGACACCCCTCGCCCGAGGACTGCGACGCGGCCCAGGAGATGCTCGGCGACAGCGTCTCCGTCTACCTCGACGGCGGCCCCACCCCCGGGATCGTCCCGTCCTCGATCGTCGACGTCACCGGCAAGGTCCCGGTGCTCCTGCGGGCGGGCGCACTCTCGGTCGAGGAACTCCGCAAGGTGGTACCCGACCTCGAGGTGGCCAATTGACCGCCCCTGAGGGGCGTGGCATAGCGGGCCGGCACGACACCTTCCGCATCCTCCACGTCAGCACCGGCAACGTCTGCCGCTCGCCCATCACCGAGCGGCTGACCCGCCATGCCCTCATGGACCGCCTCGGGGACCCTCTCAGCGGCGGCCTCATCGTGGAGAGCGCGGGCACCTGGGGGCACGAGGGCGCACCCATGGAGGCCAACGCCGAGGTCGTCCTCGCCGACTTCGGCGCCGACGCCACCGGTTTCGTGGGCCGCGAGCTCCTCGACGAGCACGTGATCCGCGCCGACCTGGTGCTCACGGCCACCCGCGACCACCGTGCCCAGGTGATCTCCATGGGCCACTCGGCGGGACTGCGGACCTTCACGCTCAAGGAGTTCACCCGGCTGGTGAGGGCCATAGACCCCGCCACCCTGCCCGACACCCGGGAGGAAGGCGTCGTCGAGCGCGCCCGTGCGCTGGTGCGCGCGGCGGCGGCCCTGCGCGGCTGGCTGCTGGCCCCCACCGCCGAGGCGGACGAGGTCTACGACCCGTACGGTGCCCCGATCACGTTCTTCCGTTCGATCGGTGACGAGATCAGCCAGGCGCTCGATCCCGTCATGACGGCACTGACCGGAGTGCGCGCCCCGCACTGAGCCGTTGACGGCTCATGCGCCCGCGCCCGGGTGCGCCGACCGGCGTAGAGGGGCGCCCGGCAGCGGGCAGGCGGGCCGGGGCGGGCCTACATTGGATCTGTCGCCACCGCGACCCCCCTCCTCCAGGCCCGGAGCCCTCGATGCCGGTCACCACTCCAGCCGCCCGCGCGGCCGCGCCACCGCACCCCCCGTCCGCCACCGCCGTGCCGCAGGACTTCGGTGCCCTGGCCCGCCAGGACCCGGAGATCGGCGGCATCCTGCTGGCCGAGGCCGGGCGGCAGTCGAGCACCCTCCAGCTCATCGCCGCGGAGAACTTCACCTCGCCCGCGGTCCTCGCCGCCCTCGGCTCACCGCTCGCCAACAAGTACGCCGAGGGCTATCCCGGAGCCCGCCACCACGGCGGCTGCGAACAGGCCGACGCCGCGGAGCGCGTCGCCGTCCGGCGGGCCATGTCGCTGTTCGGCGCCGAGCACGCCAACGTCCAGCCGCACTCCGGCTCGTCGGCCGTCCTCGCGGCCTACGCCGCACTGCTGCGCCCCGGCGACACGGTGCTGGCCATGGGACTTCCGTACGGCGGGCATCTCACCCACGGTGCTCCGGGGAACTTCTCCGGCCGCTGGTTCGAGTTCGCCGGTTACGGCGTCGACCCCGACAGCGGACTCGTCGACTACGCACAGGTACGCGCCCTGGCCAGGGCGCGGCGCCCGAAGGCGATCGTCTGCGGGTCGATCTCGTACCCCCGGCACCTCGACTACGAGCAGTTCCGGGACATCGCCGACGAGGCCGGCGCCTATCTGATCGCGGACGCCGCCCACCCCATGGGACTGATCGCCGGGGGAGCGGCGCCCAGCCCCGTGCCGTACGCGGACGTGGTGTGCGCGACGACGCACAAGGTGCTGCGCGGGCCGCGCGGCGGCATGATCCTGTGCGGCGTGGAGCTCTCCGAACGGATCGACCGCGCCGTGTTCCCCTTCACCCAGGGCGGTGCCCAGATGCACACCGTCGCGGCGAAGGCCGTCGCGTTCGGGGAGGCGGCGACCCCGGCCTACGCGGTCTACGCCCACCGGGTGGTCGACCGTGCCCGCGTCCTCGCCGCCGCCCTGGAGGGCGAGGGCTTCGAGATCACCACGGGGGGCACGGACACCCACATCGTCGTCGCGGACCCCGGGCCGCTGGGCGTCGACGGCCGCACCGCCCGCGAGCGGCTCATGGCGGCCGGGATGGTCCTGGACACATGTGCCCTGCCGTACGGGGACGCGCGGGGGATCAGGCTCGGCACCGCGGCGGTCACCACCCAGGGCATGGACGAGGACGACATGGCGCGGATCGCCGCCCTGTTCGGCGCGGCCGTGCGGGAGGAACGCGACCCGGCCGTGCTGCGCGCCGAGGTGCGCGCACTGGCGGAGCGCAATCCGCCGTATCCCGGGTAGGCGATGTGGAGCACGTATGTGCAACCGAACACCGGTGGCTCGGTGTCCTTGCTCAGGAGACTAGGGTGTGGGGCTGAGATGGCCGGCGAATTCTGTGGGGCAGCCCGTGCGTGATTACCTGCTGACGCTCTGTGTCACGGCCGCAGTTACCTATCTGCTGACCGGACCGGTGCGGAAGTTCGCCATCGCGATCGGGGCGATGCCCGCGATCCGTGCGCGTGACGTGCACCGGGAACCGACACCTCGGCTCGGTGGCATCGCCATGTTCGGCGGACTGTGCGCGGGGCTC
>NZ_DATMVN010000183.1:0-20603 GCF_035563135.1 Streptomyces sp.
GTAGGGGAGGAGGTAGAGGCAGGCGTCGGTGAACTGCGCGGCGGTCAGGCCGCGCAGGACGTGGACCGCCGACCGGATCTCCTGCTCGCTGCGCGGCTCGTCGTGGACGTAGAGCAGCCAGACGGCGTCCTCGTCGGCGAGATCGAGCAGCGTGGTGCGCGGCCGCAGCCGCAGCCGTACGGCCTCGATCGGCGCAGATCCGGCTGACCTCGGACTTGCTGATCCCGGTGTCGGCACCAAGTGCCTTGACCAGGTCGTCGACCTTGCGGGTGGATACGCCGTGCAAGTAGGCCTCCATGACGACGGCGAACGGCGCTGGTCGATTCGCCGGCGGCGTTCCAGCGGTGGGGGGAAGAACGACCCGGTGCGCAGCTTCGGAATCCGCAGCTCCAGATCCACGGCCGTCGTCGATAGCGTGCGCGGCCGCGAGCCGTTGCGGTGAGCGGTGCGGGCCTCGGTGCGCTCGTGCGGCGCCGCGCCGATCACCGCGGTGAGCTCGGCCTCGATCAGGGCCGGTAGATAGTGGTGACCGCCGACCGGATTCGGTCGTCGACATCGGCGGCTTTCAGTGCGTCGAGTACCTCAAGCAGGGTAGACTCGTCCAGGGTCATCGTGTGCTGTGTCCTTCCGCAAGAACCATTGGCGTGGCCTCGCTGACCATCACACGATGGCCCCTCGCACGTGGACGCCCACGCGGGCAGTGGCCTGGACTTCTACCACCTCGCGGGACATCACCAGGCTGAACGCCTCAATCGCTCCCTGGCCACCGAGTGGGCCTATCGGAAGGCATTCACGAGTTACGATGACCGCGCCGCCGCCGTTGCCCCATGGATTGAGCACTACAACACTCAACGCCGCGACAGCGCACTCGGCGGTCACCCGCAGGTTAGCCGACTGGCACCAACCTGATGGCTGAATACAACTAGATGCCGCGCTGCTTGTCATGCCGGGTCCAAACGCCAGGTATTGCTCACCTGGTGGCTCCACCGTGGTGCTTCTTCGTGCAAAGCCTGGATTTGAGGCTCATTGACAGCAAGGGAGCTCGAGCGGCCCCAGCAGCGGTCCGCCCGTAGGCCTAGCTCGACGATTACGCGTCGTCGCTCGTCGCAGCACCTCCGCGGGGAGGAGGCGCCGATGTTGTGGAACCGTCACCACCCTCGGCGTTCACAAGCGGCTAAGCGGATGCGCGTGAAAACGTAACTACTGACCGTCAACGCGGCGCCTTCCACGATGGCCCAAGAACGGGCCGCACCGGTACGGTCGCCGCGACGGAGGTCTCGGAGGCCGCGCGCCACCCCTGCCGGCAGGGTCTGCCGTACGTATGCCCGCTCCGCCGTCAGGGCCGAGTCGCCGCGGGCCAGCCGGCTCACTACCGCCTTCGATCGGCCTTCGCCCCGGCACCGGCGTCGAAAGTACTGACGGGTCGCCCGGTCCGTCGTAACGGTGTGACGGCAGACAGCCGACGGTTCGATCAGGATGCGTCCGTCCGGATGAGCCCGGCGGACCCTGATGGAGAACTCCGTCTCCTCGCAACCTGCCGTGTCCTTGCCCAATCGACCAACGCTCGTGTCGAAGCCGCCCGCGACCGCGAACACCTGCCGCCGGAAGCTCATATTGGCGCCGATCGGGTTGCGCACCTCAGCTCGGGTTCGAGGCTGCCCCTCGTAGCTGCACCCCACGACCCACAGGAACTCCTCAGGAAACCACGCCGGCCGTGGCGCCCGCCAGGCCGGGACCACTGCGCCACCAACTCCAAGGACGACCGCGTCGGTGTACGCCTCGAGGAGCTGCGCTGCCCAGTTGGCGTCGGCGGCGGCATCGTCGTCGAGGAAGGCGATCACGTCTCCGGTGGCCGCTTCCACGCCGGTGTTCCGGGCCCCTGACAGTCCTCGCGGCCCGGAGTTCGGCAGGCACCTGATGTCCGGAAAAGCGGCTCGGGCGCGATCCAGCAGTTCCTCGTTGTGATCACTGACGAGAATGACCTCATTTGGTGGACGCGACTGCCGCCGCACACTCTCGACGGCCGTCTGGATGTCGCCCCACCGCTCAAGCGTGTAGGCGCATATGAGCACGGTCAGGCGCAGGGGCTCAGTCATCTCGCTCCGCGCCGCGGGTGAGCGAAGCAGGGGCGGACTCGTGCGGCGCGAGGCGCCGGCACAGCCCGAACAGCAGCCCTGCAACACGGGGCGTCAGCGGCCACCACGTGCCTGCCGTCCTGAGGGTTGCCCAGCGTGAGCGGACCGGTGACCGGTCCGCAGGCCAGGCCGGTGTCCGTCTCCTCGACGTTGGCGCACGGGACCAGCGTGGACGGTGGAGACTCCGCGCGGGTCGATCAGCGAGCTTTCCATGGCGGCGTCCTAAGGGACGAGACGGCCGGTTTCGCTTCTGCTCGCCAGCGAGTCATGGTGACCTGAACGACCGGCGGGTCATCGCGAGCCCGGGCTGTGAGCGTGGACTGGGTCGCCGCCTCGCGGCGGTGGGGACACGAACGGAGATTGGTTCAAGAAGAGGTACCTCAGGTCGACTGCACTGTCTACCGGGCGAAGTGCTTCACGGGAGAACTCCGACGGTGAGGTCATGGCTCGGGCGAGGCGCTACTGTCGGTATCCATTGCAGTCGAAAACCTGTGACGCAATCACGCTGCTGCTTCCGCTGCGGTGGGTGCCCTTGATGTAGAAGTGACGTTGCGGTTGCACCGCCTTCGCCCCCTCCGCTCCGACTCCCTAGGGGCGTCAGTCACGGCCACTTTCGTGCGCGGCCACGATGCGGTCACTCCGCCGCGGACCATATTCAGCAGTGCCGCGACGGGGCATCAGGTGATTTGTCGTCGAGGTGCGTGCTGAAGGCGTCGTCGAAGGGAGTGAACCCACATATCGTCAGCGGCAAGCTGATGGGAGCCAGCACGTTGTGGTTTCGCTCTTGCGCGGGGTCCACGTGCGCTGCACCGGAGGAGCACGCATGTACCGGCAGGACGGTCTTGAGGGGGCATCGACAACTCCGGCCGTCGATGGGCCCGTCCTCGCTATACGTCCCCCTGCAGTCGAGGGCAAGCTCGGGCGGGCCTCTTCGCGGACGCGGTGGTTCGACTGGGAAGTGTCTCTCTGGATGGCAGTGGTCTGCATGCTGCTGACCGCGTTCGGAAGCTCACCAGCGGGGCTGTCGGGCACCCTGCGACACCCACTACCAGGGCTTGCGGTGGGAGCGACCCACACCCAGTACTCGATCGACTCGTCGACGCCAGCACAGTCGGCGGCCAGGGCCCTCGAAGTCATCCGGGAAGTCGCTCCGGTGCAGAACCAGCACCTAATGGGCTGGGGCGCGATGAACCCCGAACCGTCGCCGGGGCACTACGACTTCTCAAGTCTCGATCGGCGGATGGAGCTGATCACCGAGGCAGGGGCCGAAGCGGTGCTCACCCTCTGCTGTGCGCCCGACTGGATGAAGGGCGAGCCGGCGGGGACCACGGATTGGAGCCGTATCGAGGCGGCTCCGAGACGCGAACACTTCGACGACTTCGCCGAACTCGCGCAGGTAGCAGCTCAGCGCTACGCCCACGTGCACCGGTTCGTCGTGTGGAACGAGTTAAAAGGGTTCTACGACAGTGGCTCGAACCACTGGGACGCCGCTGCCTATACCGATCTGTACAACCGCGTCTACACGGCCATCAAGCAGGTGCGGCCGGACGCGCTCGTGGGAGGGCCTTACGTCATCGTCGACTCCTGGGCTTCCGAGTGGGCGGGAGGGCACCGGTCGACGCTCAAGGGGCCGTGGGGAACCGTCGACCAGCGATCCCTGGATGTCCTCCGGTACTGGCTCGACCATGCTGTAGGCGCTGATTTCGTCGCGCTGGACGGCGGCACGCACACACACGACCGTGGTCTCATCACCACCGACTTCGTGGCCACAGCGAAGCTCTCGACGGTGACCGAGTGGGTTCGGGCGCGTACCGACCTGCCGATCTGGTGGGTAGAGCTGGGAGCGGAAACGGGTGACGAGTCGGCGCCTGCGGCCGACCCCCGCAGAGCCGCCGTCATGGTTCACGCGCTGGTGACGGTGGCTCATGCGGGAGCCTCCGGGGCACTTCTCTGGCGTCCGCGCGAGGACCCTGATCGGACGAGCGTGGCCCTGTTCTCCGACACCTCCTCGCCTTCGGGAGGTAAACCGCTGCCACTTTCTACGCTGCTCGCCATGGTGGGCCGTCAGTTGCAGGAGGATCCGCGGCAGGTCCTGTCGACGTGGTACCCCTCCGCATCGCTGTGGACTCTGGTGACACCTGGGGGGTCCGCGATGTGGTCCCCCGACACCGGGCTCCGCATCGTGGAGGAGTGACGCTCCGCACGGCCGTGCGTGACCCGCAGCAACAGAGATCTCGACGCGATGACCGTCAATGGCAAATGGCGGGGCGTCCAGGATGACGTAAGGACGGACTTCCACAGCATCGACGTCGCTGGGGGTGCGTCCCCGACGGGTTGATGCGCTTCCGAGTCTCGAAGGGAGAAGTCGACCACCACGCGGCGGACTACATCGGGACTGCTGCACGTAGGTGACAGGTTGGGTCAGGCGGCCTGAAGGGCTGCCGTGCGGCTGATTGTTTCGTATTCGATAGGCGTGAGGCGGCCGAGGGCGTCCTGACGGCGCCAGCGGTAGGTCCGTTCGATCCAGGTGACGATCGCGATGCGCAACTCCTGGCGGATGGCCCAGCAGTACATGGGGATCTGTCAGGCTGACGGTCCGGTGCGAATAGGCGGTTCACCCGGAGTCCGTCCAACGAGCGGAGGGATGCGGACCGACAATTGGAACGCAAGCCGCAGAGCCACTCCTTCAGTAGGAGGCACTGCATTGAGCGAACCATTGACTTCGTAGGCGTGACGATGGCCGCGCCGACGCGGAGTTACCGGACTTCGGTCGGGTGGGGCCTCTGCGCGCCGTCCGCGGAGACCGGGACCAGGACCGGGACCGGAAAGGGTCCTGGAAGAGGCTGGTCCCTGTAGGTTTTCTCCGGTGATGGTGTACGACATGTCCGGTCGTGTTTCCTTGGGTGTCGCCGGAGACGATCGACGCGCTCTAGCGGCAGTCGCGCGGGAGATGGATCCGTTCCCGGCCGCCAACGCGGCGCCAGCCGACCGGCCGGACGTCGTCCTGGAGTGGCGCGACGGCCCACCCGGCCGGTTCCTGGACGTGCACAATCCCGCTCGTGACGGCATGACGACCGCCTACGACGGCCAGGACCTCCACCTGATATCAGGTGACCGCAGTTGCGCGATCGTCTCCTCCCCGGACGGCGGCCTGACGCTGCGCTGCCCGCCCGCCTTCCCTCTGGCCCCGCTCTTCCGGACGGTCGTCCGCCCCGCTCTCCAGATGGCAGCGATAGGCCACGACACTGCTGCAGTGCACAGCGCGGCCGTGGAGATCGACGGGCGGGCCGTCCTAGTCGCTGGCTGGTCGGAGAGCGGCAAGACGGAGACCGCGCTGGCACTCGTCGAGGACGGGGCCGGCTGGCTCTCGGACAAGTGGACGCTGCTGGGGGCGGACGCGCAGGCATCGGCCTTCCCCGTCAACGTGGGCGTCCGCCGCTGGGTTCTCGCGTGTCTTCCCCGACTCGCCAACGGGCTGCCGCGCCCCGCGAGGGTCCAGGTTGCTATGGCTGGTGCGCTCGCTCGCGCCACCCGGCCCGTGCGGCGGCAGGGCTCCCGCGGCGGTCGGCCCGCTGCTGCGGCCGCCGTCGCGGAGCGGGCTGTGAGCCTGGTCGATCGTGCAGCGCTCAGAACGAGCGACATCCGCGCGGCTTACGGCCAGACCGACGATCCAACACGACGCCTCCCGCTCGGGACGTTGGTACTGCTCACGACGGTTCCCGGCTCGACCGTCTCGGTCGAGACCGGGGAACCCGGATGGAGTGCAGCCAGGCTTGCGCTGACGGGCGCGTATGAGCGGCACGACTGGCTCATGCTGCAGGACCGTCTCCGGTATGCCGACCCCTCGCTCGCTGGGGACGGGCGCGACCGCACATCGGGCGCGGAACGCGGGATACTCGAACGGGCGCTGGCTGGGGCACGGATCCTCCACGTCCGGGCGCCGTTCCCCGTCGACCCGCGGCGCGTGGCCGCTGCCGTCCGTGAGGCAATGTGACCGCGCACGCGTCCGACTACACATTCGCCGATTCGGTGCTGCTCCGTATCCGAGGGCCGCGGCGCCTGCTCAAGCACTTCAACGCCGAGTACGAGGAGGCCCGGACCGCCCCGGTCCTCGAGCCGGACATCGACGTCAGCATCGCATTCGGCGGCCCAGCCGACAGGCTCCCGGGCGGCGCGGAAGTGACCGGCGGGCACAAGACCGCGCGGTGGCGGGTGATTTTGGGACCGCCGGACGCCCGACCGCTCCGCGCGGCGATCCGGCTCGCCGGCGGGCCGCCGTCTTTCGCGCTGTCGCTCGTGCAGGGCTATTTCGTGGAGGCACTCGTGGCGGTGGCGTTGGCAGGCGCTGAGCGGATCGCGCTGCCGGCCGCAGCGTTCGCCGACGACGGGGGCGCCACGGTGGTACTCGGTCGGTCCGGCGCCGGGAAGACCACGCTGACCGCTCGGGCGCTTGCGGCCGGAAGGACCGTCCTGAGCGACGACCAGGTCATCTTGGACGCATCCGGCCGCTGCTGGCGTTACCCGCGCCGCCTGCGGCTGTATCCCGACATCGAGGAGACCGCTCCACAAGCCTGGTCACGGCTTACGGCAGGGACCCGTTCGACCCTCCACCACCGGGCACTGCTGCGCCGGCTGACGCGGGGCTACGTCGCACCGTCGCTCGCCGTTCCCGCCTCCGACATCAGCGCCACGGTGACGTCCGACCCCCTGCCGCTCCGACGCCTCGTCGTCGTCGAGCGATACGAGAACGGCGAGTTCACCGCGCGCCCTCAGCCGGCAGCCTGGGTGATCGGGCAGGCAGAGGAGCTGCTCGCGCAGCAACGCGCTCGCTTCGCCGGTGCGGTGAGCGGTGCCTGGACGGATACCCTCGACGCCGTACTGCAGGCGGAGCGCCGGACGGTCTCCGCCGCGCTGAGGGGCGTGCAGGCAACGAGCCTCGCCGTTCCGCGGGCCTGGGGCGCGCGGCGGGCGGTCGACACCCTGGACTCCTACCTCGGACTCACGTGAGACCGATGAGGCGCGCTCGCGGACCCGCTCCCGGCGACTGCTCGACGACAACGACGCCGAACCGCCTCTCACCTCCCGGTACCCGGCGAGTCATGGACGACCACGTCCCCGGGTTGAGGTACCGGGCGGTCCCGCCGATGAGAGGCACGTCCTCGGCCAGGTGCGTGTGCCCGAACAGGTAGAACGGCACCGCGGCTCCTTCCGCATCGAGCACCTGGTGCACCGCCTGTGCCGCTGCATGCATGTACGGCACGTCCGCATTCGATCGATGACGGAACCGGCGAGCGGCCATGACGGCGAGCCGGCGCGTGATGGAGACCGGCGTGGCCGCGGATCGTCGGTCGATGGCGACCACCACCCTGGGCGGTAGGCCGGCGAGCGGGGTGGAGTGGAGCAGGCGCTCGCGCTGGGGACGGTGGCGCTCGGCACGAGCCAGCCTGCCCAGCCCGCTGAGCAGTCCTATGCCCATGCGTGTTGCCAGGACGGCCAGGGCGGCGGTCGACGCCGAGGGGGCGCGTCGCCGGAGATGGACGAGGGCGTCCACGTAGGAACCGGGGGGAACGGGGAGCGGGCGATCCGCCTGAGGATGATTCGCGGCCAGGCCGGGGAAGCGGTTGACGTCGTGGTGCTGTTGACCGTGCTCCGCGTAGAGGACGCCCGGGATGTACAGCATCCACGGGTGGACCTCGATGGTGCCTGGGAGCGCCTCCCGCAGGCGGCCCTGGACGGCCGGCATCGACAACTCCATGTCATGGTTGCCGGCGACGAAGTCGATGCGGTGGCCGGCCGCCAGGAGGTCGCGCAGGGCCGCGATGACCAGTGGATGTGCGGCAATGATCTGGTCGAGCTTGCGCACCGCCTCCGACGGACGCGTCGCGGGACTCATCCGACGCCCCGGCAGACCAACTGCGGGGAAGTCGAACGTGTCGCCCAGGAGGACAAGCCGGATGGGCGCGTTGGAGGCGTCGGACATAAGGTCTCTGATCGTCTTGGCGAGCCGGTCGTCCTCGGTGAAGGGATCGTGCTCACCACAGGCCAGGTGCAAGTCGGCGAGGAGGGCGATCCGGCTTTCCGACGGTGGTTGGTCGGTCATCCGATCGCGGGCCAGATCACCAGCGCGCTGGCAGCCATGAGCCCGTGGGCGATCGCCACGGGGGCCAGCAGCCGAGTGCGGCGCAGGTACCAACCGAAGGCAATGCCGAGCACAGCCATGAACACCAGGACACCAGGATCGCCAACCGGCAGGTAAGCGGCGACGAAGAGGACGTCGGCAAGGACGACCGCCCAAACCCCGAACACGCGTTCGAGGGTGCGCATGATGAGACCGCGGAAGAGGAGCTCCTCGAGGACTCCGGCGAAGAGGAACGTCACTGGTACCCCCACGGCAATCGTCAACGCCCCATCCGGATGGTCGAGCGCGGGCAGTGGGAGGAGCGCATGGGCCACCCACCCCAGGGGAAGTCCTGCGAGCGCGACTGCGACTGCCGTCCATTCCGGCGTCGGGTGGATCTGCTCGTCCGGCCCGGGAAAGCCTCGGGACATCCACAGCACCCCGAGCAGCAGAGGCAGCCCGGTCAGCACATAGGTGGCCGGTTCGTAGTACTGCGGCGTCAGCGCCAGGGAAGTCAGGCGTCCCAGAGGGACGAGAGCGAGGACGAGGATCGTCGCCTCCTCGGCGAGGACCCAGCGAAGTAGGAATGCCAGCAGGAGGCGCCCATGCGCCACGGCACCGGCGACCGGGTCGACGAACGCGACAGTTGATTCCGCCGCGACGACCGCTAGAACTGCGGCGAGCACCGCTGTGCGTTCGCTCTCGTCGGCCGGCCCGGTGCGACCGCGGAGGACCCCGGCGATCGGCCCGGCGACGTGATGTCTCCGAGAGCGCACGGGCCATCCGCGTAGCCGGGCAGCGAGGCCAGACGCGGGACCGGGCGCGTAGTGCTCCCCGGGACGCCACCGGTTCACAGGGCCAACTCCAGGAACCGGGCGGTGATGACCAACGCGGAACAGATCACCAAGGGCACGACGACCGCTGCTGCGACCGCTGCTCGGTGTGCGCGGTCGGGCGTCAGGGCACCTCGCGTCATCTCCCGCGGAACCACGAGCGCCAGGAGTGTTGCGAGGACGACGAGCGCCATTGACCCGGGCAGCCAGTCGCCTCCGGACGCCCGCGCGACGTCGCCCGCCAGACCCGACACGAGCGCACTCACGATCCGGCCTTCCCGTCTCCCCCTCTGTGGCGGAGTCGGACGAATTGCACTGCCGCTCCCACGAATGCGACCCCCGTCAGCACGGCAATGCCATCGCCGGCGGTGCGATTGCCGGCATAGGTGAGCAGACCGATGACCAGGACGTCGAGCGCAAGGCTGACGCCGATCACGAGGGATGATTCGCGCCAGGGATCCGGGATGTCCAGCAGGCCGACCAGGGCGAGTCCTGGTCCCACGATGAGGAAAGCCAACAGCACGATCACGCGGACGGCGGACGGGGCAGACATACCGGGAACGGTGAGGGCCACGAGGCCGAGCCCAATGACGAGCCCCGGTCGCCACCACGGAGGTGCGCTGAGCGGCGCGGTGTGCATGGTCATGGCTCCTCCCTGAGCGCGAACACCGTCGCATCGGCGTTCCTGTAGACGACGAGGTACCGATGGCTCGCGAGCGCGCCCTGCTGGAGGTCGTGCACGGAGCCCCAGCTGGGCGGACCCAACATCTCCTCCGTGCTCAGTTGCGAGCGGGTGATGAGGAGGTACGCGGTGCCGTCGCCGCTTCTGCCCTCGAGGACGCCGGCGACCCGGTCCGCGAGACGGCGTGGTGACTCCGTCGGCATCCCCGGCGGCATGGACCGGCTCAGGATCTCGACGTCGACGTCGGCGTAGCTCCGGTCCTGCCAGGGCAGGTTGGGAACAGCTGCGGCGACGACGTCTCCCGGTCCGGCGGTTGAATACAGGTAGCTGACAGCAGCACGCTCCTGCGATGTGAACAACGACGCACGTTCGTTCCCGTAACGGGTCAGCAGGAAGGCGCTCAAGAGTAGGCAGCTGACGAGCACAAGGACGCCGCTGCGCAGCCACGACCAGCGAATGCCGGTTCCGGGGAAGAGTGCCCACGCGACCAGGAGGGCCACGAACGGCAGTGCGAACAAGTAGGACCGCATCAGGACCTCCCCACCATAGGGCTGGAGGGGTACGAGGAGAAGCGGAGCGAAGGCCAGAACCGCATGGCTGGGCGCCGGGCGCCCGTGGCGGAACATGCGCAAGATGCCGATCGCGGCAAGGAGCCACAGCAGGCCGGCGAATCCCAGACGTACGTAGATAACCGCCAGGTGTTCGGCGCTGCCGGTGACCCGCTCACCGACGTTCGCGCCCACCGACGAGCCCAAACTCAGTGCCTCGGCCCAGATCTTCTGCAGGTGGCCATCCAGATACGCCGTCGCCATGTACGTCAGCCACGCCGCGATGAGCACCGACGTGATGAGCGGGAGCAGGCGCCCGGTCGTTCGGCGAGCCAGGACGAGCGTCACCAGCATGAGCAACGAGGCGAAGGGCGTGAGCTGGTGGCTCGAAACCATGGCCGCGATGATCAGGGTGCAGGCGAGGACGACACCCCCACGCTCCCTCGGCGCCACCTTGGGAGTCGGCACCTCCAGCTGTACTGGCGCCATCCCGAGGCGTCGACCGGTGGCTCTCAGGGCCGCAGCCGCCCAGGCGCGCCACCAGCGGGGCGGGCCGTCGAAGCGACCGGCCAACGTGGTCAGCACCGCGACCGCAAGTGTGACGTAGAGAACAAACGCGTAGGCCTGCGGTGCCAGGTAGTCCTGCCCGACCCAGTTCGTCAGGTAGTAGATCCACACACCGATCCACACGGTGCGCCAGTCGCCAGTCGCAGCCCTGGCGATGACCACGAGCCCGGGCAGCACGAGCAGGTTGAATACGACGGGGGCGTACGAAGCTATAGGCAGGACGCTGTCCAGGCCCGCAGCCTCCGTGATGAACTCGGCGAGCATGAAAAAGCCGGGCCAGTTGAAGTAGGCGTCGATGTTCGGGTCGACCGCGCCGCCGTTCAGGAAGTGGTCGACGACTCCTGCGTGCCGGTAGACGACGTTGAAACGAGGAACCTCCTCGAACGGCAGCGTCGTGGCGTAGAGCAGGACGATGGTCACCACCATCTGGAAGGCCAACAGCGGAGTGTTCTCACGACCACGCAGCCCTAGCGCGAAGCCCGATGCCAGAACAGCGAATGCTGCGTAGTAACCCCAGGGCAGGACGGAAACGAGACCCAGGTCGTTGATACCCGACACGTCTGCCCCACGTAGGGAGCCCCAAGCGAGGACCACAGCGACAAGGGGAAGAATCCACGCAGTCGGCAGGACCGCCCGATCGATGACGCCACCGCGGTGCTGACCAGTATCGGGCTCGGCCCACGGCAGCCGCTCGCCGGATACCACGCGCGCGCTCGATGGGATGGCCGCCGCAGGAGACGTCATGCGGAGGCGGAGAATGGCCCAGGCGCCGATCAGGGTCTGTGCCGCGAGCCAGGCGGCGGCCATGGCAGTCAGGCCTACGGTTGCGCCGGCGACCGCTGCCGCGATGACCGAGACGACGGCGCTGACGATCGCAACCGCGATCGCCTCCCGTAGCCGACGGCGAGCGCGCGCGGCGGCGTAGTAGCAGTGCACGAACGTCAGTGGGAACCAGCCGAGCACCAGGATCCGCAAGGGCGTTGCGCCGCTCTCTGCATAGTGCGGGCCGAGGAGTCCGAGCAAGGGGCCGGCGGCCACGGCGACCGTCCCGGCGAGGAGCGTGCCCAGACCGAGGGACGACCGGATGCCATGACGCACAGCCGCCGACTGCGACCGGGGATCGTTCGCGATCTCGGAGAAGACGGTCAGGCCGACCTGGACCGGAATGATGTAGACGACCCAGGCCATCATCCACACGGCGTACCAGGTCGCATTGGCGTTCGGGGACAGGAGCTCGGTGACGACGATGGGCAGGATGAGACCGGGTGTCCGCTCCGCGAGCGTCAACACGTAGTTGGGCAGTGCCGACCGGACCAACTGCCCGCTGAGCGGCCCATCGACCGACGCCCGCAGCCGGTAGCGGGGGATTGCCCGCCGCAGCTGCCACACGCCCACAGTCGTGGCAAGCGCACCCGCGACCGCCCACGGCGCGAACACGGCCCCGGCAGAGGGGGCCGGGAGGCTCAGAGCCACGGCCACCAGCCCGAGCAGCGCTCCTGCACCGAAGGCGACGTTCCGAACGAGCGCCTGGTCGCCTCTGCGTAGTGCGGTCGCTGTCTGGTCCAGCAGGATGCCGAGGGTTCCGAAGACCGCGGCCGCCACGAACAGCGCGGCGAACCCGGGCGAGTGCGCCACCACGTCGAGTTGCGCCAGCACCAGCCCCGCGAGGCCCACGAAGGCCAGGGAGAGGATGCTGCTCGCGGACATGACCAGGGTGAGGGCCGAGTTGAGGAGGACCGGTAGACGCCCTTCGTTGGCCTTCAGGTGCGTGATGACGGCCGAGCCGAATCCCAGGATCGCGATCTGAGTGCACAGCATCATGGCCGAGACGGCACCGGCCGCCAGCCCGACCTCCACGGGGGACGCGATGCGGGCGGCGAGGATCCAGAACAGAAAGCCCAGGCCCATTGACGCGACCTTCGCTGCGACTAGGGCCAGCGAGTTCACTCCTGACGGGAGCGGCTCGACGCGGTTGCTGCGCGCGCCGGCCGCCGTGCGTCGCCGGGCCCCACGGAGCATGGGCGCGGCGAGCGCGACCCGGTACGCGGCGCGACCGATCATGCGGAGGCGCGCGGAGACCGCTTCCGCCGTGCTCGCCTGAGGTGGCCGATCAGCTCACGACCCATCGCCAGGTAGTTGTAGAGCGCGAACACCAGGTAGTAGGGGATCCACTGAGGGCTCAGGCGAGCGAGGCTGAGGACTACCCCGCGGACCGCGGCGGCCGCCGGCAGACCAAGAAGGATCGTTGCTCGCACACCGTGGTTGGCCACCATGCGCCCGAGCCCGTGTCCGTCCGCGACGAATTGGCCCTTCGCGAATTCCCACGAGTCCTCGAAGCGGTGCTCGACCACCGTGCGCCGGGAGACGCCGATCCTGGCGCCGGCCTGTTGCAGCCGCCAGCGCAGGTCGACGTCCTCGCCGGAGAGAAACCGATCGTCGAATCCGTGCGTCAGTAGAGTCTCGCGGTCGAACACCGTCGCGACGACACCGAACCAGTTCTTCGAGCGGCCCGTCCGGTGGTGGTGGGCCAGGGCTCGGCCCCAGTAGCCAGAACCCGAGACGCTGTGGAGGCCCGCCTGCAGAGCGGTGTACCCCTCATCGCGGAACTCGGCGAGGAGGCGTTCCAGGTCGCCCTCCGCGAGACGCACGTCGACATCGATGAGGGCTACGAGTGGCGACGAGGCTGCCTCTGCGCCCATCCGACGCGCGGCGGGGAGTCCTCGCCCTTCATCGGACAGCACGACGGCGCCGTGGCGGCGCGCGATGTCCACGGTGCGGTCGGAGGAGAGCCCGTCGACGACGATGATCTCCCGCGGGTTGCAGCGCCGAATGGAAGCGAGGCAGCCGTCGATCAGCGACTCGGCGTTGCGTGCCGGGACGACGACGGAGACGTCGAGGGCCTGGTGGGGGGCAAGCTGCTGCAGGCGCGGGGAATCGCTCACGATCGATGCCCCGGTTTGTCGGGGGCGTTATCTGAATTCATGGATAGGTCACCTCGCGTAGACGTGGCCAGGCGGGCTGGCCTCCTGCTGGACTGTTCGCGGATGAGCACGGTCAGCCGCAGGGGCTCATTCATCTTGTTGCCCCCGCAGGTGACAGGACGCCGTAGACAGACCCATAGGGCACCAGCGTCGGCACGGCGCGATGATAGGTGGATAAGTGCCCTCAGTCGTCAGCGTGCCCCTCCTTCGTCCCAAGCCGTTCGACATGAGCAGTAGGGCACCGATTTCGCGTTCGGGTCCAGGGTGGTGATGGACTTTGTGCTGTCATAGGTGATCGCAGCGGGCACCGCGCTACCGGTGCCGCTTCGAAGGTGAGCGGCTGGGAAGTCATGGTGGCTGGGCCCATCCCCTCAGAGAAGGTCGCCGTCACGTTCGAGGACAGCGCGACGCCGGCGCGCCGCGCCTCGGGTTGAGCCCGAGGCGACGGTCGGTGCCGTCGCGGCCGCCCGTTAGGTCGTAGGGCCGTCGTAGAAGTGCCAGTACCGGGAGGTGGCGTTGACGTCGGCGATGACCAGGGCGCCGCTGTTCGTGGTGCTGGCGCCGCCGGCCCGCCCATTGTTGATGTTTTGCTTGGTCGAGGAGGCGTTGTGCACATACTGGTCGACGTCGAGGATCCTGAGAACCTTGTCCGTCGTGAAGCTGATGGCGTCCAGCGGCGTGGATTTCTCGTAGATGGCACCGCCGGACGAGCTGCACGTGCCGGCGTTCGGGCTCCCGCTCGGCTTCGGGTAAGTCGCGAACGTCCGTAGTCGTTGCGCGGCCTCGTCGATGAGCAGGATGACCCGGTTGGGACACTCGGACACCGTTGCGATCTGTGTCACCGACCAGGTTCCGTCAGTGGACATCGCGAAGAGCTGAATGAGCGCCTGTGAGGCCCTGGTGAAGGAGGTTTTCACCGCGGCGAAGACATTCGCTCCCGATGAGTCGAGCCATTTGAGGTTCAGGTGGTCGTCTCCGCTGCGGTACCCGGTGGCTACCGCGGTCGGTGTGCTCCACGACATGGGCGCGGCAGTGTCATCGTGGACGCTCCAGTAGAAGCCGTCGGTGTCGTTGCCGACCTGCCGACTCCACATCAGACCCACCCGGCCGGATCCGAACGCAATCACGGCGGAGGTGTCGTCGATGGACACGTTGGCCGGCGACGCTGGATCCGCTGTAGCGGGGTGTGCGAAGGGGGTCCCCCAGGTCAGCCCATCCGTCCCAGTGGTGTTCAGCCAGATCTGCTGGCCTTGTTGCCACGTGGCCCAGAGCCTGCCCGAGGAGTCCTTGTCGATCACCAACGTCTCGGTCCGGTGATTGTTGATTTGGCTGGAGCCCAGCGGTGTGTAGGTGTCCGTGGCCGAGTCGTAGCGGTAGCGGTACAGCCGGGCTGGGTACCCAGCGGCCGCGGGAACGCCGTCATGCACGAACTTGTGGCTGGCAACGTAGAGGGTTGATCCGTCCCAGAGCACGTCGTGGTGCGTGTCGGTGCGGGTTTCGGTCGTGACCCCGGTGTCGATCCAGGTCTGCGTCCCTGTATCGAACCGGAAGATGTGGAAGTCCGACGTTTCCGTGTCCCAGAGGTTGCCCCACCAGTAGCCGTCGTTGAACCAGAGGACGCTCTCAGCCCGCTTCGTCCCGGTGGGTGTTCCGGTTCCCGCGTGAGACAGCCCCTCCACCCCGACGTCCCCCGGGTCTGCCGCTGCCGGCCCAGTAGCGCCGGCGAGTTGGACGGCGAGGAAGACCACTGCCAACAGCGCGAGCAGGGCAGACGGACGCAGCCCGCGGCCGGGGCGCGCCTGGGAAGGCATCTCGTTACCCGGCAGAGCAGCCAACATGGGGGACGCTTCACGCATGGGCCGACCTCTTCTGATGGATTGACGACGCGTATCCCTGGGACCCAGTCCTTGGTTCACCGTTGCCCGTCGCCCGATCATCGTCGGGGTCCGGACAATTCTGAGCGTATGGAAGCGCCAGGTTGAGGAAAGGGTCGAAAGTGGGCTGGGTTACGGCCGTCATCTCCTCGAGACCGAGCGTTGGGATCCCCATACCTCGAACGCATCCCTGCAGCCGCTGGTGTGAAAGCGTCCTGAGAGGCGGAGGAGCGGGACGATCGGCAGCGGGTCTCCGCTGTCGAACGGTCGATGGTCGGGATTTACTCAGTGGTTTCGCGCGCCGTCCGGAGCCGGGTGCTGACATCAGGATGTCCGAACCCCCACCACGGTGTCGGTCCGTCTCTCGTGGACCGACACCCTCCTTCGCGGGTAGCTCAGTGGGCTGGGCGACCTAGGTGCTGGCACGCGACTACGGCCGTCGGTGCGGTCCTTGCCGATACCGTTCAACCGCTCGACCGCCAGAGCGCATAGGACGCGAAAGCCGTCCCGCCAGGTGTTCAGGTGGCTCTCGCCATAGATGCGGTCGAACTCGAAGCTGGCGACTTCGGTGATACGAAGCCTGGCCTTGGCGACGCGAGTGTTGATTATCGTCTCAATCTCGAAGCCGTCGCCCCAGAGCTTGAGGTCTCGCTCGTTGCCGCGCGCGTCGAGCGCCAGCGCTGGCAGGCAGTGGACCCAGAAGGCGTTGTAGCCGTAGCAGAGATCGGTGTAACGGGTGCCGAAGAGGACGTTGGCCGCCCGGTTGAGCCAGCGGTTGCCCCAGGCACGAGTGCGGGTGATGTCGGAACTGCCACCGCCGCCCGCGAATCGGGTTCCCTTGGCGAAGTCCGCGCCGGAGACGAGAGCGGAGACGAAAGCGGGGATCTCTCGCGGATCCGCCGAACCATCGGCGTCGAGCATCACCACGATCTCGCCTGTCACCGCCGCGAAGCCACAGGCCATCGCGTTGCCCTTGCCGCGCCGGTTCTGAAGAACGATTCGGACGTCCGGTCGCAGTTGGCGCGCTACCTCGATCGTCCCGTCCACACTGTGCCCGTCGACCACGATGACCTCGTGCAGGCCGGCGGGGAGGAGTGCGAACACGTGCGGGAGGTTCCTGGCCTCGTTGTAGGTCGGGACCACGACGCTGACGCGCGGCGCTCCTTGCCCCAATCGTGCTCCCGGCAGCGACTCCTGGCGCTTGTGCCATTCCACGATTGGCGAGCGAGGTTCGGGGGTGGTGGGCGTAATGGGCATGGGCTGTCCTCACGAAATGCGGACGGGCCCGGTTTCGCCTTTGCTCGCCGCCGGGCTATGGCGACCAGAACGCCCGGCGGGTCATTGCTTACCCGTGTTGCTTGTGTCGGCTGTCGATCTTCCGTCACTGTCGATCGCGTCCCCACCTCCTTCGATCCGACATCTTGATCGTCACTCTCGGTGCTCGTTCGATTCCATCGCATCCCGAGGATGAGGTTGTCGTTCTACCTGACACCAACGGGGGATGACAATAGGTGGACGGAGAATTAACAGACGGGGGCGGGTCGGATCTCGGTCCTGCTCAGGGCACTATGACCCTGATCTTGTACGGCCGGACTGAGGCGTGAAACGGCGCTGGTGTGATGATCGACTGCGGTGCTCGCTTCCCGGACGGTGAAGGTTTCGATGCAGTTAGAAGTCAGCCCATGGTCGCTCACTGTCACGAGTGGCCCCTCTTACCCCCTCTCGTCAAATTCCGAGACTGGACTGGTTCACAATGCCGCGGGCAGTTGTCGGTAGCAGATCGGCGCGGCGTTCGTAGCGGGTGCGGAGTCGCTTGAAGGCGTGCAGTCAGGCGAAGTCGCGTTCGACGACCCAGCGGTGTCGGCCGAGGCCGGAGCCGTGGGCGACGCCACGGTGGGCGATGCGTGGGCTGATGCCTCGCGCGCGCAGCAGGCGCCGGTACTTGTCGTGGTCGTAGCCGCGGTCGGCGAACGGCTCCCGGGGCCGCCGGCGGGGCCGCCCACGCTTGCCCCGGATCGGTGCACCGCCTCGACCAGCGGGATCAGCTGGGTGACGTCGTTGCGGTGCCCGCCGGTGAGGGCGACGGCCAGCGGTATGCCGCCGGCGTCGCAGATCAGGTGGTGCTTGGAACCGGGTCGCCCGCGGTCGACCAATGAGGGGCCGACGTGGTCCCCCCTTCGAGGGCGCGGATGTGCGATCCGACCACCGCACCGCTGACCAACACGATGAGGACTACGTCCACCACTCCGGGACGTCACCCGAGCGCAACCTCGAGGAGCCGACGCAGGCGGGCTCTCAGCGTGGAGAACGGTGTCGGATTGCCCCGTCCCCGTGACGTGCGGCTATGGGCGTACGCCGCGTGACTGCGACGTGGAACTGGCTCGTGTTGCACTGCTCCGCCAGGCCTAGCCTGCGACTGGCCTTGGTTCGGCGGTCGGACATTGCAACTGTCGTCGGTCAAGGACTGGGAGAAGGGCCTGTAACAGGCAAACACGTGTGTCCGTAATTGCGCAACCGTGAGCAAGGTGTAGGCACGTTGCGACCGACCGTTATCTCTAACCATCTCCACTGGAGCAAGTCGAGGCCTCAGGTCCATAGGGTAAGGGAACTCCTACTGGCTGCGACAGTAACCGTGCGTCACCCTGCCCTGTCATGATTTCACCTGACGCGGACGGTATCGCACCGCGTACATCATTTCGGCCTACTACGCTATGTGACTGCGCATGATGGCTGCGTGGCAGACGCGCGAATGGTGATGATCGCGGACACTTTCTGTTGCTTGAACCGTCATCGACCTGTTGGCGGGGCGTTGTTGCCCCTTAATCTCAGCGACCTCGCGAGTCAGGTGGACCTGGCCCCGCACGACCTCTGCTTTTGGACCGCGGCTCGCGAGCCGGCATTCATCCGTCGTTCTTGGGGACCTTCATGGAGCACACGCAGGCGCGACACGTCACCACTCCGCGCATCTCGATAGTCGTTCCAGCTATGAACGAGGCTCGCAACCTCGAAGTCGTGCTGCCGCAGTTGCCGCCGGTTCACGAAGTGATCGTCGTGGACGGCGCCTCGACCGACGGAACTGTGGAGACGGCCCAACGAGTCCTTCCCGCGGTCAAGATCGTGCGGCAGACCCGGCGAGGCAAGGGCAACGCGCTCGTGTGCGGATTCGAGGCCGCCACTGGTGACGTTGTCGTCATGTTCGACGCGGACGGATCCGCCGATGCTGCGGAGATCCCCCGCTTCGTGCAGGCGCTGCGCGACGGAGCGGACTTCGCCAAGGGCAGTCGCGTGTTGGACACAGGGGGAAGCGAGGACATCACCGTGTGGCGGTCGTGGGGCAACCGCGCACTAACGTCGTTGACCAACCTCTTGTTCGGCACTCGCTACACCGACCTCTGCTACGGCTACAACGCCTTCTGGCGTGACGTCGTGAGCCGCCTCGACCTGCCGTCTCCAGCGGCTGAGGCGCCCAGGTGGGGCGACGGCTTCGAGATCGAGACCGTCCTCAACTGCCGGATCGCAGCGGCGGGGCTGGACGTGCGTGAGGTGGCGAGTGTCGAGCGGTCACGCATCTACGGTGTGAGCAACCTCCACGCGGTCCGCGACGGGCTGCGGGTGGTGCGGACCATTCTCACCGAGCGGTGGGTCTGTCGCGCGCTCGGCCGTCGGCGTTCCCTGGCGTTCCCCGGACAGGCCGCTCCCGTCACTGTGGCTGCGGCGGAGGTGCCGGTCAGGCTCGCTGCTGCGAGACGGCGGGCAGCTGTCGTCGGCGCCTTTTCAAGGATGGTCCATCGTCGTCGATCCGGCAGTTGGGCGGTCGGGGACGGGGCGTGCCCGGGCCACATTCCGGTGCCCCGTGCGCCCGCAGATCGGGCAGTGCGCCCGGCGCGGTTCAACCAGAAGGCCGCCCGTACCTGGTCCGGCGAGCGGTCCGCGTGACCTGACGGCCGCCACGCTCAGACCCGCGGGCGGGGTGAGGCCGGCATGACGACAGCTCTCGAACGAGCCGCCTCCAGTCAGGGGAGCTGCTTCCGAGACACCTGCCGGGCATACCGGAGGTTGGGTTACAGTGAGCGTCCAATCGCCTTGCGTAACTAGTCGCGCCGATGGCGCAGCCTCGCCCGGGGGGTCCCGTCATGCCTGTGATCTTCAGCTGCGACCACGCTCCCGGGATGACGCCCCGGGACCGGTGACCGACTCCATGACGGCCGTGTTCGGTGTGCTCGTCCCCCCTGCGGTGTGCAGGTGCGGACATCTGAAGCCGGTCCACATGCACTACCGCAAGGGGACTGAGTGTTCCTGCTGTGAGTGCCCTCGCTACCAGTGGTCCGTGAGGGCCACCATCCGTGCCCGTCGGCCGGAACGCGAGTCCTGATCTGGCACGGTCGCGAGCCCCAGCTCGCGGGCGTCCCTCCGACCAGCGCCCCCTGGCACAGCGGCGCCGTCGGCCCGATCAGTGAATATGGGACCGGATGACTCGACCGCCAGGGGCAGAGCGGTGGTAACAGAAGGCTGGAGGGCCGTGCTGCGCCAGTCCTCGATCTGCGCTCTTCGACGCAGGCATGTCTCTCGCCGACCCACCTGAAGCAGTGAATGTTCCGGTCACGCGCGAGTCGGTCCTCATCTTGAACAGCACGCCGTCGCCGTCCGAGTCGTACGCCGACTCTTGCACCATGTTGTGTGCGCCAGTGACCATGCTGCGCAACTTAAGCATGGTGAAGGGCACGCCGCCGTATCCCGCCCGCTCCTGCCGGACAGCATGGGCCCGGCGCTGGTGGTGCGCACGGCGACGGCGATGCCGATCAGCATCGGGGTGAGGAGGAGCGATCCCGGCCCGGCGGCGGTGCGGTCGAAGCAGCCCTTGGTGA
>NZ_DATMVN010000184.1:0-2821 GCF_035563135.1 Streptomyces sp.
GAGGGCACCGCGGCGAGCAACGGGAAGTCCGGCAGCGCGGGAGGTCCGGTGAACGCGAGCGGCGTGGCCGTGGACGCCGTACCGAGGGCGAATCCCGGCCCGAGGCCGTAGGCCGCACCCCACGTCGCCGCGTTCGGCACGAGCGCCGTCGCCAGCAGGAGGACCGAGATCCGGCCGGCCCAGTCGTGCGACAGCTCCAGGAACGACTCCCGCGCCGCCCCCGCGTGCCACACCAGCGCCACCGCGACCAGCAGCGCCCCGCCGCCGAGCAGCATGAGCACACCGGCGGCGGCCGACCGCAGGGCCACCGCGGCCCCGGACCGGAATCCGGAGCGAGCGGCCGCCTCCTGCAACCGCAGCGGCGCGTGGACCAGCAGGGGGGCCAGCGGCCGCCCCCGCGCCGTCCACACACCCGCGGCGGCAGCAGCGGTCACCACGAGGGTGACGGGAAAGGCGATCGAGGCCCGGTCGGGGGGCAGCCCTCCGCCCCCCGCATACGCCGCCGCGGCCAGCACCACCAGCAGATAACCGGCGCTCACCGCACAGAACACCCCGGCCACCGCGTGTCCGCCCGAACTCTTCCCATCGGTCTCGGCCGAGTCCCGGGCGGCCCGGTGCACCAGCCACACCGGCAGCACGACCAGCAGCAGCGGGACGACCGCCACCGGGGCGGGGTGCCCTCCCGCGGCACCGGCTCTGACGAGTTCGGCCCCATGAGCGAGCAGCCAGAGGCCGGTCGCCACGCGAAGGGCTCCGCCCGGCCCGCTGTCGGGATACGGAGAGCCGATCCACAGCCCCATGACCAGGACGGTGAGCGAGCCGAGCCCGAGCCCCGCCGCGAGCGTCCCCCGCACGAAGGCGGAGGCCAGTGCGGCGGAGCTGCTCCGCCCTGCCGGCAACATCGGGCTGCGCTCGGTCACTTGGGTCACGCGGCCATGCTGCCAACGACACGCGCTTATTTCCGGTAACGGGCTAATGGCCGTTGTGTCGCTCAATATACGTTTATGTACTTTTTCACCCAGTGCAGTGTTCTCGGGGACGGAGGCCTGGCATGACACGGCACACCACCGGTCCGGCGCCCGCCGTCCCGTTGCCCTCCCCCAAGGAGCGCCGCAGGCTGCGTGAGGCCAGGGCACTGAGTGTGGAAGAGGCCGCGAAGGCCGTGGGCGTCACGGCCGCCACCGTCCGCTCCTGGGAAACAGGGCGCACCAGCCCGCGGGGCCGTCGGCGCGCGGCCTACGCCAGGCTGATCGGCTGCGCCGAGGGCCGCCCCCTCCCGTCTCCCCCCGTCGAAGCCACCACCCCCGCACCGGAAACGCCCGCCCGGGCCGCCCTCGCCCCTGGCACACCGGGGCCGGATGCCCTGAGCCCTGGCACGTCCACGCCGGGCGCCCCCGTTCCGGACGCTCCCGCTCCGGCCGGCTCCGCACCGGCCGGCTCCGCACCGGAGACGACTGCACCCAGGGCCACTGCGCCCGAGGATCTCGGTCGCGCCCCGCAGTCCAAGGAGGGGCTCACGGCCGAGGAGGCGTTCGACGCCCTGTACCACTGCGCCGCGCCCGGCCTCACCCGCCAGGTGTATCTGCTGACCGGCCGGCGGAAGCTCTCCCAGGAGGCGGTCGAGCACGCCTTCCGGACCGCCTGGCAGCGCTGGCCCGAGGTGGCCCAGGACCGCGACCCGGCGGGCTGGGCGCGGGCGGTGTCGTACGAGTACGCGATGTCTCCCTGGCGCCGGCTGCGCCGTGTCCACCGCCGCGCCGACCCGCTGCCCGAGGATCCGGCCCGGGGCGCCCTGCTCGACGCGCTGCTCGGCCTGCCGCCCTCGTACCGTCGTACGCTGCTGCTCCACGACGGTGTGGGTCTGGGGCTGCCGGAGACGGCCGCGGAGACGGAAGCGAGTACGCCTGCCGCGGCAAGCAGGCTGGTGAACGCGCGGACTGCCGTCGCGGAGCGGCTGCCCGAGCCGACGGCCCCCCAGGGCGCCGGCGACCGGTCCGCGCCACCGCTCCGCGAGCGGCTGCGCGCACTCGCCCTCGCGGCGGAGGTGCCCGCGCCGTCGCCGGCCCCCGCCGTCCGCGCGGGCAGCGAGCGCGTCGCGGGACTCTGGACGCGGTCGGCGCTCTGCTTCGGGGCGCTGCTCATCAGCGCGACCGCCTTCACGCTGTACACCGCCCCCACCCAGTACGAGCAGCCGTTGGCGCCTGCCCGGCCTGTCGGCGACGTCCCTCCGCCGGCCGGGCCGCAGAAGCTGACACCACAGGACCTGAAACTGCAGAAGTCACTGCGGAACGAGTTGACGCACGGCCCGGAGCGCCTGGTTCCGCGGATTCCCTGACCGCGCCCTGACTGCGCCCTGTCCGCGCCCCCGCAACGGAAACGGCGCGGGCGCGCACCCCCTCGTGGAGGGGGTGCGCGCCCGCGCCGTTTCACGGTGGGGCGGTGATGTGCGGAGGTCAGCCGCCGAGGATCTCGCGCGCCAGCTTGGCGGTCTCGGTCGGCGTCTTGCCGACCTTCACGCCTGCGGCCTCGAGGGCCTCCTTCTTGGCCGCGGCGGTACCGGAGGAGCCGGAGACGATGGCGCCGGCGTGGCCCATGGTCTTGCCCTCCGGAGCGGTGAAGCCTGCGACATAGCCGACGACCGGCTTCGTGACGTTCTTCGCGATGTAGTCGGCGGCACGCTCCTCGGCGTCGCCACCGATCTCACCGATCATCACGATGAGGTCGGTCTCGGGGTCCGCCTCGAACGCCGCGAGCGCGTCGATGTGGGTGGTCCCGATGATCGGGTCGCCGCCGATGCCGATGGCGGTGGAGAACCCGATGT
>NZ_DATMVN010000185.1:0-12287 GCF_035563135.1 Streptomyces sp.
GCCCGCGCCATCCGGAACAGCCCCTGGGCGGCGGGCGGCAAACGCGCTGCGGGGCACCGGGGAGGGCGGCACCCCGGGCGGTCCGGCCCGGCGCACGGGCTTCGGCGAAGTCCCACGAGGCACCGCGCCGGTCGGTCGGCACGGACGCGCAGGGGACGGGGCGCGACGAGGCGCGGCCCGACTCGTTCACGGATCCCCGGTAAGCCGTGTCAGCTTTACCGCCATTTGCCATTAACCCGCGTATGCAATTATTGTGTACGCACGTAACCGTCGCGCGCCAGTCTGATTCGGCATCACGAGAGGTAGCACCATGTCAACGGCCCCCACCGTCACGCTCAACAACGGCATCACGATTCCGCAGCTCGGCTTCGGCGTCTTCCAGATACCCGACGACGAGACCGCCGCCGCGGTCACCGGCGCGCTGGAGGCGGGCTACCGCTCCATCGACACCGCTGCCGTCTACGGCAACGAGGCGGGCGTGGGCCGGGCGCTGGCCGGGTCGGGCCTCGCCCGTGAGGAGCTGTTCGTCACGACGAAGCTCTGGAACGCGGACCAGGGCTACGACGCCACCCTCGCCGCCTTCGACACAAGCCTGGCCAAGCTCGGACTCGACCATGTGGACCTCTACCTCATCCACTGGCCCACCCCGGCGCGCGACCTCTACGTCGACACCTGGCGCGCACTGGAGAAGCTGCTGGCCGACGGCCGGATCCGGGCCGCCGGTGTCTCCAACTTCCAGCCCGGACACCTGCGCCGCCTGCGGGAGGAGAGCTCCCTCGTCCCGGCGGTCAACCAGATCGAGCTCCACCCCGGTCTCCAGCAGAGCGAGCTGCGCGCCGTGCACGCGGAGTACGGCATCGCCACCGAGGCCTGGAGCCCGCTGGCGCAGGGCGCACTGCTGGACGACCAGGTGCTCGCCTCCCTCGCCGAACGCCATGGGAGGACTCCGGCGCAGGTGGTTCTGCGCTGGCACCTCCAGCTCGGCAATGTCGTGATCCCGAAGTCGGTCACGCCCGCACGCGTCCGGCAGAACATCGAGGTGTTCGACTTCGAGCTCTCGGCCGCCGACATGGACGCGATCGCGGGTCTGGACCGCGGCATGCGCACCGGTCCCGACCCCGACACCCTCAACTGAACCGCAGCGCCGGCCCGTTCGCGGGCCGTGGTCCGATCGGGTCCGGGCAGGCGCGAAGAGCGCCCGCCCGGACCCGATGACGTATGAAGGCGGTCTGCGGGCAGTGGCGCGGCAGGCGGCGTTCGCCCGCCGAGGAGCGGCGACCGGTGCGTGCTCCCGGCGGGCCGGCCGGAAGCCCTCGTACGGGACGCCCTCGTACGGGACGCCCTCGGATTTCCGGCCGGTGCGGCGAGAGGGCGTGTCGGGATATCACGCCAGGGTGAACGCCGCCTGCCCCGGCACTAACGGCCGCGCCGGTAGCTGCTGCCGTCCAGAGGCCGTTCCAGCAGGCCGGCGACCACGAGGTGGCGGCGCAGGGCCGAGCAGTCCTCGTGCACGGTGAGCAGCGCGTCGTTGACCTCGCGCTCCGTGTAGACGCGGCCGCGCTCGAAAAGCGTGTGCGCGAGGTGCACCAGCAACTGCTCGCGGCGGGCAGGCTTCCGGGGGATCACCGTCAGGCGTCCACCAGAGAAGAGTGAGGTCACCTGGCGCGAACCTCGGGATTGCGTGCCGGACATGCCGGCAGCCTCGCAGCAGCCGGTCCGACGGGCAACGCGTTTTCCCGCAATCCGAGAACCTGTTGATGTTCGAGCTGACCGCCTTATGGTGTGACCATTCATTCATCTTGCGACATGAGGCGGTTCCGCATGGCCCTGTTCGATCTTCCTCTCGATGAACTGCACGCCTACCGCAGCCGGTCGGTGGAGCCCGAGGACTTCGACGCGTTCTGGTCGGGCACGCTCGACGAGGCCGGAGCCCACGAACTGGACGCCCGCTTCGAACTGTGCGCCGACCTCGGCCTCGTCACGGTCGACGTGTACGACGTGACGTTCACCGGCTTCGGCGGCCACCCCGTCAAGGGCTGGTTCGTGATACCGGCCGGAACCACCGAACCTCTGCCGGTGGTCGTGGAGTTCATCGGCTACGGCGGGGGACGGAGCCTGCCCCACGAGCACCTGCTCTGGGCGTCGGCCGGCATGGCCCACTTCGTGATGGACACCCGGGGCCAGGGCGGTGTCTGGGCGCCGGGTGACACCGCCGACCCCGTGGGCTCAGGTCCCTCGGTGCCCGGATTCATGACCCGGGGCATCGAGGACCCTGCCACGTACTACTTCCGCAGGGTGATCACGGACGCGGTACGCGCGGTGGAAGCGGCCCGCTCGCACCCGCTGGCCGACACCGCCCGCACCGCCGTGCTCGGCGCGAGCCAGGGCGGCGGCCTCGCCCTCGCGGTCGCCGGGCTGGTCCCCGACCTGGCGGCCGTCGCACCGGACGTGCCGTTCCTCTGCGACTTCCCCCGGGCGGCCCGGGTGACCGACCGCAAGCCGTATCGCGAGATCGGCGACTACCTCAAGACGCACCGCGGCAGGGCCGAACAGACCCACAGGACACTCGCCTACTTCGACGGGGTCCACTTCGCCGCCCGGGGCCGGGCACCGGCCCTGTTCTCCGTGGCCATGGAGGACCTCACCTGCCCGCCTTCCACGGTGTTCGCCGCGTTCAACGCGTACGCGCACGCCGACAAGGAGATCGAGGTGTACGACTTCAACGACCACGAGGGCGGTGGCCCGTTCCAGCACGCGGCTCAGCTCGCGTGGCTCCCGCGGTTGCTGAAGGCCTGACACAGACGTGGCCCGGACCCCTTGACCTGTCTCGCACCCGGAGCCTAGGTTTCCCGGGGAGAAAGCGCTTGCTGTCCGGTGAGTGCACATATCTCCGCCTGAAGGGGTGTTTGCCACGACCAGCCATCCTTCGCACTGCGAGCCGGTACGGGTCGCGATCGTCGGTACGGGTGCGATCGCGCGTGGCAGCCATCTGCCCGCGCTGACCGCGCTTGCCGCCGGGCAGCCGTTGGAGATCGTCGCCGCCGTCGATGTCGACGCGGCGTCGGCCGAGGCGTTCTGCGCCGACGCGGGCATCACCCGTCCGTACACCGATCTCCACCGGATGCTCGCCGAACAGCGTCCCGATCTGGTCACCCTCGCCACCCCGCCCCGGTTCCACCGCGACCAGTCCGTGGCCGCGCTGCGCGCCGGGGCGTGGGTGTGGTGCGAGAAGCCCCCCTGCCCGTCACTGGAGGACTTCGACACCATCGAGGCGCAGGAGCGGCCTCAGCAGAACGGACCGTACGCGGCGATCGTGTTCCAGCACCGCTTCGGCTCGGGCTCCCGGCATGTCCGCAAACTGCTCGCCGACCGGGCGATGGGCCGGCCGCTGGTGGCCCACTGCCAGACCACCTGGTACCGGGACGAGGAGTACTACTCCGCCCCCTGGCGCGGCAGCTGGAGCAGCGAAGGCGGCGGGCCCGCGATGGGGCACGGCATCCACCAGATGGACCTGCTGCTCGATCTGCTGGGGCCGTGGGCGGAGATCCGCGCGATGGCGGGGCGTCTGGTGCACGACGTGGAGACGGAGGACATCTCCACCGCGCTCATCCGCTTCGAGAACGGCGCGATGGCCACCGTCGTGAACAGCGTGCTCAGCCCGGACGAGGTCAGCCGGATCCGGATCGACTGCGAACGCGCGACGGTCGAACTCACCCATCTGTACGGGCATCGCAATGCGGACTGGCGGATCACACCGGCGCCCGGAGTCACCTCCGAAGAGGCGGACGCCTGGCGGAACTTCGGGCCGGATGTACCCAGCTCGCACGAGGCGCAGCTCAAAGGCCTGCTGGAGGATCTGCGCGCCGGACGCAGGCCGCGGAGCAGCGGAGCGGACGGCCGCAAGAGCCTCGAGCTGGTCACCGCTCTGTACAAGGCAGCCTTCACGGGGGGCACCGTACGCGCGGGCGAGATCGGACCCGGTGATCCGGACTACGGCGCGCTGCACGGCAACGCTCCCGGCTGGGCACCCGAGCGGCCTGCGGAAGCCCCGGCATGAACGAGGCGGTGGAGCCCCCCATCGGCAGAAGATCGCCTCTCCACGACGGCGACGGGGGCGGGGACGGCGACCGTGACGGGGGCGGAACTGCTGCGCTACGTCTCCGGGCGCCGGGCGCGTGGGAGGCTCCGGAGGCGATCGTGACCCGCCGTCACCGGGTACCGGCCGCCGGAGCCCCGACCGGGTCCCCGGCGCGGTCGGCGGTCCGCACCGGTAGCGGCACAGCCCGTCGGGGCCGGCTCCTCCGGCCGGGAACAGGCGCGCGCGGCGCCCCCGGGAGCCTGCGCCGGCCCGGTCTGTCCGACCGGGCCGACTGCGGTGGTGGCGGCGCCGAGCGGGGCAGGCCGCGCCCCCGGACCCCGCCCGCCCCTGGCCGGTCTCAGCCCTTTCCGGCCGGGGAGAGGACGAAGACCGGGATCTCCCGGTCCGTCTTGGTCTGGTAGTCCGCGTAGTCGGGGAACGCCTCGACCGCCCGGGCCCACCAGAGGGCTTTCTCCTCCCCCGTGACCTCGCGGGCGACCATGTCCTGCCGGACGGTCCCGTCCCGCAGCTCCACATGGGGGTCGGCCCGCACGTTGTAGTACCAGACGGGGTGCTTGGGAGCGCCGCCGAGGGAGGCGACCACGGCGTACTCACCCTCGTGCTCGACCCGCATGAGCGGGGTCTTGCGGAGCTTTCCGCTCCTGGCTCCGCGCGTCGTCAGAAGAATGACGGGCATGCCGCGCAGGGTGGTCCCCTGTGTCCCGCCGGAACTCTCGATGAGCTCGACCTGCTCACGGACCCACGTCGTCGGGCTCGGCTCGTACTCGCCCTCGATCGGCATGACATCTGTCCTCTCGTCGGAGTGCTGCTGCCGCGTGCCCATCATGGCTCCGGCACGGTCCGGGAGCACGCAGAGGCACCGGCGTACAGCCTGCCCACGCCTTCCTGTCTCATTCCCTGGACCGCCGTGAGACGGCCGGGCGGGGTTCCCCTCACAGAAACCGAGCCTTTTTATACATAAACGTTCGTTTATTTCCGAAATATCCTCTCGCCCCACTCCAGGCCTCTCCGGTCATAGGCCGTACCGTGGGGGCAGCGGAGTAAGCCAAGCCTTACCCGCTGCACTCTGCCCGTGCTCGTCCGCCCTAAGGAACAACACTCCATGACACGCCCCGTCCGCGTCGCCATCGTCGGAGCCGGTCCCGCCGGAATCTACGCAGCGGACGCGCTTCTCAAATCCGAGGCCGCCCAGGAGCCGGGCGTATCGATCGACCTGTTCGAGCGCATGCCCGCTCCCTTCGGCCTGATCCGGTACGGAGTGGCTCCGGACCACCCGCGGATCAAGGGCATCGTCAAGGCGCTGCACCAGGTCCTGGACAAGCCGCAGCTGCGGCTGTTCGGCAACGTCGACTACCCCGACGACATCGGCCTGGACGACCTGCGGTCCTTCTACGACGCCGTGATCTTCTCCACCGGCGCCGACGCCGACCGCGCCCTCGACATACCCGGGATCGAGCTGGAGGGTTCGTACGGCGCCGCCGAGTTCGTCGCCTGGTACGACGGGCACCCCGAGGTTCCGCGCACCTGGCCGCTGGAGGCCGAGAAGGTCGCTGTGCTCGGGGTGGGCAATGTGGCCCTGGACGTCGCACGCATCCTCGCCAAGACGGCGGACGAGCTGCTCCCGACCGAGATCCCCGCGAATGTCTACGACGGGCTCAAGGCGAACAAGGCGCTGGAGGTGCACGTCTTCGGCCGACGCGGTCCGGCCCAGGCGAAGTTCAGCCCGATGGAGCTTCGCGAGCTGGACCACTCGCCGAACATCGAGGTCATCGTGAACCCCGAGGACATCGATTACGACGAAGGCTCGATCGCCACCCGGCGGGAGAACAAGCAGGCCAACATGGTCGCTTCCACGCTGGAGAACTGGGCGATCCGGGACGTGGGCGACCGCCCCCACAAGCTGTTCCTCCACTTCTTCGAGTCCCCGGTGGAGGTCGTCGGGGAGGACGGCCGCGTCGTGGCTCTGCGCACCGAGCGCACGGAGCTGGACGGCACGGGCAACGTGAAGGGCACGGGCCGTCACACGGACTGGGACGTGCAGAGCGTCTACCGCGCGGTCGGCTACTACTCGGAGGAGCTCCCCAAGCTGCCCTTCGACGTGGTCTCCGGCACCGTCCCGCACGCGGCCGGACGCGTCCTGACCGGTGACGAGCCGATGCCTTCGGTGTACGTCACGGGCTGGATCAAGCGTGGTCCGATCGGGTTGATCGGGCACACCAAGGGCGACGCCAACGAGACCGTGGCCTGCCTGCTGGAGGACCACGCCGCCGGACGGCTGCCCGCCCCCGCACAGCCCGGAGCCGACGCGATCGTCGACTTCCTGGAGCAGCGCGGCGTCCGGTACACCACCAAGGAAGGCTGGCACCGCCTGGACGCCCACGAGCAGGCGCTCGGCGCCGAGCAGGGCCGTGAGCGCATCAAGGTGGTCGAGCGCACGGCCATGCTGGAGGCGTCCGGCGCCTGACAGCCGGCAGAACGACCGCGCCCTTGGAGCCCTCCGCCGGAGGGCTCCAAGGGCGCGTTGCTGTTGCCGGGCGGGCTCGGCGGCCCCAGCCTCAGCGCTGTTCCAGGACGTACGCCTCCCCCGCTCTCACCGGCCCTGCGGCAGGAGAGGGGACCAGGAGCTGTCCGTGCCCGCCGCAGGCGGAACGCGGATCCCCCGAGGCCGTAGACTCGCCGAATGGCCAAGTACTTCGATGTGCACCCCGAGAACCCCCAGCGCCGCACCATCACCAACGTGGCCGAGAGCATCCGGTCCGGCGCCCTCGTCGCCTATCCGACCGATTCCTGTTACGCCTTGGGATGCCAGCTGGGCAGCCGCGACGGGATCGACCGCATCCGGTCGATCCGGAACCTCGACGACCGCCACCACTTCACCCTGGTGTGCCAGAACTTCGCGCAGCTCGGCCAGTTCGTCCAGGTCGACAACGACGTCTTCCGCGCCATCAAGGCGGCTACGCCCGGAAGTTACACCTTCATCCTTCCCGCGACCAGAGAGGTGCCGCGGCAGCTGCTGCACCCCAAGAAGAAGACCGTCGGTGTCCGCATCCCGGATCACACCGTCACGCAGGCGCTTCTGGCCGAGCTCGGTGAGCCGCTGCTGTCCAGCACGCTGCTCCTGCCGGACGAGGAGGAGCCCCTGACGCAGGGCTGGGAGATCAAGGAGCGCCTCGACCACGTCGTGGACGTCGTGCTCGACTCGGGCGACTGCGGCACCGAGCCCACCACCGTCATCGACTTCTCCGGTGGCGAGCTGGAGGTCGTACGCCGGGGAGCCGGCGATCCGTCCCGTTTCGAGTAGCCACCGCCCGCACGGTCACTCCGCGCTTCCGGCGCCCCCGCTGAGATGCGCGCGCCCCCGGGTGCCTGGTTCGGTGGAAGGGTCTGCTCCGCCCAGTGCCAGGGAGTGATCATGAGCGAGTCAGAAGATGTCCGGAGCCGCCTCCGGCAGATGCGCGGCCGGGCCGAGGATCTCACAAGAGCCGCCGAGCAGGCCACCGACCCTGCCGAACGCCGGCGCCTCCAGGACGAGGCACACCGGCTCGAATCCCGGAGTGTGCAGTTCAGCGGCATGGCGAGCGGAGACATCTACCCCATGGAGTAGGCCGCGTGATGCGGCTCCGGGCGCTCCTCGCCGAGGCCCCGCTTGCCCTCACCGGGACGGCATGTTAGTACCGGAAATGAGGTGAATGCGACAGATGCGCGGAGAGCGGGGTACGGGCCTCCCCTCCCCCGCCCCGCTCTTCGCTCGCGCTCCGTGAAGGGGAACCGGTGACGTACATGAGATGGCAGGCCTTCCTCGAAGCCGTCCAGGAACGCGGCGCCTATCCTTCGGCCCTGGAGGCGGAGCGCGCATCCCGCGTGGTACTGGCGTTGCTCGGGGCACATCTGGTCGGCGAGGAGCGCAACGAGCTGGCCGCACGGTTGCCTGAGACGTTCGCACTCATCCTCCTGAACCCTCTGCAGGCGGCCGAACCCCTCAGCTCCGAACGGTTCGTGCGCGCGGTCTCGGTCTGGATCGAAGGTGCGAACGAGCGGACTGCGGCATGGGACACCAGCGCGGTACTCAGCGTGGTGGCCGACGCCTCGGGCGAGGAACTGCTCCAGCGGCTTCTCCTGCAGCTGCCCCCGGGGTACGACCTCCTGTTCGGTCATCCCGGCGATGGCTGACACTCAGTCCGCGCCCAGGCCCGCGATCCGCGCGAGCCGCCGCATGGAGTCCACGAGCGCCTCACGGTCGTACGTGCTCGTGGTGACCAGCACCTCATCGGCGCCGGTCTCCTCGATCACCCGCCGGAGTCCGGCCTTCACCGTCTCCTCGGTGCCCGCCAGGTGTCCACGCAGTCCGCTCTCGAACAGGCCGCGTTCCTTCTCGGTCATGGCCGATGCCTCGACCCGCTCGGCCGGCGCCAGCGGCGGGAAGGATCCATGGGTGCGTGAGTACGCCATGGACCAGGCTTCGGGGACCAGCAGCCGCCGCGCTTCCTCCGCGGTGCCGGCGACCGCGACGGTGCCCGCCACGATCACATAGGGCTCCTGGCCCCATGCGGAGGGACGAAATGCGCTGCGGTAGACCTCGACCGCCCGTATCAGTTTGTCGCGGCCACGCAGATCGCCCACGACGAGCGGCAGACCGGCCGCCGCCGCGATGCCGGCGCCCTCGCCGGTCGCCAGGACGTACGGGGGGATCCGCAGCCCCTCGGCGGGCCTGGCGTGGACCTGGGGGTGGGCCTGCTGGGTGCCGTCCAGCCATCCGAGGAGTTCAGCGAGCTGCCCGGCGAACGCGTCGGCGTCCTCCTTGTCCCGGCCGAGGGCCCTGCGGATCCCGTCGGTGAAGCCGACCGAGCGTCCCAGGCCCATGTCGATCCTGCCGGGGAAGAGCGAGGCGAGCACACCGAACTGCTCGGCCACGACGAGGGGCTGATGGTTCGGGAGCATCACGCCGCCGGTCCCCACCCTGATGGTGGAGGTCGCGGCCGCGACGGCGGCGGCCAGCACGGTCGGCGCCGAACCGGCCACACCGGGCACGCCGTGGTGCTCGGACACCCAGAAACGGTGGTAGCCGAGGGCTTCGGCCGTGCCGGCCAGGGTGATGGTGTCCCGCAGCGCCTGCGGGCCGTCGTCCCCCTCGCGGATGCGGGAACGGTCGAGGAAGGAGAAGCGGGTCGATGCGATGGAAGAGCTCACGCATGGTTCAACGCGACGGCCGCGCCGGGATTCCCCGCGTCGTCGCGCGCTCAGCGCCCCGAGGCGGCTGCGGCGATCTCGGCGGGCGTGTCACGGAGGCCGAGACGCAGGTGCTCGACGTGATAGAGGGCCTGATCGAGGAGTTCGGCGACATGATGGTCGTACAGGGCGTAGACGATGGAGCGCCCCTGCCGCTCGCCTGCCACCAGACCGAGGTTGCGCAGCAGACGCAGTTGGTGGGAGCAGGCGGAAGGCTCCATCTCCACCGCTTCGGCGAGATCACCGACCGCGCACGGGCCCTCCTGGAGGCGCGCCAGGATCCGCAGCCGGGAGGGTGTGGCCAGCGCCTGGAGGGTCGCGGCGACACCTGCTGCCCCCACGGCGTCCAGGCGCTCGCGGGTGGTGGCGGTGGTCTGCTCGTCGCGTCCGTGACCCATGGCGCCCATTCTACGGATGACACATGAAGACCTGTTCATATATTCCTGTACGGTGAGGGCGTCGTCGTTCCACCACCCGTGAGGGGTCCTTCCGTCATGCCCGCTGCTGTGCTCCCGCGCCCCTCGCGCACCGTCCCCGCCACCGGCGTCCCCCGCCGCCGCACGCGCGTCCTCGCGCTGGCCGAGGCCCGCTGGGCGGGTGCGTCCCTGGTGCTGTTCCTGCTCGCGCTTCCGATGGATCTGGCCGGTGCGCCGGCCTGGACATGGGGTCCCCTGTACGCGCTCGTCTACGCCGCGGGAGGCTGGGAGCCGGCCCTGTCGGGACTGCGGGAGCTCCGGGGGAAGGTCCTGGACGTGGACCTGCTGATGATCGTGGCGGCGCTCGGTGCGGCCTCGATCGGGCAGGTGAGGGACGGAGCGCTGCTGATCGTCATCTTCGCGACCTCCGGTGCGCTGGAGGCACTGGCCACCGCGCGCACCCAGGACGCGGTCCGCAGCCTCCTCGACCTGGCCCCGGCCACCGCCTCCCGGATCACCGCCGGCGGCGCCGAGGAGAACGTCGCCACCGAGGAACTGCTGGCCGGTGATGTCATCCGGATCCGGCCCGGTGAGCGTATCGGCGCCGACGGCCGGGTCCTCGACGGTGCGAGCGAGGTCGATCAGGCCACCATCACCGGCGAACCACTGCCCGCGACGAAGGGCCCCGGGGACGAGGTTTTCGCCGGAACACTGAACGGTACGGGCACGCTGAGGGTGGTCGTCGAGCGGGACGCCTCCGAGTCGGTCATCGCCCGGATCGTCGCGATGACCGAGGAGGCCTCCCGGACCAAGGCCCCCACCCAGTTGTTCATCGAAAAGGTCGAGCAGCGTTACTCACTCGGCATGGTGGCCGCCACTCTCGCCGTCTTCCTCCTCCCCCTCGCTCTCGGCGACGACGTGACGGGCAGCTTGTTGCGTGCCATGACGTTCATGATCGTGGCCTCCCCGTGCGCAGTGGTCCTGGCGACCATGCCGCCCCTGCTCTCCGCCATGGCCAACGCGGGACGCCACGGCGTCCTCATCAAGTCCGCCGTCGTCATGGAGCGCCTCGGACAGGCGGACGCCGTGGCGCTGGACAAGACCGGCACCCTCACGGAGGGCACTCCGCGCGTCACCGGTGTCCACCCCCTGGCCGGAGCAGGACTGACCGAGGACACGCTGCTGGCCCTGACCGCCGCCGCCGAGCACCCCAGCGAGCACCCGCTGGCCCGCGCCGTCGTGACCGCCGCCCAGGAACGACGCCTGCCCCTGCCCCCGGCCACGGATTTCGTCTCCTCCCCGGGCACCGGGGTCACCGCCGTCGTCGACGGCCGCCCAATCGCGGTCGGCGCCCCCGCCCGGCTCCTGCGCGGCATCACCGCATCCGCGGGAACCCGGGCGGCCGGCGCGGCGGTCGCCGGCCTGGAGGAGACGGGGCGCACCGCGGTGCTCGTCATGCGCGACGGCCTGCCGGTCGGAGTCATCGGGATCGCCGACCGCATGCGCCACGACGCCGCGGCGACCGTTGCCTCGCTGGCCCGTCTGACCGGTGGCACCCCCGTGCTGCTGACCGGTGACAACCCGCGTGCCGCTGCCCGTCTGGCCACCGAGGCGGGCATCACCGACGTCCGGGCGGGGCTCCTCCCCCAGGACAAGGTGGCCGCCGTCCGCGAACAGGAGAAGGCCGGACGCAGGGTCCTGGTCGTGGGCGACGGTGTCAACGACGCGCCCGCGCTGGCCGCCGCCCACATCGGGATCGCGATGGGGCGGGCAGGGTCCGATCTCGCGCTGGAGACGGCGGACGCCGTCATCATCCGTGACGAACTGGCCGCCGTGCCCACGGTGGTGGCTCTGTCCCGGGCGACCCGTCGGCTGGTCGTGCAGAACCTGGTCGTCGCCGGCGTGTTCATCTCCGGCCTGGTGATCTGGGATCTCGTCGGCCATCTGCCGCTGCCGCTGGGCGTCCTGGGGCACGAGGGCTCGACAGTCATCGTGGGTCTCAACGGCCTCCGGCTGCTACGCGAATCGGCCTGGCGCCGCGCGGCCGGGCACGGTGGGGACGCAGCGCAGCCCTCCACCCGGCCCTCCGCTGCCACCGGCTGACCTTCCGCCGCAGGAAGCAGCAACGCCCGGCCCGGCCGCGCCCCACGGCCGACATCACCACTTATCGGGCATCAGGTGCATTTTGCCGCTAAAGTCCCCTCGTGTCTGCACCGCATGAGGGGACTTCATGACCAGCTCCCGAACCGGGACCGATGTCCCCGAAGGACCTGCCACCGCCGTCAGGATGACGCTGCTCACCCTCACCACGATGGTGGTCGGCTCCATGGTGGGCGCGGGGGTCTTCTCCCTGCCGTCACGCTTCGCCCAGGAGACGGGTGTGACCGGGGCGCTGATCGCCTGGGCGATCGCCGGTACGGGCATGCTGATGCTCGCCTTCGTGTTCCAGACGCTGGCCGTGCGCAGGCCCGACCTCGACGCCGGTGTCTACGCCTACGCCAAGGCCGGGTTCGGCGAGTACCTCGGCTTCTTCTCCGCCTTCGGCT
>NZ_DATMVN010000186.1:0-4096 GCF_035563135.1 Streptomyces sp.
GTCCACGTGGTCCGAGACGCCGTCCGAGACGAGAAGGAGCAGCGGGATCTCCTCCGGAATCTCCACGAGCCGGCAGGTCGCCCACCCTGCCTGCGCGAGGCCGAGCCGGGCGTAGTCGTCGTACTCCTCGACGAGCTCCGGCGCGTATCCGCGTCGTCCGCGCAGATAGCTCCCCATTCCCGTAGCTGTAGGCACGTGCATCGCCGATCCAGTGCACCGCACTCGGCCGGCCCGGCTCCACAGAGGCGTACACGGCGCTGGCATGCGGGGGAACGTCGTACGCGTACGCCATCCGGCCACCCGTGACCAGACCGGCCAGGCCGCCCTCGACCATGCCCATCTGAGTGATCACCGCAGGCACCGTCGCGGCATAGCGCACGATCTCCTCACCGTGCCCCGCACCATCGACGACGGCGGCGCACACGCGGCTGCCGCGACGCTGGAAGTCCGCTCCGTCAGCGCACGGCGACTCGGTGCCCGGCCGTCGCGCCAGCCCCACCATCACCATCTCGGACGCCTGAGTGAGCATCGTGTCCATCTGTTCCTCCTTCGGGTCCGGGCCCCGACGGGCCCGCCACCTATACGCCGCCGGGCAACTACTTGGCGCTAAAGAGGGTTGGACAGCGAAGTTGAGGCGAGTGGGACGCGTGGGACGAAGCCGTCCGCGGCCGCATCAGGCGTGAGCCGTCGGCGGGCCGGGGATGCGCACCGGCCCGGTCCTCCGGCCAGGAACACAGGACGCAACCCGGTGGGACGGACGAGCCGTGGCCAGCAGCCGTCGCGGGGTGCCAAGCCGCCTCTTCCGCCGTAGTGCCCGGCGCCAGCCGACGTCGTGGTGATGCAGAACACACCGATGCTTCCAAGATTCTTTGTCGGTTTCGCTGCCCGCCGCGCCCGAAGAGTGAAGGCACCACCCCGTACGCAGTCGGAGGACTCGATGATCCCGCCCCAGACGTCTCCCCAGACCAAAACCTGCCGCGCGCAGGCCACGCTGACGGCCCAGGAGACGCGCTACCTCAATGCCCTGCCCGACGCCGACTTCACGGCTGACGCACACCCGCTCGGCTGCGACTTCGCGGCGCACCCGCGAGAGACGCGGCACGCGGCCTGCGCACAGATGCAGTACACCGGCGCCGGAGAACTGGTGTTGTGGTGGCTGCTGTGGGGCGAAGACGGCCACCGCGAGATCCGGACGGCTCCGGGGTGCCGCAGGCATGTCGTTGACGAGACATGCCTCCTTATCGAGGACCACCCCGGCGCCTGCGATCAAGACTGTGGCTGGAGCCGTGAAGAACTGAAGAAGGCGTGGGAAGCGACCATGCCGCCCAGGGCCTGACGGACTCGAGCTGGATGGCGGACTGGCCCCGGGCGTCTTCGCTACTGCGGCGGCCCCGGGTAGCCGGGCTGCGCCGGGTACCCGCCGGCGCTGGCCGGACCGGGGGGCCATGCGTCCTGGGGATGGCCCGGGTGGCCGCCCGTCGGGGCGGTCCGCCTTGGCTGGGAGAACCCCTCGGCGACCAGGGCGCACAGGGTCAAATAGGCCTCGCGGACCTTGGGCCGCATCAGGTCGAGGTCGATCTCAGCGCCGGCTGACAGATGCTCGTCGAAGGGAACCGCGACAACCCCGCGGCAGCGCTCGCTGAAGTGCGCGACGATGTCCTCCACCTTGATCATCCGGCCCTTCTCCCGTACCCCGGAGACCACCGTGAGGCTGCGCCGCACCAGGTCGCCGTAGCCATGGGCGTTGAGCCAGTCCAGAGTGGTGCTCGCGCTGGACGCGCCGTCCACTGAGGGCGTGGCGACGACGATCAGTTGGTCGGCCAGGTCCAGGACGCCGCGCATCGCGCTGTAGAGCAGACCGGTGCCCGAGTCCGTCAGGATGATCGGGTACTGGGCTCCCAGAACGCCTATCGCCCGCCGGTAGTCCTCGTCGTTGAAGGTGGTGGAGATGGCCGGGTCGACATCGTTGGCGACGATCTCCAGACCGGACGATGCTTGCGAGGTGAAGGCCCGGATGTCGTGGTAGGTACGCAGAGTTGGAATCGCCTGCACCAGGTCGCGGATGGTGGCTCCGGTCTCGCGGCGCACGCGCCGGCCGAGCGTTCCGGCGTCCGGGTTCGCGTCGATCGCCAGGACTCGGTCTGCCCGTTCGCTGGCCAAGGTGGAGCCCAAGGCGGTGGTCACGGTCGTCTTGCCGACACCGCCCTTGAGACTGATCACGGCAATCCGGTAGCAGTCGCGCACCGGTGTGCGGATCACCTCGAGCTTGTGCTGCAGAGCGGCGTCCTCCTTCGCACCGCCGAGCCGGAACCGCGAGGGCCGGGCGCCCGGGCGGCTGCTGCGGGCCTTGTTCCGGCCGTCGCGCAGCAGCCGGTCCGAGGACAGCTCGGTCGCCGCGCTGTGTCCCAGCGGTGCCGCCGGGGCAACGGGGTTCCCGACCGGGGGAGCAGTCGAAGAGGCGGCCGTGGGGTGGGAGAAGGGCGCCACAACAGAGCCCGGAGCAACCGGTGCCGCAGGGGAGTAGCCCGGCGCCGCGGCCTGTTCCGGATACGCCGGATGAGCGGGGGCGGATCCCGCAGCCAGGTATCCGGGCACGGCCGCCGGTGCCACCGGCGGGGGATACCCGTAGCTCGGGCCTGACCCGGCAGGCGCGGCGGGCGAATACCCATAGGTGGGCGCGGCCACAGGCGCCGCTGGGCCGGGCGGGCCGGGCGTGACGTATGGCGCGCCACCCTGCGGCCCGGGCTCTGGTGCCGGGGCGTACCCCTCGGGCGCCGGGACCTGCCCGGCCGGGAAAGCCGCAGCGGGGGGCGGAGCGGCGCTCTGCAGGTCAGCGAACAAGGCGGGCGGGGCGGGGAACACCCCGCCGTCAGCGCCGTGGACCGCCCCTGCAGGGGCGGGGACCGTCTGCTGTACCGGTGGCGCAGGCGAGGGGACCGGCTGCGGTGCGGCTACTTCGGCCGAGCGCGCAGGAGCGGGAGCCGCCGTAGGACCGGCGAGCGACTGGGTGTACCAGCCCGCCGGGGAGGTGTACGGGAAGTCGGAATCCCCGCTGGCACCGGACCAGCCCACGCCGGCTCCGGGCCAGGCCGTGGCCGCATCCTGGTCGCTGTGCACGCTGCCTCCTGATGATCGACACCGCCTCGCGCCGAGAGGCGCACACGGATCTGCTGCCGCGCGGGCGCGCGGCACGGGCAAGCCGCGGGCCGACGACCGGGGAAGAGGGCGGCGGCCTGCGGGGGTCAGAGGGGGGTCACGCCGAACGGCCGGACGGGCCACGGCGCTTGGCCTTCCGCTCCGCCTTCTCGGCGTCGGCGGCCCGCTGCAGCGCCCGGAAGGTACGCCCTCCCTGGCGAGACTTGAGATGGGGATGTTGTTGGCTGCGATTCCGAGCGTCTCCGGTCCGTACACCGCACGCAGATCCGAAGGAGTCTGCGAGGTGTAACCGGCGTCCTCGAGCGAGATCTCGTCGGGAAAGACATCGGCGTGGTGATGCAACAGCGGGTCGATCAGATCGTCCTGCGTCCCGCCGTAGCTGTATCGCCAGCGGAAGTTGGCAGGCGGATCGGGGCGTACCCACCGTTCGAACAGGGCGACTTGCTTGGTGTAGCTGTAAAAGATCATGTGCTCGGCGGACCGGAAGATCCGCAGCCATGCCTGGAGGTACGGCAGCGACCAGTAGTCGCCTGCGTCGTGGACCCGCACGTGCACGGGCTGGTCGTCGGCGGAGCGGTAGCGCCGGTGCTGCAACTCGGCGGTCATCTGTTCTTCCCAGCCCGGCAGATCATCGATGACGTACTGCAGATTGCGCTGGTGCGCGCCGAGTACGTTGCGGAACTTGTAGGTCCCAGCCCGCGCGTAACACAGGTCAGCGCAGACGCCGGCGGTCGGACAGGCGTTGTACTCACGGCCGTCGGGAAGAGTGCCTTCGTGGGCGGGCAGCGTCCATCGGTAGATGCGCTCGGACGCGCAGCCGGAGCGCATCACGGTCAGCAGGAACCGGGGCCTGGAGGGTACCGGATGCTCCCGGGCAGCCGGTACCGGTGCGTCCGTCACAGAGACCTCCCGAAGGACGAGGGCGAACAAGAGCTGAAGT
>NZ_DATMVN010000187.1:0-5767 GCF_035563135.1 Streptomyces sp.
CCCGTCGGCCGGGTGGAACCCGTGCGGGGAGCGGGCCGCGTGAGCTTCCGCGGGCGTGCGCGGGGAGGGCAGGCCGGGGGTGCCGTTCGCACGGTCCGGACGATCGCCCCGGCCGACCCGTTCGTCGGCCCGCCCGATCAGCCAGTCCCGGCTGGGGACGACCAGTCCGGCGGGCGTGAACGCGATCTTGCGCAGCTCCGCATGGCTGCCCGAGTCCTTGCGCCACAGCCCGCTGACGATGTCCACCGCTTCCGCGGGCGTGGCCGCGAACTCCAGGCCGGCGTAGACGGGCGCGCACGCGTCCAGACCGAGGTCCTGCGCGGACAGACGGCGGCCGAGCCGTCTGGTGAAGACCTCGGCGATCAGCGCGGGCGTGGTGCCCCGGGGCTGCTGGCCGCGCAGCCAGCGGGTCACCGAGGTCTTGTCGTACCGCAGGTCGAGCCCGTGTTCGAGGCCGAGCTGGTCCACCCGGCGGGCCAGGCCCGCATGGGAGAACCCTGCTTCCGCGATGAGGGCAGCGAGCCGCCGGTTCGGGGTGCGCTGCGGAGGTCGTTCCGACATCAGCTGCAAGGTCTCCTGCCTTCGGCGCCGGGCGGGCAGCCCTTACGGGCTCCCCCACGAGTGGGAGCGGGCGAGCCCGTCATGGAACGGCGCGAATGTAACTGCCTCTGCGGCGGCTCCCACGGCCTTCGCTCCACATTCATCCGATCGTGTGAGGATTGTCGGAGCGCTGACAGGAGTCCACCCGCCCGCGGCCTGCCGGACCCCGTGTTCCGGAGCGGTCGTACAGTGGCTCGGGGCGCGCATGGACGCATGGTGACGTGGCTCCGGGGCTGCCCCCGGCACCACGAGTAGGGAGACCCGAGTGAGTGAGCTGCGGTTCGTCCGTCTGGGATTCGGTGAGGAACGGGTCGACTACCAGGAGGCCTGGCAGAAGCAGCGCGAGGTGCATGCCGCCCGGTTCGAGGACGCCGTCCCCGACACCTGCCTGCTCCTCGAGCACCCGCCCGTCTACACGGCGGGACGGCGCACCACGGAGAGCGAACGCCCGCTGGACGGCACCCCCGTCGTCGACGTCGACCGCGGCGGGAAGATCACCTGGCACGGTCCGGGACAGCTCGTCGGCTACCCGATCATGAAGCTGCCCCGCCCGGTGGACGTGGTCGCCCATGTCCGCCGCCTGGAGGACGCACTGATCCGTACGGCCGCCGAGTTCGGCGTGGAGACCAGCCGGGTCGAGGGCCGCAGCGGTGTCTGGGTCCTCGGTGACCCGGTCGAGGACCGCCCCGCGCCCGGCGGGCTCTCGCTCGACTTCGACCCCCGGCTGAACGACGAGGAGTTCGACCCCCGGCTGAACGGCCCCCAGTACGCGCCGTCCAACGCCGGCCAGCGCCGCGAGGACCGCAAGCTGGCCGCGATCGGCATCCGGGTCGCCAAGGGCGTGACCATGCACGGCTTCGCACTGAACGTGAACCCGGACAACACCTGGTTCGACAGGATCGTGCCGTGCGGCATCCGGGACGCGGGCGTGACCTCGCTCTCGTACGAGCTGGGCCGCGAGCTCACGATCGCCGAAGTCCTCCCCGTCGCGGAGAAACACCTGAGGGACGTCCTGGAGAACGCGGAGCTCGCGCCCCGGGCCGTCGTCGGGGCCCCGGAGCCCCCGAAGGCCGCAGCGCCCGCCTGAGAGCCCGCGCGGGCCGCTGGAACAGAGCCCCTGGGCCACAGGTCGGCCGTACGTAACACCGTTCTGACCACGGGCGTACCCTGGTGTTCGCCGAAGAATCCGATGCAGCGAAAGCAAAGGGGTGCCGGAGTGTCCGGTGTCGCACCCGACGGGCGCAAGATGCTGCGCCTGGAGGTCCGAAACAGCCAGACCCCCATCGAGCGCAAGCCCGAGTGGATCAAAACCCGGGCGAAGATGGGCCCCGAGTACACGAAGATGCAGGCGCTCGTGAAGGGCGAAGGCCTGCACACCGTGTGCCAGGAGGCCGGCTGTCCGAACATCTACGAGTGCTGGGAGGACCGCGAGGCGACGTTCCTCATCGGCGGCGACCAGTGCACCCGGCGCTGCGACTTCTGCCAGATCGACACGGGCAAGCCCCAGGCGCTGGACCGTGACGAGCCCCGCCGCGTGGGCGAGTCCGTCGTGACGATGGACCTGAACTACGCCACGATCACCGGCGTCGCGCGCGACGACCTGGACGACGGCGGCGCGTGGCTGTACGCGGAGACCGTGCGCCAGATCCACGCGCAGACCGCCGGCCGGGAGGGCGGCGCCACGAAGGTGGAGCTGCTCATCCCCGACTTCAACGCGGAGCCCGCGCAGCTGGCCGAGGTCTTCTCCTCGCGCCCCCAGGTGCTCGCGCACAACGTCGAGACGGTGCCGCGGATCTTCAAGCGGATCCGGCCCGGCTTCCGTTACGAGCGCTCCCTGGAGGTCATCACGCGGGCCCGGGAGGCCGGCCTGGTGACGAAGTCCAACCTGATCCTCGGCATGGGCGAGACCCGCGAGGAAGTCAGCGAGGCGCTCCAGGACCTGCACGACGCGGGTTGCGAGCTCATCACGATCACGCAGTACCTCCGGCCCTCCGCACGGCACCACCCGGTCGAGCGCTGGGTGAAGCCGCACGAGTTCGTGGAGCTGAAGGACGAGGCCGACGCGATCGGCTACTCCGGCGTCATGTCGGGGCCGCTGGTGCGTTCCTCGTACCGTGCGGGACGGCTCTTCCAGCAGGCGATGGAGCGGCGCGGCGCGACCGCCGTGGCCGCTCAGGCCGTGTGAATCGGCGCACAAGGATCTACTGAACGGTAATAGCCGCAGCGACGCGGCCCGTACGTCTCCCGCAGGTCGGGGGCCCGTATGGGCCGCGTCGGCGTGCGGGGAGCCGGAATCAGAGTTTCATTGGTGTTTGACCGACCGGTCATGCACTGGTAACACCGAGCAGTGACCCTAGGTACACACGCGGTGGCTCCCGCAGCCGCCGTCGTCATTGCTTCCCGCTGTCCAGTGCGCGCCGGGCGCGCGCATACGTTCCGAGGGGGAACACCCGCCATGCACGCCGCACCGGTACGAGCCCATACCCTCCCGACCGTCACCACCGCACTCCGCGCGGTCGAGTCGCTGCTGATGAGCAGCGGCCAGCGCACCGCCCGCCGCAACGCCTGGACGGCGGTCCTGGAGGACCGCCGCCGGGCCCAGGACCGGGTCGAGGCGGAGTACGTGCTCAAGGCTGTGGCCGACCACCGTTCCTAGGCCGGTCCCGAGCCACGTAAACTTCGGTACATGGCGAGGAAGGCACACACTGACGGCGCGGACAGCGCCGAGAACGCAGGGCGGCTCAAGCAGATCGCCCTGACCTACAAGATGACCAGGCGGTCGGACCCCAAGGTGGGTCTTGTCGTCGCGGGTGTGGGAATCATCACCTTCGGTGTCCTCCTCGCCATCGGTTTCCTGATCGGTCACCCGGTCTACGCGGGCATCCTGGGCTTCGTACTGGCGTTCCTCGCGATGGCGATCATCTTCGGACGGCGGGCGGAGCGCGCGGCCTTCGGCCAGATGGAGGGCCAGCCGGGCGCAGCCGCGGCGGTGCTGGACCGGGTGGGCCGCGGCTGGACCACGACACCGGCCGTCGCGATGAACCGCAGCCAGGACGTCGTCCACCGGGCGGTCGGCAAGGCGGGCATCGTCCTGGTGGCCGAGGGCAACCCGAACCGGGTGAAGAGCCTGCTGGCGGCCGAGAAGAGGCGGATGGCCCGCATCGTCCTCGACGTACCGGTGCACGACATCATCGTCGGCGACGGCGAGGGCCAGGTGCCGCTGAAGAAGGTGCGCACCACGATGCTGAAGCTCCCCCGGGTCCTGACCGGCCCGCAGGTGACGGCGGCCAATGACCGGCTCCGGGCGATGGGCGACCTGATGAGCAACATGCCGTTGCCGAAGGGGCCCATGCCCAAGGGCATGCGGATGCCGCGCGGCGGAAAGATGCGCTGACCGGGCACGGACCTACGGGAGCGCCCCGGACGACGCACATCGTCCGGGGCGCTCCCGCTTTTCTGTCCGCGTCTCAGGTGCGGACCTGGACGGCGCGGGCCAGCCGGTCGTGGAGGCCTCGGCTGTCGCGGTCCCAGACGACGGCCGGGATCACCAGGAGGAGCAGCACACTCCGGACGACGACCCGCACGACACCGAGCCGTTCGCCGTCCTCGCCGATGACCCGCAGCCCCAGAAGCCGCTTGCCGGGGGTGGAACCGACCGTTCCGACGGTCAGCAGGCTCATGACGAGAAAGATGGCGAGCGCCCAGTTCCCCGCCGCCTGCTGGTCACCGCGAGCGATCAGTCCGTATGCGATCACCATGCACACGGCCCAGTCGATGAAGAGGGCCCCGAAGCGCCGGCCGGGCGGGGCCACGGACCCCGGGCCTTCCTGGGGCAGACCGAGGCGCTCGCCCCGGTAACCGAAGTCGGCGCCCATCTGCTCGGCCGCCGCGCGCGGCCCCGAGAGCCACGAACCGATTGCTTGCCTGTTGTCCACCCGTCCACGGTACTGCGCCCGCGTTTGCACCTTGCCGGGCGGGGCACCGGACACGTCGCCGAGGTGCCGCCCGCAGGCGCCCTGGTTAACTTGTGCGAAACAAATGGGTCATGCTGGAGAAATCCCGGCTGCCTATGGTCAGGTCCAGCGTGTGCCACCGCACTGGCCACACAGACGAGCTGCAACCCCGCCCTTTCCCGGGTCGGGAGTAGGAGGAGTTGGATGTTCCAGAACGCCGACGAAGTCCAGAAGTACATCGCCGACAACGACGTCAAGTTCGTCGACGTCCGGTTCTGCGACCTGCCGGGTGTGATGCAGCACTTCACGATCCCGGCGGCGTCCTTCGACCCGGCCGAGGAACTGGCTTTCGACGGCTCGTCGATCCGCGGCTTCCAGGCGATCCACGAGTCCGACATGGCGCTCCGCGCGGACCTGACGACGGCCCGTGTCGACCCGTTCCGCCGCGACAAGACCGTGAACATCAACTTCTTCATCCACGACCCGATCACCGGCGAGCAGTACAGCCGTGACCCGCGGAACGTGGCCAAGAAGGCCGAGGCCTACCTCGCGTCGACCGGCATCGCCGACACCGCGTACTTCGGTCCCGAGGCCGAGTTCTACGTCTTCGACAACGTCCGCTTCCAGACGTCGGCGAACGAGAGCTTCTACCACATCGACTCCGAGGCCGGCGCCTGGAACACCGGTGCGGTCGAGAACAACCGTGGTTACAAGGTCCGCTACAAGGGCGGCTACTTCCCGACCCCGCCGGTCGACCACTTCGCCGACCTGCGCGCCGAGATCTCCATGGAGCTGGACAAGAACGGCCTCCAGGTCGAGCGCCAGCACCACGAGGTCGGCACCGCCGGCCAGGCCGAGATCAACTACAAGTTCAACACGCTGCTCGCCGCGGCCGACGACCTGATGCTCTTCAAGTACATCGTGAAGAACGTCGCCTGGCGCAACGGCAAGACCGCGACCTTCATGCCGAAGCCGATCTTCGGCGACAACGGCTCGGGCATGCACTGCCACCAGTCGATCTGGAACAACGGCGAGCCGCTGTTCTACGACGAGACCGGGTACGCCGGCCTCTCCGACATGGCGCGCTACTACATCGGCGGCATCCTCAAGCACGCCCCGTCGCTGCTGGCCTTCACCAACCCGACGGTGAACTCCTACCACCGCCTGGTCCCCGGCTTCGAGGCCCCGGTCAACATGGTGTACTCGCAGCGCAA
>NZ_DATMVN010000188.1:0-2052 GCF_035563135.1 Streptomyces sp.
GACGGCCCGAAGGCACCGAAGGCCGACCTCTGGGTGGGCTTCAAGGACGCCGGGCACGCCACGGCCCTGGGCAAGTGCGTCCTGCGCGAGCTGGACGGCGAGGCGCGCCGCGACTACCTGGCGCGGCACGATCTCGCCGACCTCACACCGCGCACGATCACCCACCGGGAGGAGCTCATCCGGCAGCTCGAATCACCGGCCCCGACGCCGGTGATGATGGACCGGGAGGAGTACGACCTCGGCACGACCTGCATCGCGGTCCCCGTCCGCAGCGGCACGAAGCTCGGCTCGCTCGGAGTCTCCTTCCGGGCGGACCGGATGTACCGCACCAGGCAGCTCAGGGAGAGCCTGCTGGCGTCGGCCAGCCGCGTGAGCAGGGATCTCGCCTTCGATTTCTGAGCACCGGCCCCACCGGCCCCACCGGCCCCACCGGGCAGGACCGGGCAGGACCGGTCAGGACCGGTCAGGAATCAAGAAGCACACGGCGCGGAGCCGCTCTAGCTTCCTCATATGACTTCTCCCGTATCCGTCATTCTCGATGTGACCGACCCCGCCGCCGCCGAAGAGTTCTACGCCACCGCCTTCGGGCTGGGCCCCGAGCTGCGCGTACGGGCCTCGGAGGCGCCTACGGCCGGTTTCCGCGGCTGCACGCTGTCGCTCACGGTGTCCGGGCCCGCCACCGTCGACGGCTTCATCGGCGCCGCCCTCGACGCCGGGGCCCGGCCGGTGAAGCCCGCCACGAAGTCGTTCTGGGGCTACGGCGGCGTCGTACGCGCCCCGGACGGCGCCCTGTGGAAGATCGCCACCTCGAAGAAGAAGGACAAGGGCCCGGCCACCCGCGGGATCGACCGGTTCGTGCTCCTGCTGGGCGTCGACGACGTCCTCGCGAGCAAGCGGTACTACGTGGAGCGCGGCCTCGCCGTGGGAAAGAGCTTCGGCCGCAGGTACGTCGATTTCGATACGCCGTCGAGCCCCGTCAAGCTGGGCCTGTACGGTCGTCGCGCCCTCGCCGAGGACGCCGGTGTCTCTCCCGAGGGCACCGGATCGCACCGGCTCACGATCGCCGGGGACAGCGGGCCCTTCACCGACCCCGACGGATTCGCCTGGGAGCCCGCCGCCCGGTGAATCCGGCTGCGGCGGCCCGGCCGCCGTGGCACGATCACCCTCGTGACGAGCCGACCCGCCGAGGCCCAGTACCTGCGTGACCTCGCCCGGCTGCGCCGGGTGCGTGACCGGATCGACCGGGAGTACGCGCAGCCGCTGGACGTCGAGGCGCTCGCCCGCGGTGTGAACATGTCGGCCGGGCACCTCAGCCGCCAGTTCCGGCTCGCCTACGGGGAGTCGCCGTACAGCTACCTGATGACACGCCGGATCGAGCGGGCGATGGCGCTGCTGCGCCGCGGCGACCTCAGCGTCACCGACGTCTGTTTCGAGGTGGGCTGCTCCTCGCTCGGCACCTTCAGCACCCGCTTCACGGAGCTGGTCGGGATGCCGCCCAGCGTGTACCGGCGGCAGGCCGGGAGCGGGGCGGAGGGGGTGCCGCCGTGCGTGGCGAAACAGGTCACCAGACCGGTCAGGAATCGAGAAGCCCGCACCCCCGAGCCGCCGCTAGCGTGAGCGCCATGGACATCACCATTCACACCAGCGTGCTCCCGCACGACGACCCCGAGGCGTCCCTGGCGTTCTACCGCGACACCCTCGGTTTCGAGGTCCGTAAGGACGTCGGAACCGGCACGATGCGCTGGATCACGGTCGGCCCCGCCGGCCGGCCCGGCACCTCCATCCTCCTGGCACCGCCGGCCGCCGATCCGGGCATCACCGAGGACGAGCGCCGCACCGTCGCCGAGATGATGGCCAAGGGCACCTACGGCTGGATCCTCCTGGCCACCGAGGACCTCGACGCCACTTTCGAGAAGCTGCAGGCCGGCGATGCCGAGGTCGTCCAGGAGCCGACCGAGCAGCCGTACGGAGTGCGCGACTGCGCCTTCCGCGACCCCGCCGGCAACCAGATCCGCATCCAGGAAGTGCGCTGATCCCTCCCGGCGCGGCCTG
>NZ_DATMVN010000189.1:0-19484 GCF_035563135.1 Streptomyces sp.
CCCCCTGCCCGCCCCGGAGCCCAGCGCTCCGGGCCCGGGTGAGCCGCCGCCTCCGCCGGTCGTTCCCGAGGAGCCCCCGCCTCCGCCCCCGCCCCCGCCTCCACCTCCACCTCCGCCCTCGCCGGAGCCGGAACCCTCGCCGCCGCCGGAGCAGCCCTCGGCCTCGCCGGCCGCGCAGTCCCGCACGGATGCGACGGGGGCGCCTGGGAGGGGTGTGACGCGGCCCACTCCTCGGGCATCACCGCAGGTCGCGCCGGTGTGAGCCGGGTTCGGGGCGACCCGGTTTGCACGAATGGGGGGAGGGTGCGTATGGTAGTAGATCGTTTGATCCTATGCCCGGCGCCGACACAGAAGAGCGCCGTGTGGCGCGTACTCTCCCTTGCCGTGGCTGGACCGCATTGAGGCGGTCGAAATTGCGAAAACACGGAGTTACGGGCGCGTGCCGAGACTCCGGAAGGTTTCGCATTTCGCATGTCAATTTCCAGTTCTGACCACACCGTCATGTCCGAGAACAACGACGTCGACACCATCGAGGTCGTGGAGGCCGCCGAGGCCGTAGTGGCCCAGGCCCCTGCGGCAGCCGACGGGACCCCGGCCGCGGAGACCGCCGTGGACGCTCCTACGGCCGACGCTCCTGCTGCGGATGGCTCCGAAGAGGCCGCCGAGGACACCGGGCCGAGCATCACGTTCGCCTCGCTCGGACTGCCCGAGGGCATCGTCCGCAAGCTCGCGCAGAACGGTGTGACCGCCCCCTTCCCGATCCAGGCCGCGACCATCCCGGACGCCCTGGCCGGCAAGGACATCCTGGGCCGTGGCCGTACCGGCTCCGGCAAGACCCTCTCCTTCGGTCTGCCCACCCTGGCCGCGCTGGCCGGTGGTCACACCGAGAAGAAGAAGCCCCGCGCGATCATCCTCACGCCGACGCGTGAGCTCGCGATGCAGGTCGCGGACGCCCTCCAGCCGTACGGCGACGTGCTCGGCCTGAAGATGAAGGTCGTCTGCGGCGGTACGTCGATGGGCAACCAGATCTACGCGCTGGAGCGTGGTGTCGACGTCCTCGTCGCCACCCCGGGCCGGCTGCGCGACATCATCAACCGTGGCGCCTGCTCCCTGGAGAACGTCCAGGTCGCGGTCCTCGACGAGGCCGACCAGATGTCGGACCTGGGCTTCCTGCCCGAGGTCACCGAGCTGCTCGACCAGATCCCCGGTGGCGGCCAGCGCATGCTCTTCTCCGCCACGATGGAGAACGAGATCGGCACCCTCGTCAAGCGTTACCTGAGCAACCCGGTCACCCACGAGGTCGACAGCGCCCAGGGCAACGTCTCGACCATGTCGCACCACGTCCTCGTCGTGAAGCCCAAGGACAAGGCGCCCGTCACGGCCGCGATCGCCGCCCGCAAGGGCCGCACGATCATCTTCGTCCGCACCCAGCTGGGCGCCGACCGCATCGCCGAGCAGCTCATCGAGTCCGGCGTGAAGGCCGACGCGCTGCACGGCGGCATGACGCAGGGCGCCCGCACCCGGGTGCTCGAGGACTTCAAGAAGGGCTACGTCAACGCCCTCGTCGCCACCGACGTCGCCGCCCGCGGCATCCACGTCGACGGCATCGACCTCGTCCTCAACGTGGACCCGGCCGGCGACCACAAGGACTACCTGCACCGCTCGGGCCGCACCGCCCGCGCCGGCAAGTCCGGTGTCGTCGTGTCGCTGGCGCTCCCGCACCAGCGCCGCCAGATCTTCCGCCTGATGGAGGACGCGGGCGTCGACGCCTCGCGCCACATCGTGCAGGGCGCGGGCGTCTTCGAGCCCGAGGTCGCCGAGATCACCGGTGCCCGTTCGCTGACCGAGGTCCAGGCCGACTCCGCGAACAACGCCGCCAAGCAGGCCGAGCGCGAGGCCGCCGACCTCACCAAGCAGCTGGAGCGCGTCCAGCGCCGTGCCGTCGAGCTGCGCGAGGAGGCCGACCGTCTGGTCGCCCGTGCCGCCCGCGAGCGGGGCGACGACCCGGAGGCGGCGGTGGCCGAGGTCACCGCCGAGGCCGAGGCCGCGCTCGTCGCAGCCGTGTCCGTCCCCGAGCAGCCGGCCGCGCGTGACGACCGCCGTGACGACCGGGGCAACTTCAACCGCCGTGATGACCGCCGCGACGACCGTGGTGGCGACCGCGGGGGTTACCGCGGTGGCAACGACCGTGTCGGTGAGCGCAGTGGCCGCCCCTCCGGTGGCTCCGGCTACCGCGGCAGCAACGACCGTCCGTCCTTCCGCGGCAGCAACGACCGTCCCTCGGGCGGCTTCCGCTCCGGTGGCGGTGACCGCCGGGACGACCGTGGTGGCCGTTCCTTCGAGCGCCGTGACAACGACCGTCCCGCGTTCAACCGCGACCGTCGCGACGACCGCCCCTCGGGCGGCTTCCGCTCCGGTGGCGGTGACCGCCGGGACGACCGCGGCGGCCGTTCCTTCGAGCGCCGTGACAACGACCGTCCCGCGTTCAACCGTGACCGCCGCGACGACCGCCCCTCGGGCGGCTTCCGCTCCGGCGGCAGCGACCGCCCGTTCAACCGTGACCGTCGTGACGACCGTCCCTCGGGCGGCTTCCGCTCCGGCGGCGGCGACCGCCCGACCGGGCGTCGTGACGACCACCGCGGCGGCACCGGCACGGGTACCGGCACCGGTACCTTCGGCCGCCGCGACGACAAGCCGCGCTGGAAGCGCAACGGCTGAGTCCGGCTGACAGCTGACTGACCCGCAGGGCCCGTACGACACCTCGGTGGCGTACGGGCCCTGCGGCGTTTCCGGCCTCCGTGCGAGGGCATCGCTGGGGGCATGACGAACGACGAAGCCGTGGCGGCAGAGCCACCGCCCGATACCCTCCAGAACTCACCCGCGCCCACCTCCGACGAGGAACGTCTGGCCGAACTCGGCTACACACAGGTCCTCGCCCGCCGGATGTCGGCCTTCTCCAACTACGCCGTCTCGTTCACGATCATCTCGGTGCTCTCCGGCTGTCTGACGCTGTATCTGTTCGGCATGAACACCGGCGGCCCCGCCGTCATCACCTGGGGCTGGGTCGGCGTCGGGCTGATGACGCTGTTCGTCGGCCTGGCGATGGCCGAGATCTGTTCGGCGTACCCGACGTCGGCCGGCCTGTACTTCTGGGCCCACCGCCTCGCCCCGCCGCGCTCGGCCGCGGCGTGGGCCTGGTTCGCCGGCTGGTTCAACGTGCTGGGCCAGGTCGCTGTCACCGCAGGCATCGACTTCGGGGCGGCGTCCTTCCTCGGGGCGTACCTGAACCTCCAGTTCGGGTTCGAGGTCACTCCCGGCCGCACGATCCTGCTCTTCGCGGCGATCCTGATCCTGCACGGCCTGCTGAACACCTTCGGCGTCGGCATCGTCGCCGTCCTCAACAACGTCAGCGTGTGGTGGCACGTGGTCGGGGTCGCCGTCATCGTGGGCGCGCTCACCTTCGTGCCGGACTCGCACCGGTCGGCGTCGTACGTCTTCACCGAGTTCGTCAACAACACCGGCTGGGGCAGCGGCTTCTACGTCGTGATGATCGGGCTGCTGATGGCGCAGTACACCTTCACCGGGTACGACGCCTCCGCCCACATGACGGAGGAGACCCACGACGCGGCCGTGGCGGGGCCGCGCGGCATCGTGCAGTCCATCTGGACGTCCTGGATCGCCGGCTTCGTGCTCCTGCTGGGCTTCACCTTCGCCATCCAGTCGTACGACGGCGCCCTGAACTCCCCGACCGGTGCCCCGCCCGCCCAGATCCTCCTGGACGCGCTGGGTGCCACCACGGGCAAGCTCCTGCTGCTCGTCGTGATCGGCGCCCAGCTGTTCTGCGGGATGGCCTCGGTGACCGCCAACAGCCGCATGATCTACGCGTTCTCGCGCGACGGGGCACTGCCCTTCTCCCGCGTCTGGCACACGGTCAGCCCACGCACCCGTACGCCTGTCGCGGCGGTCTGGCTGGCCGCTCTCGGCGCCCTGGCCCTCGGTCTCCCGTACCTGATCAACGTCACCGCCTACGCCGCTGTGACGTCCATCGCGGTCATCGGGCTCTACATCGCCTACGTCATCCCCACCCTGCTCAGACTGCTGCGGGGCGACGACTTCGTCCGGGGTCCCTGGCACCTGGGCCGGTGGTCCCGGCCCATCGGCATCGTCGCGGTTTCCTGGGTGGGGGTGATCACGGTGCTCTTCATGCTGCCCCAGGTGTCCCCGGTCACCTGGGAGAGCTTCAACTACGCGCCCCTGGCCGTCCTGGTGGTGCTGGGCTTCGCCGCCGTCTGGTGGCTGGTGTCCGCCCGCCACTGGTTCCTGAAACCGGATACACCGGTTCACAAGCACACAACCAAGGACGAAACCACGGCCTGACCCGCCCGATCCGGGCACGACAGGGCCCGGCACCCGATACCCGATCGGCTGCCGGGCCCGGGGGAGCTATGCTCGGGGGTGATCCATCACGGGCCGTTAGCTCAATTGGTCAGAGCAGCGGACTTTTAATCCGTTGGTTGTGGGTTCGAGTCCCACACGGCCTACCGACCGCAGGACGAGGAGAACATCCTCTGGCCTGCTGCTCAGCGCTCCGCCCGGCTAAGCCGGGCAGGGCGCTGAGTCGTTCCCGGGCGTGTACGTGAGCGGAGGGTGCACGTACCTCTCGACGACGGCCGCGGGGGTGACAGGGGTGAAGAAGTGATGAGGTTGCCGTCGGGTCCACGGATCAGCGGTGAGCGGTTCTTCCAGTGCATCGGAGTGGGTCCAGTGACGAAGTCGGTTCGCTGATCCGTCCGGAGGGTCACGTCGGGTCGTCTCCGGTCGGAACCACCCGGAGTTCCTTGCCGCCGGGGTCCGAGACGGTGCGGCTGTGCATCTCCTTGCCGTCCCACCAGGTGACGGTGGCCCGCCAGTCGGTGTCGTAACGCTGGGTGTGCCCGATCAGGAAGAAGGAGTAGAAGTCGCCCGATGCGACGGTGTGGGGCAAGCTGACGGTTGTGCCCATATCCTCCTCCATCCGGCGTGCTGCCTTCTGCTGCGGGCTGCGCAGCAGGTACGCGGCGGGGACAGGGCGGTTCAGCGGCAGCGTGTCCAGGTCGACCGCCAGGTACGCGGGCTCATCAGGGCCGGCTCCGCAGCCGGGAGGGCCGGTCACCGTGCCGGGCGCGAGTTCCTCCCTGCGCGTGACTGTGACGGAGATGTCGCGGATCTCGACGGACGCACCGGCGTTACCGTGCACGCTGACCGCTGCCTCAAGCGTCCCCGCGTGGGCGATCCGGCCCTCCTGTCGCCAGGCCGTCAGCTGTTCAGGAGAAGCAGCGCCGTTCACGCCGGAGCGAAGCTCGGCGTCGGTGTCCGCGACGTACCAACGTGTCAGGCAGCTCTGGTCGTTCGGAGCGACCAGCAGCGTGGCGGGGTCGTCGGGGAAGAGCGCCTGCCATGCGGAAACGGTGGTCGGCACAGCGAAGGCGAACGCAGCGATGACCCCTGTCCACAGGGACAGTCTGTTGGCGGTGGACAGGGCGCGGTAGCGGCGGCCCGCGCGTCGCAGGCGGCTGTCGGGCGGGACCACGGGAAGCGGCGGTACCGGGGCGGAGGGAGGGACAGGGGCAGGTGTCTGACCGGTCGCCGGTATGACTGGTGGCGTCCCGCCACGGGCGCCGCCCTGCTGGTGATCCCCCGTACGACCTGCCATGGAACGTCCTTCCCGAGTGATGGCCACGGGACCGACGCAAGCTCGGCCAGCCTCTGGTCTTCCACGCAGTCTACGAACGGCTGAGCGTCGGCGACTGCCTGGTGACAGACTCTTACCGGTCTCATCCGTTGCGGGATGCGCGGCATCTCATCGGCCCGGGACCCGGCGTGGCCGGGCAGGCCGCCGCCGAACCGGACGGCCAGCCGCATGGCGTCGTCACCGTGCCGTGAGGCAAGCGTCTTCTTGACCATTCAGACCGTTCGGGCCGGCTTCCGGCGCGGTCGGTGCCCCCGTGCGCGAGCCGCCCTCCGTCCGGTGCGCGCGGTGGGGCTCAGGGCCGTGGCCAGGGGCGGCCGCCGAGGCGTTCGATGTCGGAGTTGAAGCGCCGCAGGTAGTCGGCGAAGGCGGAGATGTCCTCGTCGGGCCAGTCGGCCATGACCCGCTCCAAGGAGCTCACCATGCCCTCGCGTTCCGCGTCGAGGGTCTTCGCGCCCTCTTCGGTGATGCGGAACTTGCGGGCCATGCCCCCGTCCGGATCGGGGATGCGCTCCACGAATCCGGCGCGCATGACCGCGGCGGTCTGCCGGTTGAGGGTGGAGACGTCGAGGTCGAAGGCTTCGCTGAGCTCGCCGACGGACATCGGGCCCTGAACGCGGATGCGGCTGAGCAGGACGTACGCGCTGCGCTCCAGGAGGCCGTCCCTGCGGCGTCCCTTTCTTTGGTTCAGCAGGCCGTGCCGGCTGAGCAGCATCTGCTCGTACTCGACCTCTCGCGTTGCCCTGTTCATGCGCGGGCACCTCCTGCTTCCTGCCCGGCGAGGCCGGTGTGTCGTCGTGCGTGCTGACCTCATCGTATGTTCACGAGGAAGTGCATGGACCATACGATGTGCATAATGCAATATACGTGTACGATGCCAAATCTTCCACCGACAGATAGCCGAGGACCCCGGACATGGACGCCCCCCAGCCCACAGCCCGCGCAGGCGGCGTGATCACGACGCTGGCACTCGCCGGCACCGTCGCGGCGGTGATGCAGACACTGGTGACTCCGCTCATCGCCGAGCTGCCGCGGATTCTGGACACCTCGTCCTCGAACGCGGCCTGGGTGGTCACCGTCACCCTCCTGGTCGCCGGTGTGTGCGTGCCGGTCACCGGCCGGCTCGGGGACCTTCTCGGCAAGCGCCGGATGCTGCTGGCCTGTGCGGTCCCGCTCATCACCGGCTCGGTGGTGTGTGCGCTGGCCTCCTCCGTGGTCCCGATGATCGTCGGCCGGGGCCTCCAGGGCATGGGCATGGGCATGGTGCCGCTGGGTATCGCGCTGCTGCGTGACGTGGTGCCCGCCGAGAAGCTCAGCGGTTCGATCGCCCTCGTCAGTGCCTCCATGGGCATCGGCGGCGCCCTCGGTCTGCCGATTTCCGCCGCGGTCGCCGAATACACCAGCTGGCGCGTGCTGTTCTGGGGTTCCGCGGTCCTCGCCCTGATGGTCGCCGTACTCATCTGGCGCTTCGTCCCGGACGTCCCGGCCGGCGCGAAGGGACAGCGCTTCGACGCACCCGGCGCGATCGGACTCGCCATCGGACTGGTCTCCCTCCTGCTGGCGATCTCCAAGGGCGCCGACTGGGGCTGGGGTTCGGGCACCACGCTCGGCCTGTTCGCCGTGGCGGTCGTGTCCCTCGGCGCCTGGGGGGTCTACGAGCTGCGTACCCGTGACCCGCTGGTCGACCTGCGCACCACCGCCCGCCCGCGCGTGCTGCTGACCAACGTCTCGTCGATCCTGGTCGGCGTCGGCATGTACTCCTTCATGCTGATCGCGCCGCAGCTGTTGCAGTTCCCCGAGGCCACGGGTTACGGCCTGGGACAGTCGATGCTGGCCGCAGGCCTCTGGATGGCTCCCGGCGGCGTGATGATGATGATCGTCTCCCCGCTCGGCGGGAAGCTGATCAATGCGCGCGGCCCCAAGATCGCCCTCGTCCTCGGTGCGCTCGTGATCTCCCTGGGCTACGGCATCTCCCTCTTCCTCATGGGCTCCGCCTGGGGCCTGATGATCGTCGGCATCGTCATCAACAGCGGCGTCGGCCTCGCCTACGGAGCGATGCCCGCCCTGATCATGAGTTCGGTACCGCTCTCGGAGACCGCCGCGGCCAACGGCTTCAACACCCTGATGCGCTCGCTGGGTACGACCATCGGTTCGGCCGTCATCGGTGTCGTGCTGGCGCAGATGACCATCAGCCTCGGCGGGTTCTCGCTCGCCTCCGAGGACGGTTTCCGTGTCGGCCTGATGATCGGCTGCGGAGTCGCACTCGTCGCCGCCGCCGTCGCCGCCTTCATCCCCGGGCTCGTCCGTCCCGCCGCCGGAGGCGGCAGGACGGGATCCGCCTCGGCCGACAAGGTCACGGCCGAAGCCTGACGTCCGCCGGGAGCGGACCCGTACGACCGTCAGCAGCGCCCCGACCGGTACGACCGGTCGGGGCGCTTCGGCGTTCCAGGGCTCTGCTCGGGAACTGGTCGCCGTACGGGCACCGACCGCCGGAGCGGGCCGGTTCAGGCCCGTCGCGGGCTTCCAGGAAGTGCTGCTCAGCAGGGCGGGCGGAAGGAACAGCAGGGCTGTCGGGGGCGCTGCCCGTGAGTCGGCACGGTTCCCGGGCCGGCCGGCTCCGGGGCGTGGACCGTCAGTCCAGGCCCTCCTCCCGCAGGTCGTACATCATGAGGAACGCCCGGTAGGTCTGTGCGGGCACCTCCTGGCAGACGTCCGGCCGGTTGGTCCACGTCGACGTGTTGTCGAGGGCCCGTCGGCAGGCCGTCTCGGTCTCTTCCCGGGACGGGATGTTCGAGAGGAACGCGGCGATCAGCAGGGCCACTGCGAGGACGATCACGCCGATACGGATGCACATGGTCTCCCAACGACCGTGCGGCCGGGCCGGTCACCCGGGGCCGGTCGGAGCACGCGTCAGGTCATCCGGGACCGGCCGCGGGACGTGCCCGGTCATTCGGGTTCGTCGGTGACCGGCGGCAGGTCGGGTTCGACGAACAGGCCCGCGTACTGCGGCGTGGGCAGCGGGGCCGCGATGCCCGTGTCGGCGTCGGAGCTCGCGGACGCGTTGCCGGGGTGGCGCTGGGTCGTGCGGGCAGGCATGTCGGTCATCTCAGGTGTCCTGTACGTAGGTGTGCGGTGAGAGCCCCGTGACCGAGCCGCTGCGGTGGATGCCGGACTGGTCCCGACCGGCAGGGCGACGAGGTGCCGCTGCCGGTGCCGCGCCGCTCCGGGGGCGGCCGGATCATCGTGCGGTGCATGCAGACTGTAACCCTCCCAGCACGGCTTCCCCCCGGAATTGCGCCCCTGGCGTGATGCTCAGTGCGGCGGTGCGGGTTCGATGTTCTGGTTTGCGTGGAAGAGGTTGTGCGGGTCGTAGGTCCCCTTGACCTCCGAGAGCCGGTCGTAGTGGCCCCGGTAGGTGGCCCGGACCCGGTCCTGGGACTCGCCGGTGCCCAGGAAGTTCACGTAGCCGCCGCCCATGGAGTGCGGGTGCAGCGCCTCCCAGTAGCCGACGGCCCACTCCCGCAGTGCGGCGGCGTGGGCCGGATCGGGGTCGATGCCGGCGATGACGCCGGACCAGACGGCGTCACGGTAGGCCCAGGCGGTGTCGTCGGGACCGACCCGGGAGGCAGCTCCGTCGACCGGGTACAGGTGCATGGTCGACAGGCCGGTGGGGAGCTTCTTCGCGAAGGAGGCGTGCACGTCGACGGCCTCGTCCGTGATCCGGTCGAAGAAGTCTCCGCGCCAGTACCACTGGAGGCCGGCCGGCATCAGTGCGTCGAACATGGACTGCAGGGCCGGATAGGGCATGGGTGCGGTGAAGTGGAAGGCGGGCGGCCCCGGTTCGTTCACCACGGCGAGGGTCTCGCCGAGCGACTCCGGGTCCGCCGTCGAGGACCAGACGACGCCGCACATCTTCTGTCCGTGGATCTCCTCGGGGAAGGGCGGGCCGGGCGGGACGGTCAGCGAGGCGAAGAAGCCGTACAGGTCGTCCGGTGCCTGCGGCAGGAAGTCGCGGTACCAGCGCATGACGTCGGGGAGGAGTTCCTGGGGCCAGACGGTGATGGCGGCGCCCACGGTGTCCACGGGGTGCAGCTCGAAGTCGAACGTCGTGACGATGCCGAAGTTCCCGCCGCCGCCGCGCAGTGCCCAGAACAGGTCGGCGTGCTCACTCGGGTTCGCGGAGACGAAGGTGCCGTCGGCGAGGACCACGTCCGCGGAGATCAGGTTGTCCGCGGAAAGGCCGTACTTGCGGGTGAGGTAGCCGTGTCCGCCGCCGAGGGCGAGCCCGCCGATGCCGGTCGTGGACATGATCCCCGTCGGGGTGGCGAGGCCGAACGCGTGGGTGGCGTGGTCGAGGTCGCCCAGCGTCGCGCCGCCGTCGGCCTGGGCGGTCTGGGTGGCGGGATCCACCCGCACGCCGCGCATGGGTGAGAGGTCGAGCGTGACCGCGTCGTCGGAGAGGCCGAGGCCGGGACCGCTGTGCCCGCCGCCCCGTACGGCCACGTCCAGGCCGTGCTCGCGGACGAAGCCGACGGCCGCCATGACGTCGGCCGTGTCGCGGCACCTGACCACGGCCGAGGGCCTTTTGTCGATCATGGCGTTGTAGACCGCGCGGGCCTGCCCGTACTCCTGGTCCTCGGGACCGATGACCGGGCCGCGCAGAGCGGTTCTCATCGTCTCGAGCAGGGTGCCGTCCATGGTCCTCTCCTCGCGCGTGTGCGCCCGGCCTCCCCTGGCACCACCGGATCGGGTGAGGCTGCTGGGCCGACGCCGGCACCCCTGGATGCCGCACAGACGGGACCGAACACCGAAGGCTTGCTCCTCCAGCGTCCCGCCGCTCCCGAAGCCCCGCAATCGCGCAGCACCACGCCCCCGGCCCGGTCGGGGTGCGGATACAGTTCTGCGCGCACCCCCGGACATCAACTCCGTTCTCTGCACCCTGTGTTGAAGGACCACTCCGGTTCCGGAAGGGCCCCGGGGGTGAGGGGATGAGGGAGCGGCGGCCGTACATGGTCGGAGCACCCTCCCGGATGGCGTAGAGTTGCCATCACAACGACGCGGGGTGGAGCAGCTCGGTAGCTCGCTGGGCTCATAACCCAGAGGTCGCAGGTTCAAATCCTGTCCCCGCTACTGAAGACAGAGGCCCGGATCCTTCCAAGGATCCGGGCCTCTGTCGTGTGCCGTCCCTCCCGGCCGCACCCGGCAGCCGCGGCCGGGAGGGACGGCACACGGACACGCGTGCGCAGGTGACCGGCCCGGGGGGCGTGCATCGCCGGTCTCCGCTCCCGGAGGAACTACGATCGCTACGGAGACGGAATTGCCGTCTTCGTACGGGATGCACTGACGATCCACGCGCAGCACCGGCTCTCCGGCCGACCACCGGGGCGGGGCTCCGACGCGCTCCTCCCTTCGGCCGATGACGTGGCGCCGCCCGGCGCGGCTCCGGCCGGCCCGGGCGGAGCGCGGTACCGTCCGCAGCCGTGGGTGGACCGGGCAGGAGTGCACAGGTGGGGAAGCGGGACGGACGGCCAGGGGGTGCCGCCGGGAACGTCCGTTCCCGGCGGTTCGTGCGCGCTCTGCCCGCTCTGATGATCTGCGCCGGGGTGGCCACCGACCTCGGGACGCCGGCCGAGGTCTCCGCCGTCCCCCTCTTCGCCGCCGCCCCGCTGATCGCCGCCCCGTTCTTCTCGCCGGCCGGCACCGTCCGTGCCGGAGCGGCGGCGGTCCTCGTCGTGCTCGCCATCCGGATCTCGGACGGCGTTCTCGCCCAGGTCGTGCCGGTCACCGATCTGCTCACCCTGATCACCGTCGCCGCGCTCTCCCTCGTCATCAACCGCGTCGTACGCCGTGGGAACGAGCAGCTGGCCTCGGCCCGGGTGATCGCGGAGACCGCGATGCGCGCGGTGCTCCCGACGCCCGAGGACCGGATCGGCGGGCTACTGGTCGCGGCGCGGTACGAGGCGGCCCAGGCGGACGAGTTCGTGGGCGGCGACCTGTTCGCCGTCGCGGACACGCCGTTCGGAGTGCGCCTGGTCGTCGGGGACGTACGGGGCAAGGGACTGGACGCCGTGGCGGCGGTGGCCGTCGTGATCGGGGCGTTCCGGGAGGCCGCCGAGCAGGAGCTGTCACTTGAGGGCGTGGTCCAGCGCCTGGAGCGGGCACTGGCCCGTGAGGGCTCGCGGCGGGGCGGGCTCGACTCCATGGAGGGGTTCGTCACCGCCGTGCTCGCGGAACTCCCGGCCGGTTCGGACACGCTGCGGGTCGTCAACCGCGGTCATCCCGAGCCGCTCGTGCTGCACGCGGACGGGGCGCTGGACGTACTGGCGCCGACCGTGCCCGCGCTGCCGCTCGGGATGGGGCTGGACGCGTGGCCGGACCGGTCGGACGAGTGGTCGCTGCCGGCCGGGGCGATGTTCCTGGCCTTCACCGACGGGCTCTCCGAGGCGCGGAACGCGAAAGGTGTCTTCTACGACCCGGCGGCCCGGTTGCGGGGCCGGCTCTTCCCGGGGCCCGAGGAGCTGCTGTCCGCGCTCACCGATGACGTACGGCTGCACACCGGTGGCCGGTCGACGGACGACCTGGCGCTCCTCGCGGTCGGCCGTCCCGCGCGGGGACAGCAGGAACGGCGTACGACGGTGAAGATCGTGCGGCGGGACAGTGAATGAGTGGTCGCGACCGTCGGTAGTCGAAAGACCGCGCTCGCATAACAATTGACACATCGTCAGAAATTGGTGGCCGGATGAGGGTCGCTCAAGTCGCCCGTTTGCACCCGTTTGAGCCGGGAAAGTCCAGGCCGAGATCGTAGGTGATCTATGGGAACGGCTTGGAATCGGGCCCCGGTGTCTATTAACGTTCGATAACGCAGCGCGGTTGTACCTGTCGTCGCAAGAGGCGACACCGTGCGCAGCGCCGAATTCCGCAAGGGAACCGGGGAACCACCTACATGGGGTGAATCGGACACCTGTGTCTCGCGAGAGACGAAGGGGCCCGTAGGAGACCTTCCTGCTCCGAACCCGTCAGCTAACCCGGTAGGCGAGAAGGAAGGAAAGGAGTGCGCCCACGTGGCGTCCAACCAGCCTGCCCCCGAGGCACCGTCATCCTTCAGGACCGGAAGCTTCGGTGATGAGGACAGGACGTGGGAGGAATGGAACCCCACCGAGGAGTCCATCCGTCCCGTACGCGGCAGGCACCGCGTAGCCAAGCAGCGCGGTCTCGCTCGTAGCTCCACCGTCCTCGGCGTCGGCGTCATCGCGGCCGTCGGCGCGGGTGGCATGGCCACCGCGCAGAGCAAGCCGCCGGTCTCCATTTCTCTTCCCGATTCCATCGCGGACAATCTCCCCGACGCCAAGTCCCTTCCCGGCGTGGGTGCGTTCATGTCCGGCGACTCCGACTCGGACCACGAGACGGCTGTCGTGTCCTCCCCGCTCACCACCGCGGGCATCACCGCCGCCGAGGCCGAGCAGGGCACCACCGACGCCGGCGAGGCGCTGCGCGCCCGCATCCTCCAGCAGGCCGAGCAGCAGCAGGCGGGAGCCGAGGCCGAGGCCAGGGCCGCGGAGGAGAAGGCGGCGGTCGAGGCCGCCGTGGCCCAGGCGGCGAAGCAGCAGAGCAAGGCCGAGGCCGCGGCCGCGGCGAAGAAGAAGGCGGCGGAGGAAGCGGCGGAGAAGAAGGCGGAGGCCGAGCGGCTCGCCGAGCTCGCCGCCAGCTACGCCGTCCCGACCTCCTCCTACTACATCAGCTCGACCTACGGTCAGGCCGGATCGATGTGGTCCTCGGGCCACCACACCGGGCTGGACTTCGCGGCCCCGACCGGCACCCCGGTCAAGGCCGTGCACAGCGGCACGGTGAAGTCGGCCGGTTACTCCGGCGCCTACGGCTACCGCACGGTCCTGGAGCTCGACGACGGCACCGAGGTCTGGTACTGCCACCAGTCCTCGATGGACGTGACCGCCGGTCAGAGGGTCACCACCGGCCAGACCATCGGCCGTGTGGGAGCGACCGGCAATGTGACCGGTGCGCACCTGCACCTGGAGATCCACACCGCGGACGGCACGGGCATCGACCCGATGAGCTGGCTGCGCGGTAAGGGCCTGACGATCTGACCGTTCCGGTCCGGTGTGCACGGGCGAGTCCTGGACCGACGTGTCCGGTCTGCTCCAGGGCGACAGGCCCTTACGCCGGTAGCCCGACGCACCGGTAGCCCGACGCGCCGGCCTCCGGCGTACCGGACCCCGGCGGCCCTGACGCACCCCCCGGCGTCAGGGCCGTCGGTCTGTTCGAGAGCTGTCACTCACCGGGGGCGTGCGGCGCCCGCCGTCCTCCATGTACGGGTTGTAGCCCCCGTAATGCCGGTGCGGTGCGGGGAGCTGCTGAGGAGGCGGGCCGCCGTGGGGGTACTGGCGGGGGAACGGCGGCACCGGTGGCCGGTGGGCGCGCAGCCGGCCCGTCGCGTGGGCCGCGTACGCCAGGGCCGGGCCCGCGATGTCCCGGCGGTGCCAGAGGTGGTGCAGCAACTCCTGCTCGCGCAGGGCGAAGTCCGGGCCCGCTCCGTCGTGGCGCGCTCTGCGGCGCAGTACGGCCAGAGAGGTCGCGAAGGACTCGTACTCCGCGACGGTGCGCGCGGCGGCCCTGCCGCGGGCACGGTCCGGGTGGCTGTTCCAGTGCCTGGCCATGTCACGGGCCATGCCCCGTGCCCGCATCGAGGCCAGTGCGAGCGGTTCGGCGGGGGCCAGCCAGCCCGCCGCCGCGTACACCGGGAGCTCGGTGGAGAGCGTGCGCAGCTCCCTCTGGCGTGACCAGACCGCCAGCCAGGTCACCAGGCCGAAGGACGGCATCATGAACGCGCCGTACACCAGGTAGAAGCCGTACGGGCCGAAGGACGAGGAGCCGTTCCACAGGGCGTGCATACCCATGGCGAGGACGAGTCCGAGCAGGGGCAGGACGATCCGGCGCACCCGGTGACGCGGGCCACCGAGCGCGGCGATGCCGAAGCCGATGCCGGAGAGCACCGTGAACAAGGGGTGGGCGAAGGGCGACATCACCACACGGACGAAGAACGTCCCCGCCGTCACGGAGGCGAAGCCCGTGGTCCCGAGCTCCTGGTCCTCACCGAAGGCATTGCCCAGGTAGAGGATGTTCTCGGTGAAGGCGAAGCCGGTCGCGGTGAAGCCGGCGACCACGATGCCGTCGACGATCCCGCCGAACTGCCGTCTGCGGAAGAGGAAGATCAGCAGGACCGCGGTGGCCTTCGCGATCTCCTCGACGACCGGGGCGACGACCGTGGCTCCGAGGGTGTCGGCGCTCGACGGGTCCGCGGTGGCCGTCGCTATCCAGCGGGTGGCGAAGGTGTTGGCGATGATCGCCACGAGCGCGGCGGCACACGCACCCCAGGAGAACGCGAACAGCAGGTTCCGCCACGGGCCCGGCTCGACCCGGTCGAGCCAGCGGAACGCCGCCATCAGCAGCGGCACGGGCAGCACGGCCAGCCCCAGTCCGACCAGGAAGCCCTCGGTGCCCGTCTGCTCGCGCACCAGGGCCAGGATCACCAGTCCGCAGAGCGCGAGCACCGTGATCACCGCACCGGCACGGAACGCCTTGCTGCGCCAGACCATGCCGACGCGACGGGGCCGGTAACGCCACTGGCCTCGCTCCGGGACGGCGCCCAGGAACTCGTCGAGCTGCTGCTCTGCGAGAACCGGGACGGCCGGCTGCTGATGCTGCACGGACCCCTGGGACACCCGACGACCCTAACGAGGACGACTGACACCTGGCCACGCCGCGGGGGGCGGGGCGCCGGGCGATGGCTGATCAGCGACGGGTGAACAGCACGTCGTGCACGACGTGGCCCTTGTCCAGCCCCTGGCCCTCGAAGCGGGTCAGCGGGCGGAACGCGGGCCGGGGCGCATAACCGCCGTCCGCCCGGGTGTTCTCGTACAGGGGGTGCGCCGTGAGGACTTCCAGCATCTGCTCGGCGTACGGCTCCCAGTCCGTGGCGCAGTGGACGAGCGCGCCGGGCTTCAGCCGCTGCGCCACCAGATCGAGGAAGTCAGGCTGGATCAACCGCCGCTTGTGGTGCCGCTTCTTGGGCCACGGGTCGGGGAAGTACACCCGGAGACCGTCCAGAGCGGCCGGCTCCAGCATCTCGCGGAGCAGGATGATCGCGTCACCGTTGGCGACACGGACGTTGGACAGGCCCGCCCGGTCCGCGAGGCCCAGCAGATTGCCCTGCCCAGGGGTGTGCACGTCGACGGCCAGAATCCCGGTGCCCGGGTCGTCGGCCGCCATCTGCGCCGTCGCCTCGCCCATCCCGAAGCCGATCTCCAGGACCACCGGGAGACCGTCGAAGAGAGTGGGGAGATCGAGGGTGGTGAGGCCGTCGATGTCCAAGCCCCACTCGGGCCACAGACGCTGGAGGGCGTCCTCCTGGCCGGCGGTCACCCGGCTGCGGCGCGGCTGGAAGCTGCGGATCCGCCGCTCGTGGTGCGAGCCCGCCGGGTCGGCGGCCGGGCCACCGGGGAAGCGGGGCTCCTGGCGCAGCCTGCGCTGACGCTCGAAGGAGGCGGCGCGTCGCGCTGCCGCGTCCGCGTCCTCGGCGGGGGCGGGGCCGGACGTCTTCGGGGTGGGGTTCACAGGCTCAGACACAATGCCCCGATTCTACGGCGGGAGGCGTCCACCCCGTCGCGCGAGCCCGCAGCAGGGCCCGTCGCGCCACCTCCCTCCCGATGGGCAGGGACGCGGTGGCCGCCGGGGACGGGGCGTTCAGCACATGCACGGTGTGCGGGGCGTCCCGGATCAGGAAGTCGTCGACCAGCGTGCCGTCCCGCAGGACCGCCTGGGCCCTGACCCCCGCCGGAGAAGGCCGCAGATCGGCTTCCGTCACCTCCGGCAGCAGCCGCTGGACGGCCCGGGTGAACGCGCTCTTCGACAGGGACCGGTGCACCTCGCCCGCCCCGTACCGCCAGTGGCGCCGGGCGATCCGCCAGGAGCCGGGCCAGGCCAGGGTGGCGGCCAGCTCGCGCGGGCGGACGACCGCCCTGCCGTACCCCTCGCGGGCCAGTGCGGGCACGGCGTTCGGCCCGACGTGGACCGTGCCGTCGACGCCCCGGGTCAGATGCACCCCGAGGAAGGGGAACGCGGGGTCCGGCACCGGATAGACCAGCCCGCGCACCAGCTCCGGCCTGGCCAGCTCGTAGTACTCCCCGCGGAACGGCACGATGCGCGCCCCCGGGTCGTCGCCCGCGAGCCGTGCCACCCGGTCGCTGTGCAGCCCCGCGCAGTTGACCAGCACCCGGGACCTGATCACCTGGCCGTCGGACGTGCGCACCGCGACACCCCAGGGACGCCGGTCGACGGCGACGACCTCCGCGCCGTAGCGGATCCGTCCGCCCGAGGCGCTCATCTCGGTGGCGAGGCGGACGGCCACCGCGGTGAAGTCGCACACCCCCGTCGTGCCGACCCGGATCGCCGCGAGACCGCGCACCTGCGGCTCGTACTCCGCGATCTGGGCGGGGCCGAGCTCCCGGACCGGCAGCCCGTGCGCCCGGCCGCGCTGCACCAGGGCGTGCAGCCGGGGCAGCTCGCCGCTGTGGGTCGCGACGATCAGCTTGCCCGTCACCGCGTGGGCGATCCCGTGCTCCGCGCAGAAGTCCACCAGCTCGGCGGCGCCCCGCACCGCGTAGCGCGCCTTGAGCGAACCCGGTGGGTAGTAGATGCCGCTGTGGATCACCCCGCTGTTGCGCCCGGTCTGATGCCGGGCGGGGCCCCACTCCTTCTCCAGCACCGTGACCCGGGTGCCCGGCGCGGTGCGCGTGATCGCGTACGCGGTCGACAGACCGACGATCCCGCCACCGATCACCAGCACGTCGCAGTCGTACGCCGCGTGCGTCATCATCACGCCACCTCCCACCCCGATAGTGCACTGACCCACTGACAACGGGCTCAAACCAGGGACGGCGTGTGCGCGGCGGGACGTTCCGTCCCGGAACCGGCGAAACCGGGGTGTACCGGTGGCCTCCTACGCCGGGGCCACGAGAAGCGGGCGGGCCCGTTCCCGTAGCTCGGCCACGCGGGGCTCGTCCCCGTACGGCTCCAGGCGGTGCAGCAGGTCGCGCACGTACTCGGTGGTGCGCGCCGAGGAGATGCGTCCCGCCACCTCCACCGCCCGTGTCCCCGCCGCGCAGGCCGCGTCGAGGTTGCCCGATTCCAGCTCGGCGACCGCGGACACGACGAGCCGCAGCCCGTGGGAGCGGACGAACTCGTCGGTGGGTTTCGACAGGGCCTGCTCGGTGAAGCGCCGCACCTGCCGGGGCGCCTTGAGGTCGCGGTAGCACTCGGCGGCGTCGGCGGCGAACCTGTCGTACGAGTAGAAGCCGAGCCACGCCGGGTCGGAGTCGCCGGTCCGGGAGCGCTCCAGCCAGCTCTCGGCGGCCCGGAGCGCGGCGCCCGCGGCAGGTGCGTCTCCGGCCTTGGCGTGGGCGCGCGCTTCGACGAGCCGGAAGAAGCTCATGGTCCGTGCGGTGGCGAGCCCGCGATTGCGTTCGACCGCCGCCTGCGCGAGGTCCACGCCCTCGTCGGCGAAGCCCCGGTAGGTCGCCTGAAGGGACATCGACGCCAGGACGTATCCGCCCAGCGGCACATCGGCGGCGGCACGGGCCAGGCGCAGCGCCTGGATGTAGTAGCGCTGGGCCGCCTCCTGCTGGCCGGTGTCGAAGGCCATCCACCCGGCGAGCCTGGTCAGTTCGGCGGAGGCTCCGAAGAGGGCCCTGCCCACCTCGTCGCTGTAGGAGCCCAGCAGGAGCGGCGCGGCATCGACCCGTAAGCACTCCGGGACCATGGAGGAACGCCAGTCGCCGCCGCCGTACTTGGAGTCCCACCGGCGCGCGTCCTGGGCGGCCTCGCGCAGCTTGGCCACGTCGTTGTGGCCGACCCGCAGCAGCAGCCCGTCGGCGGCGGACTCCGGGCCCGGCTGGACGGGCACCCCGCCGTGCGCCCGGGGCGCGCCCTCGGGACCGAGTATCGCGGCCTGGGCGGCTGCCGGGTCCCGCGCGACCGACGGATCCGCAGGCGTTATGAGCCACCGGGACGCGGGGGTCGCATAGGCGCTCACCGCGAAGGAACCCGCCAGTGACTGCCAGATCCCGCCGCCGCCCCGGCGGCCCGCCAGATCCAGCCGGTACAGATCGGTCGCCGACCGCACCGCCTCGCCCACGTCACGGGGGAAGGCCAGACCGACCTCCGGCGCCGGATCGGCGTCGGCGAGCCCGATCTCGTGCAGCGGGACGGGACGGCCGAGTTTGGCCCCTATCGCCGCTGCGATGAGATGGGGCGCCGCGCCCTGCGGCACCATGCCCTTGGCGACCCAGCGGGCCACCGACGTCTTGTCGTAACGAAGTGTCAGACCGCGCTGCGCTCCGAGGTCGTTGACCCGCCGGGCGAGCCCGGCGTTGCTGATTCCCGCGAGGGCGAGAACCGTGCCGAGCTTCTCGTTCGGCCCGCGTTGCTCCCTGGACATGCGCCACCCCTCGACACACAGACGGCCGCCGCGTCACCGTCGGGCGCGCGGCATTCGTACCGTGTTCTCCCCAGGGACGGTCCCGGGCACTCCGGCCGCACACGCATTTGGCCGAGCCCCGTGGAATATGCCGCCCTGCTGAGAACATCGGTACACCCAGCGTAGTTCGCCGCATCCCCACCGTTAAGGGGCAGACCTCCGTATGGCGGGAATGTTGTCCGTGCGGCGCGGGACGCGGGCACCGTG
>NZ_DATMVN010000190.1:0-3329 GCF_035563135.1 Streptomyces sp.
GGTCATGGAGCTCGGCCTGGAGCGGGACGGCTCGATGGAGGTTCCGCCGGGCGCCTATCCCGTCGGCTGGTACAACGGCAGCCCCACACCGGGCCAGCTCGGGCCTGCTGTCCTCGCCGGCCACGTCGACTGGGAGGGCGAGCCAGGCGCCTTCCACGGAATACGGGAGCTGCGCCCCGGAGACACCGTCGTCGTGGACCGCGCCGATGGCACCGTCGCGACCTTCCGCGTCGACCGCGTCGAGGAGCACGCCAAGGACGACTTCCCGACCGAGGAGGTCTACGGCGACATCGACCACGCCGGTCTCCGCCTGATCACTTGCGGCGGAGCGTTCGACGAAGACACGGGCGACTACCGGGACAACATCATCGTGTTCGCCAGCCTCGCAGCGGTCGGCTGAGCCACGTTCAGGCGCGGTCCCTCCCGCGCGGACGTAGGGCTCCGACACCCATCCCCACACTCCTGGCCGCTTCCCACAACCGGCTTCGATCCGGCTGCAGCGGGCCGGGGGAAGGGTGGGCCGTAGGCCCATCGCTCTGCGGTAACGGTGGCGGCGGAGCCAGGGCTGTTAGACCGATCGAACCCAGTCTTGAACGGCCCACTCAGAGACATCCCGTCCGGACGCGTTTGTCCTTACCAATCCGTGGCCCTGGGTGGAACGATCTCCGGAAGAGCCGTTGACAGCGGAGGCGAGGGCAGCCATGACCGTATTCGACAGGCAGGGCCGGGGGCCGGACGAGTCTGGCGTGATCGCGGTCCCACCAGGCGCGGGCCAGACCATAGCCGGCCTCGAGCTCGTCACGCTGAAGTTGACCGGCGAGCAGACCCGAGGCTCGATCGGCATGTTGGAAGGGACGAGTCCGCCAGGAGTCGGACCTCCCCGTCACATTCACCGCTCCAGCGACGAACTGTTCTACGTCCTCTCAGGTCAGTTCCTCTTCTTGGCCGGGGAGCTGCTGACTGAGGCTTCACCGGGATCGTTGATCTTCATTCCGCGTGGAACCGTTCACGCTGTCAAGGCCCTTGGCAGTGAGCCGGGAAGGGTGCTCACCGCGTTTGTCCCGGGAGGTCCGGAGCGCTCCTTCGAGGAGTTCGGTCGGTTGCCCAGGGATGTGGTCGCTGAGAAGTACGACTCCGAGTTCGTCGGACCACCCCTGTAGGTGCAGCCCAGCTCGGCCAACAGTGTCTTTCTTGTCGAGATGCCCCTGAGACCGCCTTGTGTCCCAAAGCGCCCCATGTTGAGACGACGGTCGTTCCTGCTGCCGTGGACTTGACACGTCCGTGGTCGCCTTGGCGCCACGGCTCTCAGGACCGCTTGCTCTCCACCAGCTCGTCGGCGAAGGCTTGAAGGCGACCAAGACCGGCATCACCTTCTCGCCGCACAAATCGATTCCGGACGACCTCGTCGAACGGCTGGCGCGGGCGTCGCGAAAGGACGCCGGGGCTAACGGCGCAGCCTGTCTTTCACGTAAGCCGAACAGCTACCAACGCACTGAGGGCACCCCAGGCGAGTCGCTGTGCGCCGTCTCGCAGGGGCTCCCGCTTCCGGTCACTGAGGGAAGTCATGGCCCCCAGCGGTGCAGCGGGAGTGATCGATGCTGGACGATGGCCCAGGGCAGCGGCGATGTAGTCGACGACACCGCTGGGCACGTCGGCGCTGGCCCCCGGACCAGCCTGCTGCGCTTCTCCGGTTCACCGATCGCCGGGTGCCTCGCCGACCTTCGACAAGCGAAGAACAGATCCCGGTACTCGCGGTCACCGGGCTCTTCGGGTGCCCGGTGCATGGTCAGCGCCAGGTCGCAGCGATCCTGGGTCGGCGTCGATGCTCAGTTCCTCGACGAGTTCGCACACCAGTCCACTGACGGCGTCCTCTGCGCTGTCGAGGCGTCCGGCGGGTAGAGACAGCGGACCATACCCACGACCAGGAACTCGGAGAACCGGCGAGACGCAACGCCGGCCACCACGTACGCATACGCCAGAACGGTCTCGTAATCGACCGGTGACCAGTCGACCAAGAGACAATGAAGCTCCGGGCTAGGGCCCGATGGGGAGGCGCGGCTCTGGTGGCGTGGGCAGGAGCTTGAATCCGGCCGCCAGCAGCCCGTACCCGAGCGCCGCGCGAGTGTGCGGCAGCCGCACGCCGGTGGCCGCCCGCGCCTGCCCGCGGCTGAAGACCCACCGTTCCGCTACGAGCCCCAAGCCGACTGCCCCGACGACCACCGCTGCAACGGACCCGGACGCGGCCACCTTCTGCCGAGGGCCTATTGATTGCCACCACTGCCCTGAGCCGGCCTCGGCTGCCTGCGCTAGCTGCTCGCGCACGGCGGCACGGGCGGCCCGCAGGTCTGGTAGCGCCGCTGCGAGGTTGATGGCCATCAGACCCGCCTTCGCCCATCCGCGCGCAGTGCGCGAAGCGATGAAGTCGGGCGTGGCGTAGTACAGGGCAGTCGCCGCTCCGGTGACCAGGGCTGGGCCTGCGCGTGGCGACATCTGTGTCGTCGTCATGCAGCCAGTGTCGCCCAGTGCGCTGCTGCAGGCGGGCGCCGATCGGGGCCGTAACGGGATCCCTTGAGGCGCGGTGAGTGAGCCGACGGCCTTACTACCGACCTACATGAGCAGGCGCGAGGGATCGGCGTCACCAGGACTTGACGACATGGTCCGTTGTGCGGGTGAAGCCGTAGATCACGGAGCCGGGTTCCAGCCGCTTCTCCTCGAGCCATGCCCAGCGTGCAGCCCCGACGTGCACCATCTCCCAGAGAGACAGGCTTCCACCGCTCGTGATCGCGAGCATCCTTGCGCCCGACTGTCGGACGGCTTCGTGCTCGAGGAGTCGGGTGGCGATCCGCTCGTCTCGAGTGAGGATGGCGGCGCCATACGCTGCGATTTCAGGGATCCACACGTCGTCGGGTTCACCGTGATTGGTGACAGGGCACTGGTTCTAGCCAGTGAGCCTGCTTCCGCCGGTGTTTCCGTCCGTCGTCGCCGATCCAGGTGACCGGAAGGTGGGCCGCCGCCAAGGCGTGCCCGAGCCCGGTGGCGTTTGCGTCGGCGAACCAATCCGCCTTGGGAGGCACTCAGGCGACGGGGGCTAGCTACTAGAAGGCCAGCGCGTCTTGCACTCCTCGAGACGTCAGATGGAACTCGTCCGCGACAACCTCGACAGACAACCCCGACTGGTGGCTCCCCACGATGACCGCAGTCCGTACGCCACGGACGGTGGCCGCCAGGCTGTCGTGCCCCGCGCCGACGTCCCGCCCCTGCTGCAGGGCCTCACGCGGGCCCTGAGCCAGGCGAGCCGCCGTCCCTCGACCTGAGCCCGGCGCGGATCA
>NZ_DATMVN010000191.1:0-3579 GCF_035563135.1 Streptomyces sp.
CCGGTTCTCGGCCAGGGCCAGCAGCGCGGGGCCGGTCAGCTCGAAGGCGACGGGCCCGGCCAGGTCGAGCACCACCGTGTCCGCCCTCTCGTGCGCGGCGGCCTGCAGTGCCTGGTGCAGGGGGACGGCGACGGGGCGCGCCTGCGGGTCCCAGCGGGCCAGCGAAGCGGTGGAGGTGAAGGCGGGCAGGGCGCGCCGGCCACCGGCCTGGAGAGTCGGCACCGCCATGTCACTGGTCTTCTCGCGGCGCAGTCCGGCCGTCCGCCGCCCGCCACCGCCCTGCTCGGGAGCTCCGTGCTCCTCCTCACCGTCCTCCTCGACCTCGCCGAGGACGGCGACGACCGGCACGAGCAGCCGGGCGCCGCGCAGCGCCGCGAGGACCGGGCCGACGGCTGTCCTGTCATCGGCCCATGCCGCGAGGGCCGCCGTCAGTCCGGGCGAGGCAGAGCCGTCGTCGTCGGAGAAACCGGAGTCCGGGATGTTCTTGAGCGCCACACGACGAGGGTAGTGGACCGGTTCTCCCACCTGGGCGACAGGTCGGGCACAGCCTCCTGCCAGGTGCGCTTCCTGGCGTGCGGGCCATGTCCCGTCACCGAACGCGCAGGCCCGCGCTGCCCGGCCTCGTGACCGCCGCCGTCGTCGTGCTGCTGGCCGGTTCCGCTGCGGGAGGTGCGTATCTGGTGGGTCACCCGCCGGATGACGCGCCCTCGGCCGTGGCCGCCGTATCGTCCGCATCGAGCCTGCCGGCCGCGGCGGGCCGGAGCGAGGAGCCCGACGTGGATCTCGACGCGGAGCTGGCCGGCGCGCTGGCGGCCCTGGCCGGCGGCGCCGATGTGTCGGTGGCCGTGCTGGACACGGAGAGCGGCGTGGGGGCCGCGTACGGGGACGGGGCGTACGACGCCGCCAGCATCGTCAAGGTCGACATCCTGGCGGCGCTGCTGCTCCAGGCGCAGGACGAGGACCGGGAGCTGAGCGGCGCCGAGCAGGCGTACGCCGAGGCCATGATCCAGCGCAGCGACAACACCTCGGCCACCGAACTGCTCAAGGCGATCGGCGGGGAGGAGGGACTCGACGCGGCCAACGAACGGCTGGGGCTGACCGGGACGAAGGCCGCCCACGCCTGGGGGCTGACCCAGACCACGGCCGCCGACCAGGTGCGGCTGCTGGAGGCGGTGTCCGGGGCGGATTCGGAGCTGTCGGCGGCCTCGCGCGCGTACCTGACCGGACTGATGGGCCAGGTCGAGGCGGACCAGCGGTGGGGGGTTTCCGCGGCGGGCACCGGTGCGGTGCTGAAGAACGGCTGGATGCCCCGGACCACGACGGGACTGTGGGACGTCAACAGCATCGGGCGGGTGGAGAGCGGCGGGCACACCCTGCTGGTGGCGGTGCTGTCGCGCGGGCACGTGACGAAGGAGACGGGCATCTCTCTCGTGGAGTCCGTCGCGAAGGCTGCGGTCGGCGTGATCGGCACGGGCTGAGACCGGTTCGGTGGCCGGCACGGGCTGAGACCGGCGCGGTCAGCGGAAGGGGCCGGTGGGGAACGGGTCGTGCCCGGGCGCGGGCGCAGGCGCGTACCTGCCGCCGGTGTTCCTGCCACGCCACAGCACCACCGCCAGGGCGAGGAGCACGGCTCCGAGGCCGCCCGCCGAGGGGGCCAGCCAGCCGGCCGGGTCCCCGTCGCCCCCCTGCGGCGCGGGGCCGGAGCCGAAGTACTCGCCCCGGTGGCCCGCCGCGGCGGACCGGGCGCTCAGATCGTCCGGGCGCAGCTTCGACCCGGCCGCTATCGCGGCGGCCGGGTCGACCAGGCCGTAGCCCCTGGCGTCGTCGCGGCCGCCGGCGGGGGCGTCGCGGGCGGTGTCCGCGAGCAGGGTCTTGATCTGCGCGGGCGAGAGGCCCGGGTGCGCGGCACGCACGAGGGCCACGGCCCCGGAGACGTACGCCGACGCCGCGGACGTGCCCCACTCGATGTAGTAGTGCCGGTCGGGGTTGGCCACGACGATGTCGACGCCGGGTGCGCTGACGGTGGCGTACCAGCGCCGGGTGGAGAACGCGGCGTGCGTGCCGTACTTGTCCACGGCCGCGGCTGCGATCACCCCGGGGTAGGCGGCGGGATAGGAGACGCGGTCCCCCTTGTCCCCGCTGTTGCCCGCCGAGGCGACGACGACGACTCCCTTGCCGAGGGCGTACTGGACGGCGGCGTCCTCCCCGGGCTCCGGGTGGGCCGACTCGCTGTCGTCACCGAGGGAGAGGTTGATGACGTCGGCACCCTGGTCGGCCGCCCAGCGGATGCCGTCGGCGAGTGCGGTGCCGCGTGATTCGCGGGCTTTGGCGCGTGACGGGTCGCCGGACTCCAGGATCACCCGCACCGGCAGGATCTTCGCTTCCGGGGCGATGCCGAGGACACCGTCGCCCCGCCCGGGGCCGCTCCCGCGGCCCGCGATGATGCCGGCCATCGCGGTGCCGTGCAGGGCCCAGGAGCGGTCGCCGCGTCCGGCACCGAAGCCGATGAGGTCCTTGCCGGGGAGTACCTGGCCCGCGAGGTCCGGGTGGGCGTCGTCGACCCCGGTGTCCAGGACGGCGACCGTGATGCCCTCGCCCTTCGTGGTCTGCCAGGCGGTGTCGGTGTGGAGGGCCTCCAGGCCCCACTGCTGGTCACGGATGGCGTCCGCGTGGGCGGGGGCGGCGGGCAGCACCGCGAAGGCGGTGGCCGTGGCCACGGCGGCGAGCGCCCGGAGCCGGCGGGAACGGGTCATGCCGGCTTCTCCGTGAGGTCGGTGACGGTCCTGCGCAGGGCGCGCTCCACCCGGTCGGCCACGCCCTTCGCCTCGTGGCCGAGTCCCGCCTGGGCGGGGGCCGTCGTGGCACCGGCGGCCATGGCCTCGGCGGCGGGCTGCGGGTCGGCGACCGCCCGGCCGTCGGCGAAGCCCGAGACGGCGAACATGACGACGGGCAGCTCGGTGAGGACGTGCACCGTCCAGCTGGCGCGCTGCTGGTCGCCGAATTCCGCGGCGGCGGTTCCCTCGACGGGGTAGGCGCGGGGCATCAGATCGGAACGGCCGGTGAGGCGCTGGGTGGTGAAGCGGGTGCTGAGCGCGCTCATCGCGTCGGTGCCGGCCTCGGTGAAGACCATGCCGACGGTGGTGACGCTGCTACGGGTGGCATCGGTGTAGGTGGCACGCAGCAGGCGTTCGCAGCCGGCCGGGCGGAGCGTCTTGAGCAGCAGCGGGTCCAGGCCCGCCGCGCAGCCGCTGTCGCTCGCGACGGCGACCCTGGTCCAGGTCCGGTCCGTGGCCCCCGGGCCCGCGCCGTCGCCCTTGAGGGTGCGCGGGAAGAGGGTGTCGACGGGCACGCTGTGCCAGGCGGAACGGCCCACGGCGTACGCGCTGTCGTCGCCGGTCCGGGCCGCGGAGTCACCGGTGAGCCAGCTGCCGGTGACGGCTCCCCCGATGAGCCCGAGACCGAGCACGGCACAGACCGCAGCCGCCGCGGTCCTGACGGGGTTCCGGGCCTTGACGGGGCGCAGCCGGGTGGTGGTCCCGGCGGGCGTCCGGGCGTACGCGTAGTACGCGCCGGGCGGGG
>NZ_DATMVN010000192.1:0-2388 GCF_035563135.1 Streptomyces sp.
GTCCATCGCCGTCGACAACTCGGCCAAGGACCAGACCTACAACACCCCGGCCGTCGCCACGCTGTTCCTGCTGGCCGACCAGATCCGCTGGCTGCTGTCCCTCGGCGGGCTCACCGGCGCCGTCGCGCGCACCCAGGACTCATCGAGCCGGCTCTACGGCTGGGCCGAGAAGTCGTCCTACGCCACGCCGTTCGTCACCGACCGCGACCAGCGCTCCTACGTGGTGGGCACGGTCGACTTCGACGAGTCGGTGGACGCCGCCGAGGTCGCCAGGGTGCTGCGCGCCAACGGCGTCGTGGACGTCGAGCCCTACCGCAAGCTCGGTCGCAACCAGCTGCGGGTCGGCATGTTCCCCGCCGTCGAGCCGGACGACGTCAGCGCGCTGACCGCCTGCATCGACTTCGTCGTCGGGAAGCTCTGAGAGCGGACCTCCCTGCCCCCACCGGGGAGGAGCCCGTCCTGCCCACCCTTCGCCGGCTCGGTGGAAGGGCCCCTCCCCGGGCCCTGCGCACGTCCAGGGCACACCAGGAGGCCACGGGACGGGACCGCCGCGTGTCGACGGCGACACGCCGCCCGGTGTCGGACCGTTCCGGCACGGGCGGTGGAGGCCCGCTGACGAGCTGTCAGCATCGGTGGTGTGAGACCCGTCACCACCGCCCTCGCCGTCCTCGGGTTGGTGCTGACCGGCACCGGCACCGCCCAGGCCGTGCCCGCGGACGGCCCGGCACCCCCCGGGCCGGTCGCGCTGGACCACCCGGAGTTCACCGCCAACGTCATGGCGCCGCTCCACGTCACCGACTGGGCGGACTTCGAGGCCGACCTCCGGTCCGTTGCCGCCTACGGCGTGGGAGCGGTGAGCGTCGACGTGTGGTGGGGCGACGTCGAGGGAGCGGCGGACAACCGCTTCGACTGGGCCTACTACGACCGCGTCTTCGAGACGATCACGTCCCACGGCCTGGACATCGCGCCGATCCTGTCCTTCCACCAGGCCGGCGGGAACGTCGGCGACGACTACACCAGCCTGCTGCCGTCGTGGCTGTGGGAGAAGTACGCCGGGCGCTCGCACCGCGGCGTCGAGCTCGGCCCCACGGGGCTGCAGCACCGCAGCGAGCAGGGCAACACCAGCGCCGAGAGCGTGCAGGGCTGGGCCGACGAGGCGGTGATGGAGGAGTACCGCGACTTCACCGGGGCGTTCACGGAGCAGTACGGCGACCGCTACGCCGAGGACGTCGTGGAGGTCAACGTCTCGCTCGGCCCGTCCGGCGAGCTGCGCTACCCCTCGTACAACCAGCACGACGAGGGCACCGGCTACCCGACCCGGGGCGCGCTGCAGGCGTACTCCCCGCTGGCGGTCCGGGACTTCCAGAGCGAGATGCTGCACCGGTACGGCTCCCTCGACCGGATCGACGCCGCCTGGGGCACCGACCACGCGTCCCTGGACGAGATCGCTCCACCCGAGGATGCCGACGCCTTCTTCGCCGGGCTCGACCACCTCGACACCCAGTACGGCCGCGACCTCGTCGACTGGTACAACGGCTCGCTGGTCGAGCACGGCGAGCGGGTGCTGTGGACGGTCATCGACACCCTGGGCGAGGACTTCCCAGCCGCCGACATCGGCTACAAGGTGCCGGGCATCCACTGGTCGATGACCGACCCCGCGCACCCGCGGGCCGCCGAGGTGACCACCGGCCTCGTCCAGACCAGCGTCGACCTCGACTCGTGGGCGACCGGGCACGGCTACCAGCGGGTGGTCGAGCTCGCCAACCGGTTCGACGGCGGGCCACGCGAGGTCGTCATGCACTTCACCGCGCTGGAGATGGACGACGATCCCGGGGAGCCCGCGTACTCGCTGGCCCAGACGCTCGTCGGGTGGGTCGGCGACTACGCCCACCGGGCCGGCGTCGAACTCAAGGGCGAGAACGCGCTGGCCGGCGGGGTCCACACCGAGGAGGGCTGGGACAACATCGAGGAGGCCTTCACCACGTGGGGCTACCTCGGCCTGACCGTGCTCCGCATGGGTGACGTCGCCGAGGGCATCGGGGCGCACCGGTACGCGCAGCTCATCGAGACCTACGACCCCGACATCTGAGGAAGGACCCCCTGCCCCCCGCCACTCGCGAGCTCGCCACGGGACCCTGCAGGGGGCCGCCGCGCCACGCCGGGCGAGCCTGCCGACACGCTCCCGCGCGCGCCGATAGCCTCGGCAGCGGACTCCCCCATCCCGGGGCCGGTCCGCCCGCCGTCCCGACCCGAGCACCCATCCCCAGGAGGCCGCCCATGCGTTCGCTGCGGCTGGTGGCGCTCACCGACGACGGCAAGAGCCTGGTGCTCGCCCTCGACGGCGCCGAGCCCGGCGAGGAGGGCGAGCGCTTCGAGCTGCCGATCGAC
>NZ_DATMVN010000193.1:0-45346 GCF_035563135.1 Streptomyces sp.
GGCGAGCGGCTGCCGGCCTTCGTGTGAGGTGGAGTGCTCCGTCACGCGTGGGATTCCGTCCGTCCGGGCCGGTTGTATGAGGCAATCACAGTCACCTCGGGGCTTCGCGCCACTCTGCCCCGGCAGGAGCGGTGAGAACAACGGCTGTCACCGGATGCCCCGGGAAAGAGGGCCGAAACCGTACGGCCGTCGGAGGGACCGGTACGGAGTCCCCCGGCGGCCGGGCAGCGGACAGCGAGCACGTCTCCACCCCCTCGTAGTGGTTCTGTGACCGCACGGTCCACCCGGCTCCGTAAACCGGGTGACTCATGCGGTGCGCGCGGTGACTGGTGGTCAGGCCCCTGTCCGGTCTCGCCGGTTGTGGCCCATCGGTCCGGCGGAGCGGTTCATGGAGGGTGATCCTACGTTCGCCCCCCAGGGGTGCATCAAGGGTCTCACGGCGGTGTGGGAGCAGGGGGGCGGTCCCAGTCATCCGGCAGCGGGGGGATCGGCCACCGCGGGTCGGGCCTCCAGTGCTCCCAGCCGTCGCTGAACGGAGCGCCCCAGCGCTCGATCACCTCGACGGCCGCCAGGCCCGCCTCGCGCACCCGCCGCGCCGTGGCCCCGTCCATCAGCCCGACCTGCTGCGCCTGCGCGAACTCGTCCTCGTCGAGCCACTGCCAGCTGTGGTCGGGGCGCACCGAGATGTCGAGGAAGTGGTCCTGCGAATCGATCCCGCCGGTCCAGCGTGAGCGCGGCTCCTCAAGGTTGACGTACCAGTTGCGGAAGAGCCAGCCGCGGTCCCAGAACAGCCAGACCGACCAGGGATCGCCGGGGCGGGCGAGCTTCAGCACGCCCGAGCCGAACCAGCGGGAGCGCACGGTCGTGCGCGGGCGTGTGTAGCGGGTGGCGAGCGGCTCGGCGTGCACCTGGGTGCCGTCGGCGATCACCGGCCGCACGCACTCGGTGCCGGAGGCCATCCACACCGCCAGCAGGTCGTCGGTGTCCTGGACGACGGTGACCGGCCGGCAGATGTGAACCGCGTGGCCGTCACCGTCGCCGGGCCTCCCGTTGGCCCGGTAACGCCAGAGAATCCGGTCCCCCGGAGACCAGCGCACACCACCACCCGCACCCGTCCCGGTGCCTGCTCCCGTACCCGCTTCCGTCGCTGTCATGGAGAGATTTTAGGGACGCGCCCGCCGTCCCGGCGTGTTCCGTGTCACGGCCGGGTCATACGCAACACGTCCAGGGCCTCGTCGAGCTGTTCCGTTGTCAGGTCACCCCGCTCGACGTACCCTCCGGCCAGCACCGTCTCCCGGATCGTCGTGCCGTCGGCCAGGGACTTCTTGGCGACCTTCGCCGCCTCCTCGTAACCGATGTACTTGTTCAGCGGGGTCACGACCGACGGCGAGGACTCCGCGTAGCGCCGCGCCCGCTCCGCGTCGGCCGTGATGCCGTCGACCGTGCGGTCGGCGAGCAGCCGCGAGGCGTTGGTGAGCAGCCGCACCGACTCCAGCAGGTTCTTCGCGATCACCGGGAGCATCACGTTGAGCTCGAAGTTGCCGGCGGCTCCGGCGGCGGCGACCGTGGCGTCGTTGCCCGTCACCTGGGCCGCGACCATCAGCACGGCCTCCGGGATGACCGGATTGACCTTGCCCGGCATGATCGACGACCCGGGCTGCAGGTCGGGAAGGGTGATCTCGGCGAGCCCGGTGCGAGGGCCGGAGGCCATCCAGCGCAGGTCGTTCGAGATCTTGGTGAGCGACACGGCGACGGTCCGGAGCTGGCCCGACGCCTCGACGAGCCCGTCCCTGGCGCCCTGTGCCTCGAAGTGGTTCCGGGCCTCCGTGAGCGGCAGACCGGTCGTGCGGGCGACCTCCGCGATCACGGCGGCGGAGAAGCCGGGCGGGGTGTTGATCCCGGTGCCCACAGCCGTGCCGCCCAGGGGGAGTTCGGCGAGGCGGGGGAGCGAGGCGTGCAGCCGCTCGACGCCGTGGCGGATCTGCGCCGCGTAACCGCCGAACTCCTGGCCCAGGGTGACGGGGGTGGCGTCCATCAGGTGCGTACGGCCCGACTTCACGACCTCCGCGAATTCGGCCGATTTCCGCTCCAGGGCCGCAGCCAGGTGTTCGAGCGCCGGGATCAGGTCGGCGGTGACGGCCGCGGTCGCCGCGATGTGGATGGACGAGGGGAACACGTCGTTCGACGACTGGGAGGCGTTGACGTGGTCGTTGGGGTGCACCTCGCGCCCGAGGCGCTCGGTGGCGAGCGTGGCCACGACCTCGTTGGTGTTCATGTTGGACGACGTGCCGGAACCCGTCTGGAACACGTCCACGGGGAAGTGCTCGTCCCAGCACCCCGCCACCACCTCGGCGGCGGCCTCCTGGATCGCGTCCGCGATCTCCGGATCCAGCACCTTCAGCTCGGCGTTGACCTTGGCCGCCGCGGCCTTGATCCGGGCCAGGGCCTCGATGTGGGCCCGCTCCAGCCGTTGCCCCGAGACGGGGAAGTTCTCCACCGCGCGCTGGGTCTGGGCACGCCACTTGGCGTGCGCGGGCACCTTCACCTCTCCCATCGAGTCGTGCTCGATGCGGTACGCCGTTTCCTCTGCCGATCCGTCCATGGTCTGGAACCTCCTGATGCAGGTGAGCACGCGGAACGTTCCGCGTATTCCCCGGGGGCCGCCACCCGGAACTGTCCGGAGCCGCCCGGAACCGTCAGGAGAGGAACCGTCCGCCGGGCGCACACGGCGGAGCGGGCGTACACGGCGGAGCGGGCGCACCGTGAGGTACGCCCGCTCCCTTGCCGTCGCAGTGCCGGCCGGTCAGTTGCAGGCGAACAGATAGGAGGACGAGTAGTCGATGTAGAGACTGCTGGACGAGGTGCCCATCCTGGCCGTGACCTTGGCGCAGGCGATGCTCGACACGTAGACCGGGCCCGCGTACTGGGAGAAGTTGCCGGTGTCGGTGCCGCAGCCGGTTCCGTCGACCTTGCAGAGCTTCAGGTACATGTAACGCGAGGCACCCACGTTGTTGTCCATGATCGCGCACCCCTTGCCCCCGTTGGTGTAGGAGAAGAGGGTCGCCAGGCGCATGTCGGGGTCGGTCCCCACCGGCAGGGGGATCGCCTTGCTCAGGGCGTACCCGGTGCCGCACACCGTCGCGGCGGCTGCCGCCGTCTGCGGGTCCTCCTGGGCCAGGGCCCGTGTCATGGCGTCGGCCTCACTCGTGACGGACACCTCGGGCCGGTCCGCGGCGACGGCCTGGGGTGCGGTCAGGACGGCGGCGGCGAGGGCGGCCGCGGCGAGGCCGGCGCGCATGACGACTGCGAAACGAGACATGGCTGAGTCCATTTTCTGCCTGAGGCGGGGAGCTGCCCGGTGGCGGGCGCAACGGTCGGTACGCGCAGGGATGCCCACGAAGGCGCCCGGTGCTCGCCCAACTTAGATGTGGCCTGCAACCGAGGTCATGATCTGAACAGTTTCTGGCGTGAATATGCCAGGAGCGCCATGCCAGGACGGGCATCCGGGGGCAAAAGCTCTGGAGCACCGGGGCCGGGTGGCCGGTATATGCCGCCCCGGCCACCGCACGGACCGGAGCGGAACGCCCCAGGGGGTGCCCGGCCGACGGCCGGGCACCCCCTGGAAGCGGGAAGATCAGCCGAGGCCGGGGCCGCGGACCGGAATGCTCGTGAACGTCGGTGCCGGGGCGGGCTCGGTGAAGAAGTCGTTGCCCTTGTCGTCGACCACGATGAACGCGGGGAAGTCCTCGACCTCGATCCGCCAGACCGCCTCCATGCCGAGCTCCTCGTACTCGACGACCTCGACCTTCTTGATGCAGTCCTGCGCGAGACGTGCGGCGGGGCCGCCGATCGAGCCGAGGTAGAAGCCGCCGTGCGCGTCGCACGCGTCCGTGACCTGCCTGGACCGGTTGCCCTTGGCGAGCATCACCTTGGAGCCGCCCGCCGCCTGGAACTGTGCGACGTAGCTGTCCATGCGGCCGGCCGTCGTCGGGCCGAAGGAGCCGGACGCGTAGCCCTCGGGCGTCTTCGCCGGGCCTGCGTAGTACACCGGGTGGTCCTTGAGGTACTGCGGCATCTCCTCGCCCGCGTCGAGCCGCTCCTTGATCTTGGCGTGCGCGATGTCACGCGCCACGACCAGCGGGCCCGTCAGCGAGAGCCGGGTCTTGACCGGGTACTTGGTCAGCTCGGCGAGGATCTCGTCCATCGGCCGGTTGAGGTCGATCCGCACCACGTCACCGGACTCGTCCAGGTGCTCGTCCGTGGTGTCCGGGAGGAAGCGCGCCGGGTCCTTCTCCAGCTGCTCCAGGAACACACCCTCGGCGGTGATCTTCGCGGTCGCCTGGCGGTCGGCCGAGCAGGACACCGCGATCGCCACGGGCAGCGAGGCGCCGTGCCGGGGGAGGCGGACGACCCGGACGTCGTGGCAGAAGTACTTGCCGCCGAACTGGGCGCCGATGCCGATCTTCTGCGTCAGCTCGAAGACCTTCTCCTCCAGCTCCTTGTCCCGGAAGCCGTGACCGGTCGGGGAACCCTCGGCGGGCAGCTCGTCCAGGTAGTGGGCGGAGGCGTACTTCGCGGTCTTCAGCGCGAACTCGGCCGACGTACCGCCGACGACGATCGCCAGGTGGTAGGGCGGGCAGGCCGCCGTGCCCAGCGAACGGATCTTCTCCTCCAGGAACTTCATCATGGAGGCCTCGTTGAGGACGGCCTTGGTCTCCTGGAAGAGGAAGGACTTGTTGGCCGAGCCACCGCCCTTCGCCATGAAGAGGAACTTGTAGGCGCCGCCGTCCGTCGCGTACAGCTCGATCTGGGCCGGGAGGTTCGAGCCGGTGTTCTTCTCGTCCCACATGGTCAGCGGGGCCATCTGCGAGTACCGCAGGTTGAGCTTCGTGTACGCGTCGAAGATGCCGTGCGACAGGGCCTCCTCGTCACCGCCCTCGGTGAGCACGTTCTGGCCGCGCTTGCCCATCACGATGGCCGTACCGGTGTCCTGGCACATCGGCAGGACACCCGCGGCGGCGATGTTCGCGTTCTTCAGGAGGTCCAGCGCGACGAACTTGTCGTTGGACGAGGCCTCGGGGTCGTCCACGATCCGGCGCAGCTGTGCCAGGTGGGCCGGGCGCAGATAGTGCGAGATGTCGTGCATGGCCTCGGCCGCGAGGGTGCGCAGAGCCTCCGGAGCCACCTTGAGGAACGTACGGCCGTCGGCCTCGAAGGTCGAGACGCCCTCGGCGGTCACCAGCCGGTACGGCGTGGTGTCCTCTCCCAGCGGGAGCAGATCGGAGTACGCAAACTCTGGCATTACGGCCATTCCTCACTCGGCGACAGCGGCTGGCCACCCTTGGACAGCGCATCCACCAGGGTAGGACCCCCGGGGCGCGCCGGTCCTGTGAGGTAGGGCTCACCCGGATCGCACGCTCCGGCGGGGCGGGGCGGGTGCGGGGGTACGGCCGGGGTGGGAGGGAGCGCGGCCGGAGCCGGGGCGCGGTGGGAGCCGGGGTGCGGGAGGAGCCGGGGCGCGGCCGGATTTCGGGCAAGGCCGGTGAGGCACTGGTCGCGATCTATCGCGTCTGGGTAGGCTGGTTCGGTGGACCTCGAAAAGCAGCCCCAGCAGCCCGTCGCTCCGGCCGCTCCCGCGCCCGCCGGAATCCGCGCCTCCGACGCGGACCGCGACCGGATCGCGGACATCCTGCGGGAGGCCATGGCCGAGGGCCGGCTGACCGCCGACGAGCACGCCGAGCGGGTCGACCTGGTCTACCGGGCCAAGACCCTCGGCGAGCTCGAACCCCTGGTCCAGGACCTGCCGGCACCGAGCGGCACCGCCCGGCAGCCCGCCTCGTCCTACGGGTACGGACCCGAGGGGACGGCCGGGCCCGCCGAGAATCTGGTGGCGGTCTTCAGCAGCTCCACCCGCAAGGGCCGTTGGCGCGTCGGCGGCCGTACGAACGCCTTCTCGCTCTTCGGCAGCGTCGAGATCGACCTGACCGAGGCGCTGTTCGGCCAGCGGCTCACGGTCATCAACGCGACCTCCATCTTCGGCAGCGTCGAGATCAAGGTTCCCGAGAACATCTCGCTGCGCGGCAGCGGAACTGGTGTTTTCGGCAATTTCGAAGTCGACACGCTGGAATCCGCCGACCCGGAAGCGCCGGTGGTCGTCGTGAACGGCTACTCCGTGTTCGGGAACGTCGAGGCGAAACCCAAGCGCGGCAAGCTCATCGCCAACCTCCACAAGCACCTGCGCAAACACCTCGGCCACTGAGGCCGGGCGGCCGGACCACCGCGCATTTCAGGCCGGTCCGCGACGCGGCGGCACCGCGGGGAAGGGCGAAGACGACGCCACTCAGTGCATAGGCGTGCGCACAGCGGGTAGGGAGAGCTGCATCGCCTCTCGCTCGCGAAGCCCAAGCCGTCGTCAGGAGTGGACCGTGCTGGACATGCCGCATCAGCCCCTGCAGGTCGCCGCCGTGCCGTCCCAGCGCACATCCGCGCGGGAGGACCAGGCGGGGCCCTGGCATTCGGAGGCGGTGTGCCGCCGGGACGAAGCCGGGCTGTTCTTCGCCCCGTCGAAGGAGCCGACTGCTGCCCGGCTGGCCCGCGAGGAAGCCGCGAAACAGGTCTGTGCGAGGTGCCCGGTGATGGTGGAGTGCCGGGAGCACGCGCTCATCCAGCCCGAGCCCTACGGGGTGTGGGGCGGCCTCACCGCCGCCGAACGCCGCGTGGTGCTCACCCGGCGCCGGAGACGCGACATGGAGCTCAAGGCGGCGGCCCCGACAGGACGCATAGCCGCAGCGGGCTGAACCCCGCGCACGCGGAGGCGGACGGCGCTCTGCCCGGTCGCCGTCCGCCTCCGCGTGGCCAGGGCTACTTGGCGCGGTCGAAGTCGATCGCGCTGTAGGCACGCAGCTTCGAGAGCCGGTGCGTCGAGTCGATCCTGCGGATCGTGCCCGACTTGGACCGCATCACCAGGGACTCCGTGGTCGCGGTCTCCGCGCGGTACCGCACACCGCGCAGCAGTTCGCCGTCGGTGATCCCGGTGGCGACGAAGAACACGTTGTCCCCGCTGACGAGGTCGTCCGTCGACAGGACCCGGTCCAGGTCGTGACCGGCGTCCAGCGCACGCTGCCGCTCGGCCTCGTCCTTGGGCCAGAGCTTGCCCTGGATGACACCGCCGAGGCACTTTATGGCGCAGGCCGAGATGATGCCCTCGGGAGTGCCGCCGATACCCATGAGCAGGTCGACGCCGGTTCCCTCGCGGGCCGCCATGATCGACCCGGCGACATCGCCGTCGGAGATGAATTTGATCCGGGCGCCGGTCTCCCGGATCTCCCTGACGATGTCCTCGTGCCGGGGCCGGTCCAGGATGACGACCGTGACGTCCTCGGGCGCCGAGCTCTTGGCCTTCGCGACGCGCCGGATGTTCACGGACACGGGCGCGTTGATGTCGACGAAGTCGGCGGCTTCCGGGCCGGTGACCAGCTTGTCCATGTAGAAGACGGCGGACGGGTCGAACATCGCGCCCCGGTCCGCGGCGGCCAGTACGGCGATCGCGTTCGGCATGCCCTTCGCGTTGAGCGTGGTGCCGTCGATCGGGTCGACGGCGATGTCGACCTCGGCCCCGGTGCCGTCGCCGACGCGTTCGCCGTTGAACAGCATGGGGGCTTCGTCCTTCTCGCCCTCACCGATGACGACGATGCCGTTCATCGACACGGTGGAGACGAGCGTACGCATGGCTTTCACAGCGGCACCGTCGGCGCCGATCTTGTCGCCGCGGCCGACCCAGCGCCCGGCGGCCATGGCGGCGGCCTCGGTGACCCGCACCAGTTCCAGGGCCAGGTTGCGGTCGGGGGCCTCCGGGGAGACCTCGAGCGGGGACGGCAGATGATGCTCGGACATCGGAGCGCACCTTTCTGTACGACGACGACCGGAAAAGAGGGTGCTGTGACTCTATCGGTAGGTCGATAAAATGAGCAGATCGGGTCACTTATGAGCGGGTGCCCGATGGCTGTGCGCCCGGGGGCCCATGCCACCATGGGGACCGTGGCAAGCAAGCGAGGCAAGCAGACCGTCCGGGACATGATCCTGTCGATGCTCGTGATCACCGCGGTGGCGGGCGTCGTCTACATCTTCATTCCGCACGACGACAAGGCCGACCCGATCAAGGCGGTCGACTACCGGGTCGAGCTCGCGACGGCCCGGCGCGCCGCCCCGTACCCGGTGGCGGCCCCGGCGGGACTGGCGAAGGACTGGAAGCCGACCTCCGTCTCGTACGAGGGCCACAAGGGTGCGGGCTGGCACCTCGGTTACCTCGACCCGGACGACCGGTACGTGGCCGTCGAGCAGTCGACGACCCCGGCGAAGAAGTACGTGCCCCAGGTCAGCCAGAACGCCGAGAACACCGGGCGTACGCGTGAGGTCTCGGGCCGGGCCTGGCAGGTCTGGGAGGGCCCGAAGTACGACGCGCTGGTGCTGCAGGCCGAGGGTGTGACGACGGTGGTCACCGGCTCGGCCCCGGCGGAGCGGCTGGCGGAGATGGCTGCCGCTCTGAAGACGGCCTCCGTCGGCACCGCGTCCGGTACGCCTGCCGCTTCCTGACGGCGACCGGCCACCGGCTCCCTGTCTGCGGCCACCGGCCTCCGCCGGGACAGGGTGAAGCCGGGCGGGAACCGCGAGAGCCCCGCGACGCTCGGCGTTGCGGGGCTCTTCTGCCGGGCCGGATTCCAGGAGGGGAATCAGGCCCGGGACCAGGTCCCGGAGGGGGGCACAGGTCCCGGAGGGGGTCAGACGGTCGTGATGACCTCGTCGTAGGACAGGCGCGGCAGACGCGGGAGCCAGGCGTCCTCGCCGGGCTTGCCGATGTTGACGGCCATGAGCAGCTTGTGGTCGCCGTCCAGGAACTCCTTCTCGATGCCCTCGGCGTCGAAGCCGGTCATCGGGCCGGCGGCCAGGCCGGCGGCGCGGACGCCGATGATGAAGTAGGCCGCCTGCAGTGCGGCGTTCAGCGCGGCGGACTGCTCGCGGACCGGGCGCTCGGAGAAGAACGCGTCCTTGGCCTGCGGGAAGTGCGGAAGGAGCGCCGGGAGTTCCTCGTGGAACTCGTGGTCCGCGACGAGCAGCGCGACCAGCGGGGCGGCGGAGGTCTTCGGCCGGTTGCCCTCGGCCATGTGCTTCACGAGGCGCTCACGGCCCTCCGGCGTGCGGACCAGGACGACGCGCAGCGGCGACTGGTTGAAGGCGGTGGGGCCGTACTTGACCAGGTCGTAGATCGCCTGGACCTGCTCGTCGGTCACCGGCTCGTCGGTGAACGTGTTGGCAGTGCGGGCCTCACGGAAGAGGAGGTCCTGGGCGGCGGGGTCAAGAACGAGAGACATCTGGGGCGTTACCTTCCGGACGGATGCAGGGTCGAGCTGTGGGAGCATCGTAGCCGAAAAATAGATTAAAGTTCAACTAAATGGCTCCCGGGGTGATCCACCGCACAACCGTCTGATCCGGCGTGGCGTCTGAACCGGGCAGTTGTGCGTGATTCACGGCACGCGCCCGTCCGAAGCGCCTCCGCGTACCCCTCAGTCCGTGGCGCCGTCCGCATCCGAGGGCCCCTCGGGGCGCGCCAGTGCCGCGTCCAGCCGGGCCCGCGCGCCCTCCAGCCAGCGTCGGCACACCTTCGCCAGCTCCTCGCCGCGCTCCCACAGGGCCAGCGATTCCTCCAGCGTCGTGCCGCCCGCCTCCAGGCGGCGTACGACCTCGATCAGCTCGTCCCGTGCCTGCTCGTACCCGGGCGTGTCCGTCGTCGCAGCCGTCGTCGTCCCGTCGTCCGTCATACGGACCACCCTATGCGCGGGCTCCGACAAACCCGGCCGCTCACTCCGCGACCCGTACGGTGAACTCGCCCTCGGAGACGCGCGCCCGCAGCTCCTCGCCAGGCTCCCCCGCGTCCGCGGGGGAGCGCACCACGTGACCGTCCGGCCGCTGGAGCACCGCGTAACCCCGCTCCAGCGTCGCCGCGGGTGACAGCGCCACGACCCGGGCACGGGTGTGCGCGAGCTCCGAGTCGGCGCGGTCCAGCAGGTGCCCGAGCACCCTGCGGCTCCGCCCGGTCAGCGCGTCGATCTCCGCCTCCCGTTCGTCCACCATCCGCTCGGGCCGCTCCATGGAGGACCTGCCCAGCGCGTGCGCCAGCCCCCGCTCCTCCCGGTCGATGAGCCCCCGTACGGTCCGCAGCGCCCGGTCCCGGAGCTGCTGGACACGGTCGAGCTCCTCGCCCACGTCCGGCACGACCTTCTTCGCCGCGTCCGTCGGGGTCGACGCCCGCAGATCGGCCACCAGGTCCAGCAGCGGGGAATCAGGCTCGTGCCCGATGGCGGAGACCACGGGTGTGCGGCACGCGGCGACCGCCCTGATCAACGCCTCGTCGGAGAACGGCAGCAGGTCCTCGACGCTGCCGCCGCCACGGGCGACGACGATCACATCGACCTCCGGCAGTCCGTCCAGCTCCTGGACCGCCTGGACCACCTGATTCACCGCGTGCACGCCCTGCACCGCGGTGTTGCGCACCTCGAAGCGCACCGCGGGCCAGCGCCGCCTGGCGTTCTCCAGCACATCACGCTCCGCCGCCGACGCCCGCCCGGAGACCAGGCCGATCAGCTGCGGCAGGAACGGCAGCGGCTTCTTGCGGTCCAGCGCGAAGAGCCCCTCGGCCGCCAGCGACTTCTTCAGCTGTTCCAGCCGCACCAGCAGCTCGCCGATGCCCACCGGCCGGATCTCCGTGGCCCGCAGGGAGAGCTGCCCCCGCGGGGCGTACCACTCCGGCTTGGCGAGGACGACGACCCGCGCCCCCTCCGACACCACATCGGCGATCCGGTCGAAGACCTGCCGGAAGCAGGTCACACTCACCGAGATGTCGTGGGACGGGTCGCGCAGCGTCAGGAACACCACCCCGGCGCCCGGCCGGCGTGACAGCTGGGTGATCTGCCCCTCGACCCAGACCGCGCCGAGCCGGTCGATCCACCCACCGATCAGCCGTGACACGTCGCCGACGGGCAGCGGGGCTTCCGGGGACGTAGTGAGAGCCATACGGGCGAGCGTATCGGCCGATGCCGACAACCAGGGCCTTTCCCCTGGACCGTGCCGGGCTCGCGGCGCCTGGCCCCGCCCGGACGAAAACTCCTGGACGGCCCGCCGCCCCCGCCCGGACGAAAGCCCCTAGGCGGCCCGCCGCCCCCACTGCACCGCGAGCACCACCAGTCCGATGCCCAGCCAGCACAGCCCCACCAGCTGGGCGCTCGTCGTCGCCTCCAGGATCACCGCGACCAGGACGGCCGCGCCCACCACCGGCATCAGCACATGGCGCCACCAGCTCGGCGGTCCCTCCATCCGGCGTACGGCGAACCAGCCCACCACCGACGCGTGCAGCAGCACGAACGCGGTGAGCGCCCCGACGTCCACCACCGACACCAGATGGTCGAGTCCGTCGTCGCGCCGGGCCGCCCACACCGCCGCCACCAGGGTCACCACCGCGGCGCCGGTGATCGCCACGCGCGGCACCCCGGACCGGGCGTCGACCCGGGACAGGAACGAGGGGAGCCGCCGCTCCCTGGCCATCGCGAACACCAGCCGCCCGGCCGCCGCCTGCCCGGCCAGCGCCGCGAAGGCCGCGCCGATCGCCTTGCTGACGGCCACCAGGTCGTGCAGCCAGGTCCCGACCGAGGCATCCACCGCGTCGTAGAAGGCGGACCCCTGCTTCACCGGATCCGCCGCCAGCTCCGCCGAGCTCACCGGTTCCAGCAACGCCGCCAGATACGACTGGGCCACGAACAGCGTGCCGGCCAGCACCAGGCAGAACAGCACGGCCCGTGCCACCTTCGCCGAACCCCCCGTCACCTCCTCCGCGAACGAGGCGATCGCGTCGAAGCCCAGATAGGACAGCACGGCGATGGACACCGCCCCCAGCACCGCGGTCATGGAGAACCCGGAGTCCCCGGTGAGCGGCGTCAGCCAGCCACGCTGCGCCCCGTCCCGGACCAGCACCACCACCGCCGACACCACGAACACCAGCAGCACCACGATCTCCATGGCGAGCACAGCGAAGCCCACCCGGGCCGCGGCCCGTACGCCCCAGAGGTTGAGCGCGGTCGTCACGACCACCGCGATCGCCGTCCACACCCATCGCGACACCCCGGGGACCAGCGCGTTCATCGCGATCCCGGAGAAGAGGTAGGCGACCGCGGGGATGAGCAGGTAGTCGAGCATCGCCATCCAGCCGGCGATGAACCCGGGCCCTTCCCCGAGCCCCTTACGGGCGTACGCGAAGACCGATCCGGCGAGGGGGGCCACATGGACCATCTGGGCGTAACTGAACGCGGTGAAGGCCATCACCACGGTCGCCACGAGATACACCAGCGCCACAGCCCCGTCGGACTTGGCGTCCAGCGTCCCGAACACGCCGACCGGGGCCATGGGCGCGATGAACAGCAGCCCGTAGACCACCAGGTCCCGGAACCCGAGGGTGCGCCGCAGCTTCCCCTCTTCCGCGCTGCTGCCGCTGCCCGCCATGAAGCCTCCACCGCTTGATTGCGTACGCATCAGTCTCGCGACCCCGCCGACCCGGCGCCTGTTCGGTACGGCCTTACGATGGGACGCATGACTGCAACTCCTGCCCGCCGTGTCCTGCTCGCCGCGCCCCGTGGCTACTGCGCGGGTGTGGACCGCGCCGTGATCGCCGTCGAGAAGGCCCTGGAACAGTACGGTGCCCCGATCTACGTCCGTCACGAGATCGTGCACAACAAGTACGTCGTGCAAACGCTGGAGAAGAAGGGCGCGATCTTCGTCGACGTGACCGCGGAGGTGCCCGAGGGCTCCATCGTGATGTTCTCCGCGCACGGCGTCGCACCGACCGTCCACGCGGAGGCCGCCGAGCGCAAGCTCGCCACCATCGACGCGACCTGCCCGCTGGTCACCAAGGTCCACAAGGAAGCCGTCCGCTACGCCAAGGAGGACTACGACATCCTCCTGATCGGCCACGAGGGCCACGAGGAGGTCATCGGCACGAGCGGAGAGGCGCCCGACCACATCACGCTCGTCGACGGCCCCGAGGACGTCGCAAACGTCGAGGTCCGCGACGAGTCCAAAGTCGTCTGGCTCTCCCAGACCACGCTGTCGGTCGACGAGACGATGGAGACCGTCGGCGCCCTCAAGCAGAAGTTCCCCAACCTCCTCTCCCCGCCGAGCGACGACATCTGCTACGCCACGCAGAACCGCCAGGTCGCGGTGAAGAAGCTGGCCGAGGACGCCGAGCTGGTCATCGTGGTCGGCTCGAAGAACTCCTCCAACTCGATCCGCATGGTCGAGGTCGCCCTGGACGCCGGCGCGCCCGCCGCCCACCTGGTGGACTTCGCCGACGAGATCGACGAGGCGTGGCTGGAAGGCGTCACCACGGTCGGCCTCACCTCCGGTGCCTCGGTGCCCGACGTCCTGGTCGACGGCGTGCTGGAGTGGCTGGGCGAGCGGGGTTACGCGGACGTGGAGACGGTGAAGACCGCGGACGAGTCGATCACCTTCTCGCTGCCCAAGGAACTCCGGCGCGACCTGCGCGCCGAGGCCGCGGCACTCTCCGCCGAATAGCCCCGGCGCGCCCGCCTCTTCACCCGGCGCGCCCCCTGGCGCGCCCACCGGATCGCCCCTCCGGGGAGTGATACGAGCCACCTGCCCGTACGGTGGATCGCATGGAGATCTTCGGTGTGGACATCGGCGGTTCAGGGATCAAGGGTGCGCCCGTGGACCTGGACCGCGGAGAGCTGGCGCAGGAGCGCCACAAGGTATTGACCCCCCACCCGGCCACGCCCCGGAGCGTGGCCGACGGTGTGGCAGAGGTCGTCGGCCATTTCGACTGGCAGGGGCCGGTCGGCATCACGTTCCCCGGAGTCGTCACGGGCGGCATCACCAGGACCGCGGCCAATGTGGACAAGGGATGGATCGACACGGACGCCCGGGCGCTGCTCAGCGACCGGATCGGGCAGCCCGTCACGATCCTCAACGACGCCGACGCGGCCGGTGTCGCCGAGATGACCTTCGGGGCGGGCCGTGGCCGTAAGGGCACGGTGATCGTGCTCACGCTCGGCACGGGCATCGGAAGCGCGGTCTTCACCGGCGGGCAGCTGGTCCCCAACACCGAGCTCGGCCACCTGGAGCTGCACGGCCACGACGCGGAGAAGCGCGCCTCCACGAAGGCCAAGGAGGACGAGGACCTGAGCTGGCCGCACTGGGCCCACCGGGTGCAGAAATACCTGGCCCACGTGGAGATGCTGTTCTCGCCCGAGCTCTTCATCATCGGCGGCGGCGTCAGCCGCAAGGCGGAGAAGTTCCTGCCGCTCATCGAGCACGTACGGGCCGAGATGATCCCGGCCCAGCTGCAGAACAACGCCGGCATCGTCGGCGCGGCCATGGCGGCCGCCGGCAAGTAGGCCCTACGCGCGGGGGCGGCGTGCAGCCCGGTCGGCCCTGAGCAGGTGCCGCTGCCGCTCCCGCATCTGCCGGACCTTCCGTACGGTGGCGATGAGACCGGCGATGAGCGTGCCCCCGTACAGCCAGCCGGCCTGGACGGCGAGCGCGGTCACGACAGCCATCGCCTGCCCGCCGAAGCCGCCTGTGCCCCCGGCGACGGGGATCACGCCGACCGCGAAGGCGATGGGCACGATGATCGGGGCGGTCACCAGGTCGGCGGGCCGTACCCAGAGGGCGGTCAGGGCGCTGACGGGCAGGAACAGCAGCCCGTACACGAGCTCCGAACCGCCCAGGAGCAACCGGTCCAGACAGGCCAGCAGGAACATGGCCAGGGCCGCGAAGAGCCCGGCGCCGATGCCGGTCAGCCGGGGGTCGGGGAACCGGCGCAGCGCCAGGACCACGGGCGGGACGCCACCCCCGGGCCGGGGCTTGGGCGCCGCTCCTGCCGTCGGCGCGACCGTCACCGTCACCGGACAGGCGGCCGGGGCCGTGACCTCGCCGAGGCCACCGGGCGGGGCGGGCTGGGCCTGCGGGGGCTGCCTGCGCTGCGGGGTACGTGTCCTGTGCTGCTCCACCCCGACAACCTAGGGCGCCGGGTGCACTCTTTCGGGCGTTGGACACGCGCTTTGGCTGACCTTGGCGTTGCGTTCGATCCCACACGGCCGAAACACGACCGTTCGACTCGGGGCGGCTCCCCGCTTCCGCACCTGTTCCCACATCCGTCCCCGCCCCCGTTCCCCCGCCTGCTCCCGCCTCCGTTCCCCCGCCCGCTCCCGCACCCGTGACGGCCTGCCCGGCCCCGCCCGTAAACTGGAGAATCGGTCCCACTCCCGGCCCGCCCGGACAGCCCCTCTCCTCCACTTCAGGAAGTCGCCAAAGTGTCGCTCACGATCGGAATCGTCGGCCTGCCGAATGTCGGCAAGTCGACCCTGTTCAACGCCCTGACCAAGAACGACGTACTGGCGGCCAACTACCCGTTCGCCACCATCGAGCCGAACGTCGGCGTCGTGGGCGTCCCCGACCCCCGGCTGAACAAGCTCGCCGAGATCTTCAACTCGCAGAAGCTGCTCCCCGCAACCGTCGACTTCGTCGACATCGCGGGCATCGTGCGGGGCGCGAGCGAGGGTGAGGGCCTGGGCAACAAGTTCCTCGCGAACATCCGCGAGTCCGATGCGATCTGCCAGGTCATCCGCGCCTTCAAGGACGAGAACGTCGTCCACGTCGACGGCAAGGTCTCGCCCAAGGACGACATCGAGACGATCAACACCGAGCTGATCCTGGCCGACCTCCAGTCCGTCGAGAAGGCCGTCCCGCGCCTGACGAAGGAGTCCCGCCTCCAGAAGGACAAGGTCGCGGTACTCGCCGCCGTCGAGGAGGCCCAGAAGATCCTGGAGGCGGGCGACACGCTCTTCTCCCAGGGCATCACGGCCGGCACCGAGAAGGGACGGCTCCTCCACGAGCTGCACCTGCTCACGACGAAACCCTTCCTGTACGTGTTCAACGTGGACGAGGACGAGCTGGTCGACGAGGACTTCAAGGCCGAACAGCGCGCCCTGGTCGCTCCGGCGGAGGCCATCTTCCTCAACGCCAAGATCGAGTCCGAGCTGATCGAGCTCGATGACGAAGAGGCCCTCGAACTCCTCCAGTCCATGGGCCAGGAAGAGCCCGGCCTCGCCACCCTCGGCCGCGTCGGCTTCGACACCCTGGGCCTCCAGACCTACCTCACGGCAGGCCCGAAGGAGGCCCGCGCCTGGACGATCAAGAAGGGCGCCACGGCACCGGAGGCGGCCGGTGTGATCCACACCGACTTCGAGAAGGGCTTCATCAAGGCGGAGATCGTCTCCTTCGAGGACCTCGTGGAGACGGGCTCGGTCGCCGAGGCCCGCGCCAAGGGCAAGGCACGCATGGAGGGCAAGGACTACGTGATGCAGGACGGCGACGTGGTGGAGTTCCGCTTCAATGTGTAGCGGCTGACATAACACCACGTCGCTGATCTGGCAAACGTGCAGGTCGGATGGGGCCCGACTCTTCGGAGTCGGGCCCTTTGTTTTTTCCCGTGCTGGGATGGTGCTGGGATAGCTGATCCCTCGTCACCTGTCGTCATCCCTGTTCATCCGTACCGTGCTGGGATCGTGTTGGGATGAGTTGGGGGTGCCCGTGCTGGGATTTGTGTGAGCGGGGCGCTGACCGAGCTGTGAAGGTAGTGCGGACGTGGCGCTTTTCCTACTCGTTTGACACAATCGGGGGCATGGCTGAGGCGACGTACAGCATCGGGGAAGGGCCAGCGACGCGGGTGAGCTTGTCGCTGCCGGAGGGGACCGCGGAGGCGATCCGGGCTCGGGTGGGCAAGCGGGAGTTCTCCGCGTTCATCGCCGAGGCGGTCGAGCGTGAGCTGCGCGGGCAGGTCCTGGACGAGTACCTGGCGGACTACGAGAGCCGCAAGGGGCCGGTCTCCGAGCCGGCTCGTCAACGGGCGCGGCAGGTCTTCGACGAGGTGTTCGCCGAGGAGGCCGAGTGGCCCGCCGCAGGCTGAGTCACGAGGGGACGCTGGTCCTCGACAGCGAGGGACTCTCGAAGCTGCTCGCTGACGAAGAGCAGGTGGTGGCCCTGATCGCTGAGGCGCGGTCGCGCGGTATGGAGGTTGTGATCAGTGCGCTCACCGTCATCGAGGCCGTCCACGCGCGTACGAACAAGTCCCGCCTGAACTGGGTGCTTTCCGGGCTGCGGGTCGTCCCGGTCGGTGACGAAGAGGCAAGGGCGGCCTCGAAGCTGCTGATGAACGCCGGGTTGCACGGACACAAGTACGCGATCGATGCGGCCGTCGCCGAGGCCGCGCTGCGACAGCATCGCCCCGTGGTCATGCTGACTTCCGATATTGACGACATGGCCAAGCTGTGCGGGGAGCGGGTCCGGCTCGTGGCGGTGTGATTTCCCTCGGTCCGGCTCAGTAGGAGCGGGGTCCGTAGGGGCTCCAGTGACCGAGGAAGGGCTTGAGGTCGTCGCCGCTGGGTTTCGGCGGCGTGGGCAGTTTCGGCGCTGAGGCCGATTCGGTGAGGTTCTGGAGGTGCGCGTCCGCGAACGCGAGCCACGCCTCGACCTCGGTCCGCTCCTGCCCGGGCGGAAGTGATGTGGCATGGACGCCTACTGCTGCGACGTATTCAGTCAGGCGCCTGGCCTGGTACCAGGTGTCTGCCTGTTCTCCGAGCTGTTTGACGCGGTAGGCGTGGGTGTAGGAGGCGTGGGCTTCCTGCATGGCGGCTTCCCAGCGCTTTTGCTGTACCTCTCTGGCTTGCTGGTCTGCAAGGCGTTTGCGTTCTGCGGCCTCGCCGCGGAGTCCGACCTCCTGCACGATCTCGGCGAGTTGTTCTTCCAGAGGCCGGTCGGGGAGATCTGCCCATTCGCTTGCACGGTGCGGGCTGCCGCCGCGGAGTATGAAGCGTAGGCGGCTGGAGGGGGTGTAGTCGAAGCGGGGGATGCGCATCCATGAGTGCTTCTTGGCGTCGGCGAGTTCCTTGTCTGTGGGGACGTGTTCGCGGCGGTCCTGTTCTTGGAGGACGAGGAATCCGACACTTTCGCCTTGGGCGGTGATGGAGAAGTGCGGTGGTGCCTTGCGGCGCCGGTGGGGTGGGGGCGCGCCTTGTGTGGTTCCGAGCGATGCCTTGTGGCCTTGGGCTGTGGTGGCGGCGATGAGGGTTTGGATGATGCGCAGGGCTCGGCCCTGGAGGGGTTTGGTCAGGCCCATGGGCTGCGGCTGCTTTTGGAGGGCGGCGACGACGGCATGGGGTTTGGTGAGTCTGGCCGGCACAGGGAGCGGGGTGAGTTCCGCGAGGCGCCAGGCAGGGATGTCGACCAGCTTGATCTCGTAGCCGCGGTGGGTGCGGTATCCGTGGAGTTCCTGCGTGTGGGGGATCTTGCCGGACTTGCGGGCGGCGTTGACCCGTGACGCCCAATTCACCGCGTGCGGGCCGGATTCGATGGGCTTGATGAGACAGCCGTCGTTCGCAACCGCCAGTTCATCGAGTAGCTGGTCCGCGTAGTTCGCAAGGGCCTTCGGCACGGCTCGGGGGCGCGGCGGTGCCGGTTCTCGGGCGGGGCGCTCCGGCGGTCGGGTGCTCTGCTCCACGGGGCGGATGCCGCGTTCGATGAGATGCTGCCGCCCCTTCTCGGTGAGGTGAGCGCTCCAATGCCCGCGGCGTTTGGTGACCTTGATGAGCCCTCGGTTCTGCAGGGCTTGTCCGCTGGTCTTGTACGTGCTGTCCGGCCAGACTCCGTCGGGACACCCCTGGCCCACCCAGTCGAGCACGGCCTGCTGCCGTTTGTTGAGGGCCTGTTCCATGTAGCCTCCCGCCGTTCCCTGGGTGCCCCGCCCCCGGAGACGATGCCAGCTGCCCTTGCGGGAATTCTGGGTTGTTGAAAGGACTCCTCGTTCGGATGAGAGATATAGAGGGCGTGTTTACGGCGAGAGTCCCGGGCGGCTACGCAGCCTCGTCGCGCATGGCGGACTGGGCCGACTCGCTTTCGATGCCGATGACTTCGATGGTCACGCCGCGAGCGGCGAGGGCCTTCGCGGTCTGGGCCAGGGTGATGGCGGAGAACGGGAAGAGGGAGTCCGGCGTGAGCTTGGCTCCGTCCTTCAGAAGGATCGCGAAGACGACGCGGCGCGGGGTGAAGTCCTCGGGGATGCTGCGGGCCGGATCGCTGTTCACGTGTACGGACCGGGCGAACTCCGCGCGCACGGCCGCGTTCTCGAAGAGGAGCTCAACGGAGACGCGCGCCTGGCTGAACAGGTGACTCAGCGGGCTCGAGGAGTGCGCGGGCTTCACGAGGACAAGAGTGTCGTCCTCGGTGAACAGGTCGCAGATCTCGACGGAGTTGCTTGCCCGAAAGGGGTTGTGGACATTCTTCTTGTCCAGGCAGACCCAGCCGCGACGGGCCTGGGCGGCCAGCTTGTTGTAGTCGCCTTCGTCTGCGGGACGCATCACGCGCATACCCTTCCTGTTGAGCTTCTCGACGAGCGGCCAGCGGGGGAGATCGACTGAGGGCGCGTCGGGGAACAAGGGAGCCACGGTCTCGTTGACGTTGCGCAGGTAGCCCGCCCCGAGCTCGTACCACTCACCGTCGAGCAGACAGAACGTGCGGGAGCTGAGGGAGAAGGTGGCCTCGATCCACTTCATGGCGGTTTCCTTGGACAGGGCTTCCAGCGAGGCGGTGCGCGGGGCGAGCGCGGTCCGTGCGGAGAGCGTGTCACGAAACAGTTCGACGGTGCCCTGCCGGAGCGCCGTGACGCGGGCGCCTGCCTTGATCACACGGGCCCGCTCCAGGACGTAGTCGAGACTGAACTCGTCCCGGAGGTGGGGCGGGCAGGACCCGATCTTGATGGTGCAGGCGGTGGACCGGGGCAGGTCGGTGCTCTGGGAGAAGGGGACGGCGGTGATGATCCGGCCATCTGCGGGACGGCCGAGCGTGGCGTCCAGTTCCGCGTCGAGCGCGTCGATGAGGGAAGGGTCCTTGACCGCGGTGATGTGCTCGACGAAGGCCAGGTCGGGGTGGGGAACGACGTGCTCGCAGATCGCGGCGATGGCGCGGATGTCCTTGATCAGTGTGGCGGGGGTGGTGCCGAGTTTGATACGGAGACCGATGCCGCCCTCCGCGGTCATGGCCCCGTTCCTGGTGCCGCTCCCTGCGGTGAGGTCGACTTCGTCGAGGTAGCCGCCGAGGTGGCGGATGATCCGCCCGTGGTCCCGGAGTCCGAGTGCCGGTACGGAGGCGCCGGCATGGATCAGGGAACTGTCGATGCGCGCCTGGCCGAGGACGCTGGCGGTGAAGTCCCGCACCTGACGCGGGTTGATGGCGCGGATACCGAAGGACAGACCGAAGTGCGCGTCCTTGAGTTGGGCGGGGAGAAGCCGGTAGCCCTGGTCGAAGCCGATCGCGTACACCACGTCGTCGACGGCGAGCACGAGCAGTGCGCCGGTGCGCTGCTCGCTCTGCAGCAGGTCCGATTCGCCGGCGAGCCGGAGGACATCCTTGCCCCAGGCGGCTTCCTCCTTCGCTACGGCGAAGGACACCGCGAGGGCGGGAACTCCCATGTGATCGCTGACGTCGCGCACGACCGCGTCGAGGGTGTCGAGGGCGTCGACGTCGAGGGCTTCGAGCATCGACTCAGGGGTCGCCTTGACGTGGGTCAGGCGGTACAGGGTGCGCTTCGACGCGGTGCTGGACACAGAGGTCTCCTGGGGCGAGGTTGCGGTGCGGGTCGGTAACACGAGCGGCCTTACGGGACGGGTGGTGTCGAGGCGGACAGGGGTGAGTGCCCGGCAAGGGAGCAGAGGTGCGGCGATGAGGACGCCGGTGCGGTCAGACTCGTATGGGGCCGGCGTCCCGGCGGGTGGTGCCGGGGTGATGGTGACGAAGGTGCCAGAAGATCGGAGGTGAAATTGTTCGAGAACCTGATAACCCTGGTTATCAACTGCTGGTGAAGCTGAGAGCTCGACCGGCTGTAGCGTGTGAGGTGCACTGGGAGAAACGTTCTCGACCGAGAGCACGAGGCGGTCGTCACGAAGGGAGCGGAACCGCATGGCCGGCACACGTGAAGCAACCGCTCCCATCCTGCCGGAGGAGACCTCCTGGCGGATCAGTTACGCCGAAATCGGGAACTTGGCCCAGGTCCAACGGCCCGTCGTTACCACCTGGGTGCGCCGGCACGCGGACTTCCCTGAGCCCGTCGCATACGAGGGAGCCAGCCCGCTCTTCGACGGCGGCGAAGTCGCCGAATGGCTGCTGTCCACCGGCCGAGGCAATGCTGGCTCCGACCAGATCCAGGCGGAGTGGGTGCTGCACACCCTGTCCGCCTGGCGGCGCACGATCCCTGCCCGCACGCTGGTCGACACGGTGACCGCGCTGCTCTGCCTGCGCCAGCTCCTCGACGAACCGCTCTCCGAGCTGCCGTGGCGCACGATCCTGGAGCGCGCCTCGGAGACCGACTTCGAGGACACCTACCTCCACAAAGAACTACGCGACCTGCCGGATGCCGAACGTCAGGGCCCCCTGCTCGCTGTACTCGCCGACCACCTCACCGAGGCCGCCTACACCCCGGCCGACGCGCTCGAACGGGTCATGGACGCGCGCCGCCGCCTGGGCTGCGACGACCTCGCCGCCGACGAACCGATTCCGCTGGTGAGTCGGGCGATGGCCCATCTGTCCGGCATCGCGCGTCTGAACGAGCGCGAGCAAGGGGCGACGGCCGCCGTCCTGTACCCCAGGAGCGGAGATCTGCTGGTCGCCCTGCGCGAAGCAGTGTCCGACGCCGAGGGCATGCCCTTCTTCCTCTCCGCGGACCCGATGCCGGACCTAGCCCGGCTCGCCCGCCGCCGCCTCATGGCCCAAGGCGTCCAGGAGTACGAGATGGACCTCGTGGACGGCGAGGAACTGGCCACGGACGACTGGGGAGACCCGCACGTCGTCGTCTGTGCCCTCCCCTACGAGGCGGCCGAGACCCGCAGCTCGCTCGCCGTCCTGCAGAACCTGCAGGACCTCACCGACCTCCTCGCCGAGGACTGCACGGCCATCGTCCTGGGCCCCGCCGATGCGCTCGTCCGCCCCCTGCCCGCACGCGGGGAAGCAGACCGCCTGCGCCGGGGCTTCCTGGAACAGCACCTCCTAAAGGCCGCGATCAGCCTCCCCGAAGGCGTGCTCCCTTTCCGCCCGGCCCACCGCACCGCGGTCTGGGTCCTGCACCGCACCCCCGAAGGACAGCGCACCGGCCAGATCCTCCTCGCCGACCTCTCCTCACGCACCCTTACCGCGCAGGCTCTAGACGCGCTGGCCGAGGACATCGACATCTTCCGTGAGGCCGGCTGGCGGGCGGACAGCCGCCACGAACCGCGCAACGCCGCCGTCGTCCGGGCCACCGCGCTGACAAGCGCACCCGGTGCCGCGTTCACCCCGCAGCACCGCCCGCACGCCGACCGCTACACCCGCTCCGTCGTTGAACGCCCGGCCCGCATCTCCGAGATCGAACTCCGCCTCCAGCAGCTGATCGACGCCACCCGTAGCGCACTCGACCACGCGCCCACGATCCGCGCCAACGCCGTCCTGCGCCCCGACGACCAGCCGGCCCGCCGTACCACCGTGGCCCGCCTGCTCAAGGACCGCCGCCTGCGCCGACTGCCCGGCCACCGCATCGCCGCCGAACACCTCCTCACCGGAGGCAAGGGCCACTACACCGTCCTCACCGCGGCCGAGATCACCGGCAGCGCGCCGGTCGACAGTCACCGCATAGACCGCGCCGTGCTGCTCAACACCTACGAGCACGCCTGCTTCACCGAACCCGGCGACATCGTCGTCACCGCCACCCCGAGCTTCGGCGCGTACGTCGACGACGAGGGCCTGTCCGTGGTCGCCTTCCCCGCCCGCGTCCTGCGTGTACGAGCCGATGCTGAGCATCCCGTACGGCCCCGTGTCCTGGCAGCGCTCCTGCGCTCGGCGGCAGCCGAACATCGGCGGGTGAGTGGCGCGGTCCGCTCCGCCCGCCGCATAGAGGACCTCCTCATCCCCGACCTCCCCGGCGACGAGGCCGAGCGGTATGACGCGCTCTTGGCCGACATCGCCCGCCGTACGGCCCTGCTGCGCCAGCACGCGGCGGCCCTCGACGACTTGACTTCCCTGACCGCCGCCGGCCTCGTCGACGGCACGCTGACCCTCACCGAACCCCCTCTCGTCTGATCTCTCGTCCGACTCTTGAAGGAGACCCGAGCGCCCATGCCTCCCCGGAAGAAGAAGCCCGCCGACCAGGCGGAGTTGTTCACCGCCTCCACGCCCAAGGAGATCCAGGCCATCCTCTGGAAGGCCGCCGACAAGCTGCGCGGCTCCATGGACGCCAACCAGTACAAGGAGTTCGTCCTCGGCCTGATCTTCCTCAAGTACGTCTCCGACGCCTTCGAAGAGCGCCGTGAACAGCTCGCCAAGGAGCTCGCGGAGGAAGGCATCGCTGAGGACCGCCTGGAGGAGTTCCTGGAGGACCAGGACGAGTACACCGGGCACCACGTCTTCTGGGTCCCCGAGAGCGCCCGTTGGTCCTCGATCTCCGCCAACGCCAAGAGCGGCAACGTCGGCGAGGTGCTCGACCAGGCGATGGACGCCATCATGAAGGCCAACCCGTCACTGACCGGCGTCCTCCCCAAGATCTTCAACAAGGACAACGTCGACAAGAAGCGCCTGGCCGAACTCGTCGACCTCATCACCGACGCCCGTTTCGGCGGCAGCGACGACAAGCCCGCCCAAGACGTCCTCGGCGAGGTCTACGAGTACTTCCTCGGCAACTTCGCCCGCGCGGAAGGCAAGCGCGGCGGCGAGTTCTACACCCCGAGCAGCGTCGTCCGCCTCCTTGTGGAGGTCCTGGAACCGTACGAGGGCCGCGTGTACGACCCGGCCTGCGGCTCCGGCGGCATGTTCGTCCAGGCCGCCAAGTTCATCGAGGCCCACCGTGGCCGCGGCCACAAGGCCGACATCTCCGTCTACGGCCAGGAGCTCAACGAACGCACCTGGCGCCTGGCCAAGATGAACCTCGCCATCCACGGCATCGACGGCAACCTCGCCGCCCGCTGGGGCGACACCTTCGCAGACGACAAGCACCCCGATCTCAAGGCCGACTACGTCATGGCCAACCCGCCCTTCAACATCAAGGACTGGGCGCGGAACGAGTCGGATGCGCGGTGGAAGTACGGCGTCCCGCCGAAGTCCAACGCCAACTACGCCTGGCTCCAGCACATGATCAGCAAGCTGGGGGAGCGGGGAACGGCTGGCGTCGTCCTCGCCAACGGCTCGATGAGCAGCCAGCAGAGCGGCGAGGGTGAGATCCGGCAGGCGCTGGTGGACGGCGACATGGTGGCCTGCATGGTCGCGCTGCCGGCGCAGCTGTTCCGGACGACGGCGATCCCGGCCTGTCTGTGGTTCCTGGCGAAGGACAAGTCGCCGGGGGGCGTGAAGGGGCAGAAGGTCGCGGCTGCGGATCGCCGGGGCGAGATCCTGTTCATCGATGCCCGGGACATGGGCGAGATGGTTGACCGTACTGAGCGGGTGCTGACGGAGGTCGACCTCGCGAAGATCGCGGGGACTTACCACGCGTGGCGGGGGACGGCGAGCGCGAAGGACGCGGGGGAGTCGTACGCGGATATGCCGGGGTTCTGCGCCAGCGCAGACCTGAAGACGGTGCAGGAGCACGGGTACGTGCTGACGCCGGGGCGGTATGTCGGGGCGGCTGAGGCGGAGGAAGAGGACGCCGAGGCGGTTGCGGAGAAGATCGCGCGGCTGACAGGGGAGCTGTACGAACTCTTCGATCAGTCGGACGAGCTGGCGAAGACGGTGCGTGAGCAGCTGGGGAGGGCCAATGGCTAAATGGGAATTTGTGGCGTACGAGACGCTCGCCAGTGAAGAACGTTCGTCCTTCTCTATGGGCCCCTTCGGGTCAAAGATCACCAAGGAGAACTACGTCGCTGAAGGCGTCCCTGTGGTTAGAGGAGTGAACCTCGCGCGCGGGATCTTCGTAGACGACGACTTCGTGTTCATCACAGAAGACAAGGCCGACGAGATTTTGCCCGCCAACGTTGCGCCTGGCGACTTGATTTTCACTCACCGTGGAACAATCGGGCAGGTTTCCATGCTGCCTCGGAATCCTCGATTTGATCGATACGTCATCGGCTCCAGTCAGGTCAAGACTCGCCTATGCCTCAAGAAGGCGGTTCCTGAGTTCTACTTCTACTGGTTCCAATCTGAGGCTGGTCGACGGTCAATCTTGGAGAACGCCTCGACGGTCGGCGTACCTGGCATCGCCACGCCGCTGACTTCGATCCGAAATTTGAAGGTACCGCTTCCTGCCCTTGCTGAGCAGGAAGCGGTAGCCGATGTACTTGGGGCGCTGGACGACAAGATCGCCGTCAATGAGCGCATCGCGGCCACAGCTGATGCTCTTGCTTCCGCTCTATTTGAAGCGAGCGAGGCCAAAGAGCACTACAGGTTGTCGGATGTTGCCAGCATCGTCATGGGGCAGTCGCCACCTGGTGAAACCTACAACGAGACTGGGGACGGAATCCCCTTCTATCAAGGGGTTCGGGACTTCGGGATGCGGCATCCAGGGCATCGCGTGTGGTGCACGGAGGTTAGTCGGCATGCTGGAGCTGGTGATGTGCTGGTTAGCGTGAGGGCGCCAGTCGGAACCATCAACGTAGCCGAGGAGACATGCGGAATTGGTCGAGGTGTCGCAGCGGTTCGAGCAAGCCAGTACCCGCATGTCCTCCTTCAGGCGCTCTCTTCGGACGGTTCGGTATGGCGCCCTTACGAGGCTGAAGGAACCGTTTTTGGTTCAATCAACAAGAAGCAGCTTTCCCTTCTTGAAGTGAGCTGGCCGAACGAAAGTCAGATCGAGGCAGTAGAAGGTCAGCTCTCGGTGCTCGACCGGCAGGTGAGTCAAGTGCTCCATGAATCCCGCTCCTTGTCGATTCTCCGCGACACCCTCCTCCCCCAACTCATGTCCGGCCGCCTTCGCGTCAAGGATGCCGAGAAGATTGTCGAGGACCACGTATGACCACGCACGGGAACGACAACGGCAGCAGCGACACCCCCGACACCCCCACCCCCGACAACTTCCGCCCCCTCGAAATCGACTGGGAGTTCCTCGCCCTCGAAGAGCTCCTGGAGCTCGACTGGCCGAGGGCCGAGGGCAATGAGCTCGCCCCCGGTTCCGGTCACCGCCGGTCCTGGGACGACCTGATCCTCTACTCCGATCTCCGCGAGGCGATCGAGAGGCTCAACCCCGCCCTCCCCCCGGAGGCCGTCCGTGAGGCCCTAGCGACCGCCGCGACCCCGACCTCCCAGGACACGTACGAGGAGAACCGGACCGCGCACGGCTACCTGACCGACGGCGTCCACTCCGTCACGTACACCGACGCGCTCGGCGCCGAGCACACGCCGACCGTCCGGATCGTCGACCTGGAGCACGCGGACGCGAACACGTACCGCGCCGTCCGCCAGGTGACGGTGATCAACGGTGAGCGCAACCGTCGCTTCGACCTCGTTCTGTACGTCAACGGGCTTCCGCTCGCCGTCATCGAGCTCAAGCGGGCCGGCGACCCGAACGCCACTCTCGCCGCCGCGCACACCCAGATCCGGCACTACGTCGAGGAGTTCCCGACCGCCTTCCGCTACAACGCGGTCGTGCTGCTCTCCGACGGGATCACCGCGAAGTACGGCACCCCCTTCACCCCATATGAGCACTTCGCCCCGTGGAACACCGACGAGTTCGGCGCCCGCGTGGACACTGTGGACGCTGCCGCCGTCCACGCCGACGCCGATGCCGACATCCCGACCGGCCAGGACCTTGCCCTGCACGGCCTGTTCACCCAGCCTCGCTTCCTCGCCCTCGTCCGGTCCTTCATCAACTTCGTGCCGGCCAAGCGCATGAAGCGGATCGCGAAGCCGCACCAGTACTTCGCGGTAACCCGCGCCGCCGACGCCGTACGCCGCGCGGCCGCGACCGATGGCAAGGCTGGTGTGGTCTGGCACACCCAGGGTTCGGGCAAGTCCGAGGAGATGGTGCTGACCACCAACCTCGTCATGCGCGACCCCGCCCTGCACAACCCCACCGTCGTGGTCGTCACCGACCGCACCGACCTCGACGACCAGCTCTTCGACACGTTCAAGGAGAGCGAGGTCCTCCCGGAGCAGCCCCACCAGTTCCTCAACCGCGCCGAACTCCGCGAAGAACTCGCCGCGAAACGCACCGGCGGCATCCTCTTCACCACCCTGCAGAAGTTCGGCCGCACTAAGCAGGAGAAGGAATCCGGGACCGACCACCCGCTCCTCTCCGAGCGGCGCAACATCGTCGTCGTGGTCGACGAGGCCCACCGCAGTCACTACGACCATCTCGACGGCTACGCCCGCCACCTGCGCGACGCGCTCCCACACGCCACGTTGCTCGCCTTCACCGGCACCCCGATCTCCGAGGCCGACCGCAACACCCGCGAGGTCTTCGGCGACTACATCGACACTTACGACCTCAAGCGGGCCGCTGACGACGGCGCGACCGTGAAGGTCTACCACGAGAGCCGCGTCGTCCAGCTCGTCCTCGACCACGACGTCGACCCCACCACCATCGACACCGAGGCCGACCGCATCACCGACGGTCTGGACGACACCGAGCGCACCCGCGTCGAGCAGGCCGTCGCCACCATGAACGCCATGTACGGCGCCCCCGCCCGGATACGCGACCTGACCCAGGACCTGGTCGAGCACTGGGAAGCGCGCCGTGCGGCGATGCTGCCGTTCGTCGCGGACGCCGACGACGCACCCGGCGGAGCCCCCGGCAAGGCGATACTCGTCTGCGCCACCCGCGAGATCTGCGTCCACGTCTACGACGCCCTGAAGATCCTGCGCCCCGACTGGCACACGGACGACCCGACCACCGGTGCCATGAAGATCGTCTACTCCTCGGACTCCCGCAAGGACTCCAAGGAACTGCGCGCCCACGCCCTGCGCGACTCCCAGCGCAAGGCCGTCATCAACCGTGCCAAGGACCCCGAGGACGAACTCCAGCTCCTCATCGTCAACAACATGCTCCTGACCGGCTTCGACGCGCCGTCCATCCATACCATGTACCTGGACCGGCCGCTGCGCGGCGCCGGCCTGATGCAGGCCCTCGCCCGCGTCAACCGCCGCTTCCGCAAGAAGGAGGAGGGCCTCCTCGTCGGCTACGCCCCCCTCACCGAGAACCTCCAGAAGGCCATCGCCGAGTACTCCGCCGACGACCAGGCCGACCGGACCCTCGGCCAGGACATCGACCGCGCCCTGGACGAGCTCCGCAACGAGTACGACATCCTCGATCAGATGCTCCTCGGCTGGAACTGGCGCGAACGCCTCTCCCGCCCCGACCCCAAGGCTTTCATCAAGGCCGCATACACCACGGCCGAGTACCTCCGCAGCCCCGCCACCCCGGGCAACAACCCCGACCAGCTCGACGACCCGAACCAGACCCTCAGCCGCCGCTTCCGCGAACACGGCTACCGCCTGGAGCGCTTCTTCGCCCTCGCCGGCTCCTCCGCCGACATCTCCTCCCGGTTCACCGACCAGCCGTACTGGAAGCGCGACATCCAGTTCCTCGTCGAGGTCCGTACGTACATGGCGAAGCTCGACGCCATGGACCGCGAGGCCCAGGGCCTGCCCGTCGCCCGTGACGTCGCTCTCTACCTCTCCCAGCTCACCTCTGCCGTCGTGGAGACCGGCGGCGTCACCGACCTCTTCTCCGAGGCCGGACTGGACAAGGCCGACCTCACGCACCTCAACGACGCCCTTGTCGGCCGCCTGCAGAACAGCGAAACCCCACACCTGGCCGCCGAAGCCCTGCGCCGCCTCGTCGAGCAGAAGATGCGCGAGCAGACCCGGCACAACATCGTCCGCCAGACCGCGTTCTCGGAGCGCCTCCAGGACCTGATGACCCGCTACATGCGCCAGCAGCTCACCAGCGCCGAGATCATCGCCCAGCTGGTGGAACTGGCCAAGACGGTTGCGGAAGACGCCAGGCGAGGTGAGAAGTTCACCCCGCCGCTGGGGAACGACGAACTCGCCTTCTACGACGCGGTCGCCGACCTCGGCAGCGCCCGCGACCTCATGGGCGACGAGATCCTCTCGGGTATCGCCCGGGATCTCGTGGTCCAGGTCCGCAAGAACCTCAAGAAGGATTGGATCGCCCGCGAACCGGTCCGGGCCAGGCTTCGCGCCACCATCAGGCGCCTCCTGGCCCGCCACGGTTACCCGCCGGAGCAGTCCAAGGAAGCGATCGACCTGGTGATCCGCCAGATGGAACACTTCGCCGACAAGTGGTCCCAGGACGGCTCGGCCGCTGACGCATAGCCCTCGCCTATATCGCTCCTGGCCCCGGCAAGCGCCTGCTTGCCGGGGCCGTTCTCTGTCCGACCGGATGTCCTTCGCGGGGGCAGGCAGGGGGCTGCACCCAACCGCCTTACGGCAAAAGCAAATTCCCGTGCTGCGAGACGTGAGGTGCGTCAGGCCACTACTTTCAAGTCCGCGGAACGAACCGCAGAACTGCTAACTGCTGGTGGAACCGAGGGAGTTGTGGCATGTCGCAGCGAGCGCTGCTGTTGGTGGTGGTTGTCCTGGCGTCCGTGGTGGTGGGGCTCGTGGCCGGCATCCTCGAGTTCGTGGGCGCGGGAGAGGTCGTCACGGCCATCCAGAACGGTGGCGCCGCCTGCGGAGCCACTGTTCTCATCGGGCTGGCGGTCGTCTCCTGGCTGAGGTCGTTGTGACCCAGGAGGAATGGGCGAACGAAGAGGGGCGGCTGAAGTACCGGCGAGTGCTGCGGGCCGTCGAGAAGCTGCGCAGCGTCGCCGATGCCGCGACAACGTACCGGCTTGCCTTTCAAGTGGTCTACCTTCACTGCTCGTTCCAACACGTAACGGCGGTGGAGGTGGACCGGCTGTGGGGGCCGGGCTCGGAGTCAGCGGGGGCCAGGCTCGGTGCAATGTGGACGCATACGCCCGTTGCTCGCGCTCACGGCCTTCCCGCGTATCGCGACGAAGGTGCGAGCCGTCCCTTCGAGCTCATCGACCCGGCCCTCCATGAGCTGATCGCGGAAGTGCGGCAGCTGGATCCGGACGTGAAGCTCCTTGACACGCTCCTCGACATGTACTCGGCACGCTACGCGCGTGGCGATGACTACTTCACATCGAACGACCTGGCGTATCTTTTCGCGGGGCTGGCCGTTCCCCGAGGAGGCGAGGTTGTTCGGGACCCGGTGTGCGGCAGCGGGCGACTGCTGCGCGCAGCCGCACACCGGGCTCGGGCACAGGGGAGTGAAGTGCGCTTGTCCGGTGCGGATATCAACCGGACGGCGCGCTATGCCGCAGCCGTCAACCTTGCCCTGCACGGATTCCACGCCGACCTCGGCAAGGAAGGAGCTGACACCCTCAGGGCGGGCACTTCACCGATACCGGCCGACGTGATCGTCGCTAACCCTCCAGTGAACCAGCGGGACTGGGGGCACGGTGAACTGAAGGACGACTGGCGGTGGACCCTGGGGGTGCCACGTCCGGGTAACGCGAACTTCGCCTGGGTCCAGCACATCCTTGCCGATCTCACGCCACAAGGACGGGCCGTCGTTCTGCTGTCTTCCGGCGCGGCGCACAGCAGCAACAGCACCGACGGACTGATCCGCCGTGGGCTGCTGGAGAACGGTCTGGTCGTGGGGGTTGTGGCCTTGCCGACGTGGCTCTTTCCGCATACCAGTGCGAGCACGGCGCTGTGGCTGCTGGCCAAAGGGGAGCGGCCGCACTCAGATCAGGTCTTGTTCGCGGATGCAGGGAAACTGCCAGCAGCGAAGGAGGGGGCGCGGCGCCACTTCGTAAAGGATTCGGTCGAACGCCTGCTGAAGATCTTCGGTGAATGGCAGGGACTTCGACGCCGTGAAGGCGAGGGGGACCCTGAGTCCGTCCCATGGTGCCGTGCGGCGAGCCACGAGGAAATCGCTGAGGCGGGCTTCGATCTGACTCCCGCACGCTACGTGCGGCACCGGGAGGCCGTGCAGGAGAATTCAAGAGACGTAGAACGCAGCCGGAAAGCCGAGCTGTATGAGTGCTTGGACCGTAGCGCCACAGCCAGACGCCGAGTCCGCGATGCGTTGGAGGGCAGACATGACTACAGAGCCGGATGACCTCACCGCTCCGTGGTCCATCATCGAGTTGCGGGATTTCCCTGGGGTCGAGTACGCCGCTTACGGCATTACGCAACCGCAGAAGGCACCCGATGGAATCCCGATGATCGGCGCAAAGGAGATCATCGAAGGGGGGCTGCACGTCCAGGAGTTCACGTTCGTGCCTCCGGAGGTAGCCGAACGCCACCCCCGCAGCACCCTGAGAGCAGGGGACCTTCTTGTCGTGCTCGTAGGACGAGTGGGGGAGACGGCGGTAGCGACGGAAGAACATGGGGGATGGAATGCCGCCAGGTCGCTCGCAGTTGTCCACTGGACACCGGAGGGCCACGTGCAGCAGTGGGACCTGTGGCTTCGATGGTGGCTGAAAACATCGCAGAGTCGCAGCTATCTCACGGTGTCCTCTTCGAACTCCGAGCACATGACCTTGCCTTTGCAAGCGCTCAACCGACTTCCGGTGCCGAAGCCTCCGGACCGGGTGCGGGAGAGGCTGCTTGCGCTGATCTCCCTTGCCGAGCGCAAGAATGTGTTGAACAACCGGATCGCGACGTGTGCGACGGAACTCGCGGACGCGCACTATATAGAGACGCTGAGGGCATGCGGACAAGGTCCCACTGCCGAGCGCGCGATGGGCGAGGTGGCTCAGATCACGGCGGGTGTGGCGCAGCTCCCGCCGGACCGTGAGCAGCCGACCATGCCGTGGGTGTCTCCCCGGCAAGTACTGAACTGCAGGGAAGTGCATCTGGGGGCAGTGACGTCACGGACCGTGGCGCGCGGGGAGACTGTGTGTCCGGCCGGCAGCCTGTTGATCGCGCCCCGTCCCGGTGAGGTGCGGACCGTGCTCACCACGACTCCGCTAGTTCCGGGGCGGCGGACGCTTGCACTTCACACGGAGTCCGAGGCCGACCGAATGTGGTTGCTGCACACATTGCGTTACCAGCGGCGGGAGTTGATGTCCGTAACGCAAGGCGAGCAGGCTCGTGCGATGAGGCGCAAGGACTTCTCGCGTTACAAGATCCCCTGGCCGGCAGATGTGGTCAGGCAGGGTTTCGCCACGCGTGCCGCTGCCCTGCACGACCTCGCCTACGCCTCCGCCAGGGAGCGACACGTGATGGAGGAGCTGGTGGTGCACGAGCTGGAGAAGGGAGCCTGGCGCGTCTAACTTCGGCCAGCTGAATGCCGAGATGATCCACGTTTCCCCTCTCTGGAGCACGGAATCCAACGCGCTGAACGAACGGCGCAGTACCGCGCGCACCGCTTCTCCGCTAGTGGTCCGAGAGCGCCCTGACCAGACATGTTTGGGGCGCCCCGGCAGGACTCGAACCTGCGGCCAAGCGCTTAGAAGGCGCTTGCTCCACCCGCTGACCTATGCAGGCTGACCTGCGACAGCGCGGAAGCTTCTGACTATGCCCCGCCAAACCGGGGGGTATACGGGACCTGTGGATGCTCGCGCCGGCCCCGAGATCTGGACGTGCATTCTGGGCGGCGGCCAGGCGTCGGAACTGGCCGCTGGCGTCCATGGAGACCGCGAGTGAGCGCGAGCGCTGTGCTGCTCTGCGAGGTTCGGTGCGGTGGCACGAGCCTGATGTGGCGCTCGTACAAGTTCCGCAGACTTCAGGCATGTGCGGGCGCTTCCGGGTAGCGTTGGTGATCTTCGGTCTTCTTGTACTTTGTGGCGCATCCCGTGCTGGGATGGTGCTGGGATGCGCCCGTATTTCTGCAGGTCAAAGCCTTGTGGTGAAGTTCCGCTTCAACGTCTGAGCGGATGAAATAACACCACGTTGCTGACGCAGCAAACATGCAGGTCAGAAGGGGTCGGGCTCTGTCGAGTCCGGCCCCTTCGTCGTCACCGTGCTGGGCGGGTGCGGGATATTCTGACGTGGGGGCAGCGGCAATCAGGTCTCGTAAACAGTGGACCGGTGTTCCACGTGAACGACCCAGACCACCAACTCGCCGTTGTCGATCGTGTAGGCGACGCGTAAGACGGCGTCGTTCGGGCTGGGATACGAGCGCGGTGGTGTTGAAGCCGAAGGGGTCGGTCTCCAAGACGACACCGGGTTCCTCAAGGGCAGCAACGCTTCGGCGTGCGTCGAGGCAGTACACCGGCACCGCGGGCAAGGTCACCGTCTGCCAGGTGGGCGTCTCGCTGCTGGACCGGTGCCTGCCCCGCCTGCCGCCGCGGCGTACCCACCGACCCCCGCCTGACCAGGCACTGCCAGGAGCGCAGAAAGCCCCGTCGGGGCAGGGTGACCGAATGGGTCCCCTGCCCCGACGGAGCTCGGCCGGCCGGGCGGCGGGTTACCGGCGCCCGGTAGAGGCCGGTGTGGTGCGCGGTGCTCCCCGGCTCAGCCGAAGTTCACGTCGCTGCACCACATGTAGGCCTGGTCGAGGTGCGAGGCCTGCCAGATCACGAACACGGTGTGGTGTCCGGTGTAGCCGGAGGTCTGGACGGGGAACGTGATGTCCTGTGCCGGGGCGAAGCGGCCGGTCTGCGTGATGAAGTCGAGGTTGCCCCAGCCCAGGGTCTGGGTCTTGGGGTTGAAGCCCTGCTTGCTCACGTAGACCTTGAAGTAGTCGGCACCGTGGGACGCCTGGTCGTACAGGTGCACCGAGAAGTTGTTGCCGACGGAGGTGGTCTTCCACTCTCCCGGCTTGTTCAGACTGGCGTTCCTCGAGAGGTTGTTGCTGCAGAGCGTCCCGTCGGGGGTCCGCGCCTGGAACTGTCCGCCGAGGCCGTCGCGGAGCGCGCTCATCCAGTTCCACATGGTGTCCGGGTTGGCCTGGAAGGCCTGCCAGCACATGGGGTCTTCGGTCTGCATGGCCGGGTTCGTGTGGTTGCTGCCCCACGTCTTCCAGCACTGGTACGCACGGGAGGCGGGGCCGACGATGGTGCCGTGAGCCTGGGCGGGGGCCGACCAGGTCAGTGCGCCGACAACCACGGCGAACAGCGTGATGAGTACCTGGAGAGGCCGGCGGAGGGAAGACCGCGAACGCCCGGTTAACGGAGTCTGGTTACGCATGTGGGGGGAACCCCTTCCAGTTGCAAGGCTGTCATGGGAGCGCTCCCAACGGTACGACTTCCGAGTGAAATGTCAATGAAACAAACGGAGTTGATGCGGGAAGGGGTGGTGAGCAGGGAATCTGCTGGGAGCGGGAGCGGGAGCGGGAGCGGGAGCGGGAGCGGGAGCGGGAGCGCGAGCGCGAGCGCGAGCGGGAGCGGGAGCCGGAGCCGTCCCCGGAACCGGAAGGCGGGGATGCGGCCTGGGCCGGCGTGTGGGGCAATGCCGGGGAGGGGTGTTCGCGGTGTGGCAACGGGGCCCGGTTCCGGCGGGGGGCTGCCCGGTGCCGCCGCACGCGAGATCCCGATTCCCGGGGGTGCGCTTCCGTGCACCCGGGCCGGCCTCGCCGGGCAAGTGGCCTGGTAGGGGCTGGGGCTGTCCGGTGCATCGGGCGGGGGACGCGGCCGATGGCACGCAGCGGAAACGTGCGTCCTCCTCGGATCTGAACGGACAGTGCTGGAGTACCGACGCCGTAGCGAGGGAAGCCGTGGGCACCACGGATCGGCCTCGGTGCGCTCCAGCTCACCCGGGCAGCCGCCTTCTGCTCCTCCGGCAATCCCGGTTATCGACTGCGTCGGCCAACTACCTTTCACTGGACCCGAATTGAGCTATCCGGCCTTACCTCGGCGAGACCGGGAACATACCTGACCAAAGAAGCTCAACCATCACATCCGGAGAGAAACCGGTTTACCGTGACGCCGCGTCAACTCGCGGTCTTGCGGATCCGGACGAGCAGGGGAGACTGCCTTCACGACCGGGCCCGCCCGGTCCCCGGCAGCACCACGCCTGGCAGGTCACCCCACCGTCACTCCACCGAGATGAGGTCTCATGAACCGAAACCGAGCCGCCGTCAGCGCGGTCGCCGTGAGCCTGTTCACCGTCGGCCTCGCCGTCGGCCCGGCAGCCGCAGCCACCGCCACCGAGGCGAAGGCCCGCGTCGGAGCCGACTGGGCAACCCAGTCGATCGTCTTCACCGCCGCCGCAGGGCAGGCCAACAACCTCAACATATTCTCCATGTACACCAGCGACGGGATCCGGCGGATCGGCTTCAGCGACGTGGTCCCGCTCGAACCGGGCGACCACTGTGCGTATTCCAGAGCCGAGGACACCACCTCCGTCGTCTGCGAACTGCCCACCGACAGCCCCCGGCCCGACAGGATCGACGTCTTCCTCGGCGAAGGCGATGACACGATCGCCGCCTTCACCCCCGGGGTCGGCACCGTCAGCGGCGGCCCCGGTGACGACGAACTGCACGCCCACACCGCACGTACGGTGCTGGGCGGCGCGGGGAACGACATGGTCATGGGACCCGCCGCCCTGCACGGCGGCGACGGCATGGACCACCTGATGGGTGACAGCAGCAACCAGCAGATGTGGGGCGACCGGGGCGACGACATGATCGAGGGCTACGGCGGTGACGACCTCGTGCACGCCGGTCCCGGTGACGACCACGTCATGGGCGGGGACGGCCGCGACATCGTCCTCGGCGGCCCGGGCAACGACATGCTGCACGGCGAAGGCGGCGACGACCTCGTCTGCGGTGGCACCGGAAAGGACGCCCTCGAAGGCGGGCCCGGCCGTAACATCGTCCTCCCGTAAGCGTGCCTCCATGCCCGAAGGCCCCGGCCCGCGGCGCGAACAGCGTCGCGGGCACCGGGCCACCACCGTCGGCGACCCGCCGTCCGGGCTGTGTCAACCACGAACGCTGCAGACGGCAGGTCCCCGCGCGACACGAGGTGAGCCGGCGGAACCGGACCGTCGAACCTGTCGGTCGGCGCGGGCGCGCGTCTCCACGTCGCTCGGCCTGCCCGATCCTGTGGAGACCCTGGCAGGCCGACCAGCAGGAGATCACCGCGGTGGTGGTCCGGGGGAGATCGTGAACGCGATCTTCTGCCAGGACCGGACGGGTTGTCAGTGGTGCTGTCTGCCTCATGGCCTGCCGCGCTGGTCGGCGGTGTTCTTCCGTGATCATCGTCACCCGGTCCGTGCGCGCGGCCGCAGATGCCCCGAAGACCATGGCGGGACTTGACGCCCTCTCGGCGGTCGCGAACGCGAAGGGCGCAAGCGCTGATGTCGATTCAAGGCTTACGGGACAGGGCGATGCGGATCAAGGTGTCGTTGTCTGCCACTACGTCACCGGCGGGGTCGGTGAGGGTGTCCTCCAGCCCGATGCGTGTCTCGAGGCCCATGGAGAGGGCCTTGTCGAGGACCGGCCAGGTGGACGCCCCTTCTCCGTGCAGCAGGATCGGGGCGCTCACTTCGGCTTTCCGCAGCATGGCCACGATCCGGTCGGCGCTGAGCAGCGCCTGCGGTGCGGGCATGTCGATCAACTCCACGAGGATCCGGGTGCAGGAGTCCGCGGAGGAGCCGGCGAGCAGGCCGGCTGCGTCGTGTTCGGACCACACCCCCGCTTCGACGCCGACGCCCAGCTCCCTCAGAGTTTGCGTCAGGCCCTTGAAACCGGGCTCGCTGAGGTTGACAGATGCGAAGTCCGGCCGGTCCTCTGCTGCGGCCCAGTCCTGCACCGCGACCTGCCGGGCCGCGGCGTCCTCCCCGCACATCCACAGACCGGTCGACACTCCGACCGGCAGCCCGGGACAGGCCTGGCGCACTGCTCGCACCGCCGGCTCGACCCAGGCGATGACCAGGGTTTCCTGTCCCTCGTCGTCCCGGGGGTGCAGGTGCACGCTGTCGGCGCCGGCCGCCATCGCCGTGCGGGCGGCGGCGGCCAACTGCGCGGGCGTAAGAGGTACCGCGCCATGGTCTGCTGCCGTACGGCGACCATTGAGACAAGCCTGGATCACTCCATGAGCCTGCCACACCGGACGTTTTGCAGTCCCTCGATCGACAGGCAGCGTTCGCCCCGTGGCGCGACGCCCGGTAAGGCCGGAATCCCCGCAGTGAATCCGGCCGGTCACTCCAGATCGATGACGACCTTGATGTCGTCATCGCGTGAGGTGAACGCTTCGGCGGCGCGTTCCAGTGGCACCCGCCTGGTGATCATCCGTTCCAGCCAGGCCGGCTCCGCCCGGGCGAGTGCGTCTGCGCCCTGGCGGTAGTGGCGCAGGTTGGCGTTGACGGAACCCACCACGACGTCGTTCTCCAGCACCAGTTCCCGGTTGAGGGTGCCCGCTTCGACGGACAGTCGCTGGCCCCTGGGGGACACGCCGGTCAGGCAGACGATTCCGTACTGCGCGGTTCCCGCCATCACATCGAGGACCACCGTTCCGGCACCGGTGGCCTCGATCACCACATCGGGACGGATCGAGGGGGCGACCTGGTCGACGGACCCGCTGTGGTACGTCGCTCCCAGGCCGGCGACCAGGTCAGGCTTCGGACCTGAGGCGACCCGGTCCAGCACGTGCGTCTCCAGCCCGCGCTGCACGCCGAGCAACGCGGCGAGCAGCCCGATCGGCCCGGCCCCGGTGATCAGCACCCGGTGTGGTTCGAACCAGGAGCGGGCCCCGATCCGTTCCACCTGCTCCCAGGCCTTGGCCACCACCGAGGCCGGCTCCAGCAGCATCCCGACCCGCTCCAGGGCAGGAGCGAGCTTGACCGCGTAGTCGCTCTCCACGGTCCAGGACCGGCTGGCGTAGCCGTGCCGCTCCTTGATGCCGCGCTCGGTGTAGCGGCCGTTGCGGCACATGTCGAATTCGCCCCGCGCGCATGCGCCGCACGGCTCGGGGTCCGGGCGGCGCACCACACCCACCACCAGGTCCCCGGCCCCGAATCCGCTGCCCGCAGGGGCTTCACGCACCCGCCCCAGCGATTCGTGGCCGAGAACCAGCCGGTCCTCGCCCGGTGGCGCCCACCCGTATTCGCCTGCCGCGATCTCCTTGTCCGTGCCGCAGATTCCGACAGCCAGCCCGTCCACCAGCAGCTCGCCCTCACCTCGGACCGGTTCGGGAACGTCGCGCACCTCAAGGCTTCGGGCGGTTGAAGGATGGACGGTGACGGCACGCACAAGCACTCTCCCATCGGCTGCGCGGCTGCCGGCCGGACTCCGGCGCCGCATCGAGCGGGGCCGGCAGAGCGATCAACGCGTTCTCGTCTCCTTCTGCCCCCTGGGTGTCTACCCGGTCTTCGCCCGTCCTCCCATCCCGGTGAACTCGTGAGGCTCCGGGCCGGGCCGGACTCCGCACCCGGCATGCCGTGTGTGGACAAGCGCCCACCGCACGAGTGGGGCCGTCTTCGGCTTCACAGACTCGTGAGCACCTGGGAGGCGGGCTTTTGATCATCATGGTGCTGGTCCAGCGCACCTGCCGCAGGGGCCGGTACGCCGAGGGCACCGCGCTGGTCCGGAGGGGACCGCCCCGGACACGCCGGCCGGAGCGGTCACCGTCAGGAGGAGCAGGCCGGCCATTCCGTGTCGGCCCGGCCCTCTTCGTCACCAGCTTTCCGCAGGGCCGGTGGGAAGCCCCGTGGTGCGGCCGTATCCGCCGCGCGGCGGAGGGCGAAGACCCCTCGCTCCGGCGATCCGTCAGGAGGACGGGCGCTCCAGGATGAGTGGTGTTCCCGCCGGGCCCACCGAAGTCCCGGCGGTCATCCTGGGGTTGGGGATTTCATGATGAACCGTCGTACGGTCATGCTCGCGGTACCCGCACTCACCCTCACCTACGGCCTGTTCCGGATCGCGGACGGGCTGGACGGCGAGCGCGGCCCCGGGCCCGCCTGGACCCTCGGGCATCTGGCGTTCTGTGTGGCGCTGGTCCTGTTCGCTGTGGTGTTCCGCTGGCTGAGGGCGCTCGCCCCGTCGGGCGACCGCGTCGCGGCGGTGGCGCACCGGACGGCGACGGCCGGAGCCGCCGTCCTCCTGCTGCAGTTCGGGATCGACCTGGTGGCGGGGGCGGTGTCCGCGGACCACCTGGAGATGTCCCTGTTCACGGAACGGGTCTCGGACGTACCCGGTGTGGCACCGGTCGTCTACGACTTCGGCCCGTACCTCTTCTACGTGGGGATGCTCGCCCTCGTCGTACGGCTGGCTGCCGCCCGTGTGGTCAAGCCGTGGACGGTGCTCCTCGTCCTCGCCGACCTGGTGATGCCGCTGGCCGACAAGGACCTGATCCCGGTCGGGGCGCTGCTACTGTCCGTCTCCTTCGTGCAGATCGCGCGGGTGATGGAGTCGCGGCAGGCCGTCTCCGGTGCGGCGGACGACCGTGGCACGGGGCGCCCGGCGGTGGCCGGTGCGCGGTGACGCGTCAGGGGGAGCTGTGGCCGGGGGAGCTGTGATCTGGAGGGGGAGGGGCGCGCGGGCGGACCGGCTGCGGGGGTGGTTCAGCGCCCTGTCCCCGCGCGCGGTCGACACCGGACTCGCGGCCCTTGTCGCCGCCGCCCAGCTCTGGCCCTTCGCGGCGGCGGGCGGGGCCGGCGGGCCGTGGAGCGGGTGGGGCATCCTGGTCGTCCTGGGCTCGGCGGCGCCGCTGTACCGGCGGCGGAGCCACCCGGTGCTGGTACTGATGGTGAGCCTCGCCGCGACCGGTAGCTACGACTACGTCGGTGAGGTCCCGGCCCAACCGGTCTGGTACGCCGCCCTGGTGGCGACCCACTCGGTCGCCGAGCGGTCGGGGCGGTGGGCCCGGAACACGGTGCTCGCCGTGACCGTGCTCGGCAGCTTCGCGCTCGCCTCCTCCGAATCCGGACTGCGGATGAGCGTGCTGTGCGTCGCGGCCTACGCGCTCGGCAGGGCGGCCGCCGCCGGCCGGGCCCACGCCGAACGGCTGGAGCGCGAGCGTCGGGCGGAAGCAGAGAAGGCCGCACTCGCCGAACGCACCAGAATCGCCCGGGACATGCACGACATCCTGTCCCACGCGGTGAGCCTGATGGTCGTCCAGGCCGAGGCCGGACCCGTGGTCCTGGCCACGGACCCGGCCCGTGCCGAGCGCGCCTTCGACGCCATCGCGGGTGCGGGACGCGATGCGATGGTGCAGCTCAGAGGGATCCTTGAGGTGCTCGACCCGGGCCGGGCCCCCCAGCCCGAGCGCACCCCTCAGCCCACCCTCGCCGACCTGCCCGCCCTGACGGCCGGATCGGGCCTCACGGTCGAGTGCACGCAGACCGACGGTTCGGGAGCCACGGTCGTCCACCCGCAGCCCGGCGGGGCCGCCCGCCACCCGCTCGCCCCGCATGTGGAGACCGCTGCATTCCGCATCGTCCAGGAGGCGTTGACCAATATCGTCAGGCATGCGGGCACCGGCCGTGCCCAGCTCCACCTCCACTGGCAGGAAGACCGAGGCATCGTGCAGCTCGACATCACCGACGACGGCGCGGCCACCGGACAGCGGCCCGCCCGTTCCCTCCCCTCCGGCGGCCACGGCCTGATCAACATCCGGGAACGCGCACGTGCGTGCGGTGGAACCGCTGAATGCGGTCCCCGTACGGACGGTGCCGGATTCCGGGTCCGCGCCCGCCTCCCGCTCCTCCCCCCGTCATGAGCGGCGGTACGGCGGCCGGGCCGCTGCGCGTGGTCGTCGCCGACGACCAGGAACTGGTCCGGGCCGGGTTCGCGATGATCCTGGACGCCCAGCCGGACATCGAGGTCGTCGCGGAAGCCGCCGACGGTGCCGAGGCGATCGCGGCAGTACGGGCCCATGCCCCGGACGTCGCGCTGCTCGACATCCGTATGCCGGGCATGGACGGCCTCACCGCCACCGCCGAGATCTGCGCCGGCACCGCCACCCGCGTGATCATCCTGACCACCTTCGACCTCGACGCCTACGTGTTCGAGGCGCTGCGTGCGGGCGCGAGCGGCTTCCTCCTCAAGGACGTCCGGCGCGACGATCTCGCCCATGCGGTCCGGGTCGTCGCGGGTGGCGACTCCCTCCTTTCGCCTTCCGTCACCAGCAAGCTCATCGCCCACTGCACCAGCGCACCGGCCGGGGCGCCGCTGCTCCCCGACCCGCGACTCGACTCCCTCACCTCGCGTGAGACGGAGACGCTGCGCCTGCTCGCCCGCGGCTTCACCAATCCGGAGATCGCCGCGACCATGGTCATCAGCGAACACACCGTGAAGACCCACGTCAGCAACATTCTCGCCAAGCTCGGCCTCCGCGACCGCATCCAGGCGGTGATCACGGCCTACGAGGCAGGGCTGGCGGTACCGGGCCGCAGGGACCCGGTGAACTCCGTGGCCGGAGCGTCTTCTCCCGGTTCCGTCAGGGCTGCACCGGCAACTCCACTTCGCGGGACGCCCGGAGGTGCTGAAGGGCGGTAAGGGCGTGAGGTGCGCCCGGCGGCGATCACGGGGAGCCGGCGCAGCGCGGTGATCACCGCCTGATGACGCTGCCGGTAGCCGGGCCCTTCCACCGGTGCGGGCACGGGGCTGCCTCTGCGATCATGTGTCGTACCCGCCCATTCCGGACCATGCCTCCCGACCCGGGAGAGGAGCACCACCGTGGCCGACCCGACGCAGACACCCGCGCACCGTGCCGGCGGAGAGCCGGCCGAACCGGCGGACGTCGTGTTCGCGCGCCGGATGCGCAAGGACTTCCAGCGCATCCAGATGGAGCACGAGTTCGCCGTCGACGAGATGCTGACCAAGGTGTCGATCCTGCGCAGGGAGTTCCTGCACCTGCACCGGTACAACCCGATCGAGCACGTCGGTTCCCGGGTCAAGACCTCCGCGAGCATCCTGCAGAAGGTCGCACGCCTCGGCATCGACCCGACACCGGAGGCGATCCGGGCGGGCATCCATGACATCGCCGGCGTGCGCATCACGTGCAGTTTCATCGCCGACACCTACCGGGTCCTCGACGCACTCACCTCCCAGACCGACGTAGGGGTGCTCCGGGTCAAGGACTACATCGCACACCCCAAGCCCAACGGCTACAAGAGCCTGCACGCGCTGGTCGAGATCCCGGTGTTCCTCAGTACCGGCCCGGTTCCCGTGACCGTCGAGGTGCAGGTCCGGACGATCGCCATGGATTTCTGGGCCAGCCTGGAGCACAAGATCTACTACAAGTACGACGGTTCCGTGCCCGCCGGCATCGTCACCAGCCTGACCGAGGCGGCGGAACTCGCCGATCAGCTCGATCAGCGGATGGAGGAACTGCACACCGAGGTGCGCGGCGTCGGACGGGAGCGCGCCGAGGACACCACGCCGGACCTGGACGAGCGGATGCTGCTGCGGGTGTGGGACAGCGCTCGCGCAGACGCCAGGGCCGAGGGTGACGGAGACGGCGACAACGCGAGGGGGCCGGCGGACTGACCGCCTCGACGACGAGGCGACGGCCCTCGGCCGCACCCTCGGTCGGCAAGGACGGGCGATTCCCTCAGTCCCGGCGCGATCGCGGCTCCCGGGGGACAGCGGGAACCCGACGGTGAGAGCCGCCAGGCCGTGCGGGCCGTGAGCTCCGCGTCGGGGAGCGGCCGTGCGGGAACTCCCGGCGGCCTCCCCGGAGCTGCGGCATTCCCGCGCGGCCTCGGAGCGAGCTCCCCCCTGGCGACGACCTGCTCGTCGACGGCGGTGTCGTCACAGCCGTCCGCTCCGGTCGTCCGTTCCGGTCGTCCGTTCCGGCCGTCCGACGGCCGTCGCGGCCCGCGAGGAGGGCGGTGGCAGGATGTGCGGGAGGGCGGGAAGAGGGGCGGGGAAAGCGTGGGGCGTGGCGAGCGGGACACGGTCGCGGAGGGAGCGCGCCTGTACGAGGCGGCGCAGGCGGTGGTGGGGGACCACGGCAGGGCGGTCGAGGCGGTACGGGCGGCCTTGAAGCCGATCCATGACGCAGCGGTGAAGCGGGAACTCGACGCCATCCCCGTCGCCCGGCTCCAGGACGTCACCGAAGGACGGCTGCGGCTGGGGAGCGTCGAGAAGAGCGGACTGCGCACCCTGGGCAGTGTCCTCGACGCGGGCCCCTACCGGTTGCGGCAGATTCCCGGCGTCGGGCAGCGCACGGTCGACCAGATGCTCGCCGCCGCCCGCCGGCTCTCCGAGGCGGTGCGGGAGACCGTGGCCGTCCACATCGACGTGGACCGGCCGGAACCGGGCACCACCGCGCTCGTCACGGCCTTGCACGTACTGGTGGAGGCCGGCCCGGACGCGCGTCGCGCGGTCGACAAGGCCGTGGCCCTGTCCGGACGGCTCGGTCCGCTGCTCACCGACGCCAGGCCCGCCGCCGGGCGGTTCCGGATGCTCCTGGCGGGGCGGGAGAAGAGGACGCGCGCGTCGGCGGCGGTCACCGAGGTCCGGTCGGTGGTGGACGAGGGGGAGCGGTCCGGTCTGTCCGGGCTGTTCGCCCAGGCGTCGGTGGACCTGCTCCGAGGGGCGTCGTCCGACATCGCGGCCTGGGTCGATTTCGAGCTCCGTTCCGCCGAGTACTACAGCGTGCTCGCCGAGATCTCGGGGCGGTCGCCGGACGCGGCCGCCGTCGAGGGCTTCCTTCCGGACGAGGTCGCCGAACGGGTACGGACCCAGCGCCTCGACGACGCACACCGCCGGGTCTCCTTGCGCGGTTACCAGGCCTTCGGCGCGAGGTTCGCACTCGCGCAGCGCAAGGTGATACTCGGCGACGAGATGGGTCTGGGGAAGACCATCCAGGCCATCGCCGTGCTGGCGCACCTGGCCGCCGAGGGGCAGAGCCACTTCATGGTCGTCTGCCCGGCGAGCGTCCTCGTGAACTGGACACGGGAGGTCGAGGCCCGGAGCGCCCTGCGTGTCGTGGTGCTCCACGGCCCCGACCGGCACGACGCGTACGCCGACTGGAAGGAGCGGGGCGGGGTCGCGGTGACCACGTTCGACGGGCTGCGCGGTTTCCCCGTTCCGGACGCGGGCCAGGCCGGGCTGCTCGTGGTCGACGAAGCGCACTCCGTGAAGAACCCGAAGGCCAAGCGCTCCCAGGCGGTCGCCCTGTGGGCGGAACGCAGCGGGCGCACCCTCTTCATGACCGGAACCCCGATGGAGAACAGGGTCGCGGAATTCCGCAATCTGGTCCGGATGCTCGACGGTGATGTCGCCGATCTCCTCGGCGAGCGGGACGCGCTGGCCGGATCGGTCGCCTTCCGCAGGGCCGTGGCCCCGGTCTATCTGCGGCGCAACCAGGAAGACGTGCTGACGGAACTCCCGAGTCTCCAGCAGACCGACGAATGGGAGGAGCTCAGCGCATCGGACGAGGAGGCGTACCGCGAAGCCGTGCGCGCGGGGAACTTCATGGCGATGCGCAGGGCCGCGTACATGCACCCGGAGAAGTCGGCCAAGCTGGGCCGGCTCCGGGAGATCGTGCAGGAGGCCGGCGAGAACGACCAGAAGACGGTGGTCTTCTCCAACTTCAAGGACGTACTGAGGGTGGTGCAGGACGCCGTCACCACCGGGACCGCCGACTGTGCCCCGGTGTTCGGCCCGCTCACCGGAAGCGTCCCGGCCGCCCGTCGCCAGCAGACCGTCGACGACTTCGCCGGTGTCCAGGGCCCCGCGGTGCTCCTGGCGCAGATCCAGGCAGCGGGCGTCGGCCTCAACATGCAGGCCGCCTCCGTCGTGGTCATCTGCGAGCCCCAGATCAAGCCGACCATCGAGCACCAGGCGGTGGCCCGGGCCCACCGCATGGGGCAGGTCAGGCCGGTCCGCGTGCACCGCCTCCTCGCCACCGGCGGTGTGGACGAACGCATGGTGAAGATGCTGGAGGCCAAGACCCGGCTGTTCGACGCCTATGCCCGCCGCAGCGCCGTGGCCGAAGCCACCCCGGACGCGGTCGACGTCTCGGACACCGAGCTGGCACGCCGGATCGTCGAGGAGGAACAGGCACGCCTGGGAGTGACGGACGAAGGGCTCGCGGCCCCTCGTACCCCGGCCTGAGGCGCCCTACGGGGAGGCGGGACGGAGCGCGGCAGTGCGTCCCGGCCGCAGCAGAGGCCGAAGTGCGGCCGACGTGTCGGCGACGGTGCCGGAGACCACCGGAGGCCGCTTCGTGGCAGAGATGCCGGAGGTGCCCACGGGAAGGGACGGTACTGACGTGGGCACGGTCGGCGACGGCAGTTCCGGTGCCAGGACGACAGGGCCGATCCGTATCCTCACTGCTGCTGCGGCCTGCGGCTCGTACGCCGCGGGCGAGCCACCCGAACCAGGCCGGGGGGCGCCCTGGCCCGTACGGCCGAC
>NZ_DATMVN010000194.1:0-3887 GCF_035563135.1 Streptomyces sp.
GGGGCGAGGAGCACCAGGTGCCGGACTCCGTACGGATCCTGCTCGGCGCCGGGACCCCCGAGACCTACGTCGAGCACAGCGAGCTGCGCGCCGGGGGCGTCGAGCTGGACTGGCGCCGCACCCCCGACGGTGTGGTCCACGCGTCCACGCTGGAGGGCGTGGCGGCCGGTCTCGCCTGGGCGGCCGGACAGTGGCCGCGCCGCTTCGAGGTGGCCGCCCTGCTGGAGGACCCGTCGCGCACCGAGGAGCTGGCCCGGGACCGCTGGTTCGACTGAGCCATGTGATCTTCACGGAAAAGCCATCCGGACGTACAACCATTCACATGTGCCCGCCGTCTGGTCTGTCGAGTCACCAGACTCGCAGACCACATGGGGACCGTCGGCCTCACGCCGTGCCGCGGGCCCCCTTTCTCCACTGGGGAACACATGCGTATTCGTGCCACTGTTGCCGTTGTCTCCGGCGCCCTGGCTCTGTCCGCCTTCGGCGTCCCGGCCGCGCAGGCCGACGACGGCCGTACCTGGACGCCTGACTTCGGGCTTTCCGCCCCGGAGCAGTCCCACGGGCGGATGGCCGCCCGTGCGGTCACCGCGACCGACGACCTCAAGATCACCAAGGCCGTCGTGAACGGCGGTAAGCCCATCGTGGTGGGCACCACCGCACCGAAGAAGGTCTCCGTCGCCATCACGGCCACGGACGACTCGGGCATCGCCGACGCGGCGACGTTCCTGTGGATCGGCAGCACTCTGGAGTCCGAGGACAGCTTCGGCATCGGGCAGAACGAGGACGTCGCCACGTGCAAGGCGGTCAACGCCACGACCTCCACCTGCACGCTGACGGTCACGGTCGACCCGGCATGGCTGATCAACTCCGACGCGACCACCTGGAAGGTCGGCGCCGCTGTGCTCAGCAAGGACGGCCAGATCGTCCAGAAGGACGCCTTCGGCAGGACGAACCTCCAGCGCCTCTCCAAGGTGACCGTCAACGCCGCCCCGGAGCCCGTCAAGAAGGGCAAGACCCTCACGGTCACCGGCAAGCTCTCGCGTGCCAACTGGGAGACCGGCACGTACAAGGGCTACGCCACCCAGGCCGTCAAGCTCCAGTTCCGCAAGAAGAACAGCAGCACCTACACCACCGTCAAGACCATCAAGTCGAGCAGCACCGGTGCGCTGAAGACCACCGTCAAGGCGTCCGTGGACGGCTACTGGCGCTACAGCTTCGCCGGTACGTCCACCACCCCGACCGTCACGGCCGCGGGTGACTTCGTCGACGTGAAGTAGACCGCTAGGGGCGGAAGCGGCGGCCGACCACGCGCCAGGCGAATTCCAGGACGGCCGCCGCTGCCGCCGCGATCCCCGCCGCGGCCCAGGGCATGGTGGTGCCCACCAGCTTCAGCGCGAAGAAGTCCTGGAGCCAGGGCACCGCGAGCACGACGAGGAAGCACAGGCCCATCGTCGCCACCAGCGCGACCCGCCACCAGGTGTACGGACGGGCGATGATCGCCAGGACCCACATGGAGACCAGGAACAGTGTGAGGGTCGCCGCGCTCGTCTCCGCGTCCAGCGCTCCCGTACCGGCGTAGTGATGGCGGGCCACCAGGTACGTGGTGAAGGTGGCCGCCGCCGCGATGACCCCGGAGGGGATCGCGTAGCGCATGACACGGCGTACGAAGTGCGGCTGGGCCCGCTCCTTGTTGGGGGCGAGCGCCAGGAAGAACGCCGGGACACCGATCGTCAGTGTGGACAGCAGCGTGAGGTGGCGCGGCAGGAACGGGTACTCCACCTGGAAGCAGACCACCAGGATCGCCAGCAGCACCGAGTAGACGGTCTTCGTCAGGAACAGTGTGGCGACGCGGGTGATGTTGCCGATGACCCGGCGGCCCTCCGCCACGACCGAGGGCAGGGCCGCGAAGCTGTTGTCCATCAGCACGATCTGGGCCACCGCCCGGGTCGCCTCGGAGCCCGAGCCCATCGAGACCCCGATGTCGGCGTCCTTCAGCGCGAGCACGTCGTTGACCCCGTCCCCGGTCATCGCGACCGTGTGCCCGCGTGACTGGAGGGCGCCGACCATGTCCCGCTTCTGCTGCGGGGTGACCCGGCCGAAGACCGCGTTCCGCTCGATCTCCGACGCCATGGCGTCGCGGTCCTCGGGCAGCCGGCGGGCGTCCACGGGGTGTCCGGCGCCCGGCATCCCCAGCTTCTGGGCCACCGCGCCGACGGAGACGGCGTTGTCGCCGGAGATGACCTTGGCGGCGACGTCCTGGTCGCCGAAGTAGGCCAGGGTCTCCCCGGCGTCGGGCCGCAGCCGCTGCTCCAGGACCACGAGCGCGGCCGGCACGGCCCCGGAGGCAGGGTCCGGGGCGTCCAGCCCGCCCCGGACCCTGGCCAGGAGCAGGACCCGCAGCCCCTGCTCGTTGAGGTGGACCGTCTCCGCGAGGGCGGGGTCGTCGGCGGGCAGCAGGACGTCGGGGGCGCCGAGCAGCCAGGCGGACGCGTCACCGCCGCCCTCGGTGAAGGCGGCACCGCTGTACTTGCGGGCCGAGGAGAACGGCATGGCCTGGGTGACGTCCCAGCCCTTGTCGTCCGGGTGGGCGTCGATGATGGCCTGGAGGCTGGCGTTGGGCCGTGGGTCGGAGGCGCCGAGGGCGCCCAGGACGCGGCGGACGTACCCCTCGTCGGATCCGTTCAGCGGGCGGACCTCGGTGACGTCCATGCCGCCCTCGGTGAGGGTTCCGGTCTTGTCCAGGCAGACGACGTCGACCCGGGCGAGCCCCTCGATCGCGGGCAGCTCCTGCACGAGACACTGCTTGCGGCCGAGCCGGATGACGCCGATCGCGAAGGCGACCGAGGTGAGAAGGACCAGGCCCTCGGGGATCATCGGGACGATGCCGCCGACGGTGCGGGCCACCGAGTCCTTGAAGTTGTTGTCCTTGACGACCAGCTGGCTGACGATGAGCCCGATCGCCGTCGGAACCATCATCCACGTCACGTACTTGAGGATCGTGCTGATGCCGCTGCGGAGCTCGGACCGCACGAGGGTGAAGCGGGACGCCTCCTCGGCGAGCTGTGCGGCGTAGGCCTCGCGGCCGACCTTGGTGGCGGTGAACGCCCCGCCGCCCGCGACGACGAAGCTGCCGGACATCACCGGGTCGCCCGGCCGCTTGACCACGGGGTCCGCCTCGCCGGTCAGCAGCGACTCGTCGATCTCCAGGCTGTCGGCCTCGACGACCGTGCCGTCGACGACGGCCTTGTCCCCGGGGCCCAGCTCGATCAGGTCCCCGAGGACGATCCCGGAGACGGAGACCTCGACGGAGGCCCCGTCACGCCGTACGGTCGGTTTCGCCTCGCCGATCACCGCGAGGCTGTCCAGCGTCTTCTTGGCGCGCCACTCCTGGACGATGCCGATCCCGGTGTTCGCGAGGATCACGAAGCCGAAGAGGCTGTCCTGGATGGGCGCGACGGACAGCATGATCACCCAGAGCACACCGATGATCAGGTTGAACCGGGTGAGGACGTTCGCGCGGACGATCTCGGTGACCGAGCGGGAGGAGCGGACCGGTACGTCGTTGACCTCGCCCCGGGCGACCCGTTCGGCGACCTCGGCGGTGGTCAGCCCGCCCGGCGGCGCGGGTGCGGGAGAGGTCTTCACGGAGTCCGGCTGCTCGCCGAAGGAGTCGAGTGCCCGCTGCGTCATGGTTCCGACCGTACGGGCGGAACGGGTGGTTCACCCGCCGGGCGCCGGAAGTCCCGACCGGGGAGGACCGTGATGGCCCCCCGGTCGTACGTCAGGGACAGGGGGCGTACGGGCGCCCGGGTGCCAGGGGCGGAAGCGGCCCGGGACCGGTGGCCGGGGCCCGGCGGCCCCGCGTCAGCGGTGCGCGCCGTCGGGCG
>NZ_DATMVN010000195.1:0-8269 GCF_035563135.1 Streptomyces sp.
GCCGCGCCCTGGCCGCCCGCCGCGCCTCGGCCACGGCCAGCGCCTCGGCCGCTGCCTGAGCCTCGGCCGCCCGCTGCGCCTCGGCCGCTGCCCGTGCCTCCGCCGCCCGCTTCGCTCTGGCGACCTTCCGCGCCTCGGACGCCTCCCGCGCCATCGCCGCCTCCAGCGCCTCCGCTGCCTCCTGAGCCTCCGCTGCCTCCCGCGCCTGGACTGCCTTCTGCGCCTGGGCCGCCTCGTGCCGCGCAAGGATCACTTGCTTCTCCCGCTCCACCCGCTCGCGTTCGGCCATGACCCGCAGCTCCGCCTGGGCCACCTCCATCTCCCGTCGCGTCTGCTGCTGCACCTGCTCGACCTCGAGGTTGCCGCCGTCGCGCAGGCCCATCAGCTGGTCGTAGGTGCTCGGCGGCCCGAAGTTGGACAGGACCTTCATGAGCACCGGAAGCAGCTCGATGCAGATGAACAGCAGGGAGAGCATCAAATGCGCCAGCCCGAGGGTGCTGTTCCGCTCGCTCAGCCGGTTCAGCGCCTGGAGCCTGATCAGGATGCCGTCGTCGTCCTTGTTCGTGGCTTCGAACGCCGCCTGGAGGCGGTCCTGCTGTGCGGTCAGGCCGGTCAGGGTGGCCTGGTCGGTGGCCAGATCCGCTTGCGCCTGGGAGCTGCTGCGGGCCTCGCCATCTTCGGCAGCCCTGACGGCCCCGTCGAAGCGGGTCTTGGCAGCGGAGACGACTGCTGCCTGAGCGTCGGCCGCAGCCTTGGCGCCCTGGTAGGCCGTGCCGTCCCCGGCGTCCCCGGTCCCGCACGTGCCGTCGAGTTCGCACTGCGCCCGTGAGCTCAGCTCCTGGTGACTGCGGACTGCCTCCTCGTACGCCGCCTGCTCGATCCGCACCTGCTCGTGCACCGCCGCCAAGGCCGGGTCAGTGCGTCCGCCGCTGGCGATCACCGCCTGTTCGGCGGCCACCCGTGCTCGCAGCGTAGGAAGCGGCCGGAACCGCGCGTCCGAATCGAGGCTGGTCTTGTGGGCATCCGCCGCCTCTGCGCGCAGCGTGACGACCTCCGTGTCGATCTCGGGGTGGAACACCTGCAGCGTCAGCGGCGTGGCGATCACGGTCCCCAGCACCAGCGCAAGAGCGACCCGCGGCATGGCGAGCAGGAGGTTCCGCCGGATCGAGGAGTCGTACGCCATCCCGACCAGCAGCATCCGGTCGAGGTTGATGATGACGACGCCCCAGCCCAGACCGAAGACCACCGCCACGGGCCATGGCGCGCCGAGCGCCATGTGCACGGCGAAGGACGCCGACAGGACGGCGAGCCCGCCGGTGCTGAGAAGGACGCCACCTAGCGCGACGTACCGGGCGCGCGCAGTCGGCACCGCCTCGAGGAGGTCAGGGTGGGCGCCAGCGAGTCCGGCCAGTCCGTCACCGATCCGCCGAAGTCGAGCTGTCATCACTGCGCTCCCCGGGCGACGGGGGTGGGGATGGCACCGTCGCCTCCCCTACTTATCGGCGGATCCTGTCGATGATGGGATCCCGCCATCAGGAGCTGCCTGGCGCAGGAGAGGTTCTGTTCCGAACCGTCCTGGACCTGCCGGTGACGTCTTCGCTGCGAGGCCACTCGGGTACCGAAAGGCCGTGCCGGGAAAGCCGAGCGGTCGTCCGTTGACGCTCGAGTCGGCCGAGTCCGGGCAGAGACCGCATTCGGTGCTTTCGCGCATCATGAAGGGCTTGCCCGAACCTCGGACCCGGAGCAGGGCACGCTGCCCTTCGTCGATCTGGACGACGAGCTCTGGGCGCTGCGCGACGAGGTGAACCGAGCGCGGGCCGCGAACGCCCGGTTGCTGCGTCTGCTGGAGCTGACGACAGAGGCCCGATCACCTGGTCCGGCGCAGACCGGCGTGTTCGACGCAGCGCCCGGTCCGGTGCACGCCGGCGGCGGCCAAGGTCGCCTTCTTCGCGCGTTGTTCGCGGCCCGCCAGAACGCGTACGCCCTCCGGTGGGAGAACGCCCGGTCGGGTCGGTCGGGCTGGACGCCCGCGGTGCGAGGTGGCTGGCGCAAGGGCCTCCCGGCGGCGGAGCGTGGGAACCTTCCGTTGACCGAGGAGGTGCTCACCGCCACCTCTCCGGAGAGCTGGAGATCGGTCGGTACCCGCGGCTGGACGGCGACCACTGCTCCTGGCTGGCGGCGGACTTCGCCGGCGCCCTCGCCCAGCTGACCGTCGGCTACGGGCTGGTCGTCGTCGACGAGTGCCACCATGTTCCGGCGGCCGCCTTCGAACACGCCGTTCCGCAGATCGAGACGCCACATCGTGGGCAGTCGTCCCCCGCCCCCGACGGTTCTGCGGGCCGTCAGAGACTGTGGGCTGCGAAGAACTGCCACATGGCCGTGCTGGCCCGAGGGCCCCGGGGGTCACTGTACGAACCGCCGGCGAGCCCACCGGACCACGCGTGTGCCAGCCCCTCGATCTGCCAGTGCTCGAGCTGCTTGCGTCCCCGCGCCGTGTACCAGCGGGTCACGGTGAACCGGCGACCGCCGGCCGTGCGCGGCGCGCCTGCGCGGGACCGGGTGATCCGCAGCGGGTCCCGCGGCCCGGGGGACCGTGCGGCGTCGTACGCCAGCCACTGCTCGGCCAGCAGAGGGCCACTCCGCGCGTGCACCACTGCATCCGCCGTCCCCTGGAAGACGACGAGGGGCGCCATGCGCGCGCCGGGGAGAGGTGTGGCCACCGTCCCGTGACCGCGCATGGCGGCCAGTGCCTTCAGGCCGTTGTTGGCCGACCGGTAGGCCGGCGCCGAGTGAACGCCGACCGCGGCGAACAGGTCCGGGTAGGTGGCGGCCAGGACGAGTGCCATTGCGCCGCCGGCGGAGATGCCCGCGGCATGGACCCGCGACGGGTCGATCCGCCAGCGGGAGCGTTCGGCCGTCATCTCCGCAGCGATGCCGGCCAGGATGGCCGGTTCGCCTGCCCCGCGTGACTGGTGCGCTGACTCGTACCAGCGCCAGCACCCGCCGGCCTGGTAGCCGCGGGTCTGGCGCGGAGCGGCGATGACGAAGCCGTGGCGGTCGGCCAGCGCGGTGAAGCGCGTGGCGGCCACGAATTGCTCAGAGGTCTGGTTGCAGCCGTGCAGGAGCACCACCAGCGGGACCGGCGTGTACCGCCGGTGGCCGGCGGGGAGGTAGACGTCGTAGGACCGCGATCCAGCGGGTCCGCTGTGGCTGGAGCGCAGCCAGCGTCCGCCCACCTGCCGGGCGGGGTTGGTCCGCGGCGCTCCGGTGCGGCGCGCCAGGAGGCCGAGCGGAGCAGCCTTGGTCGTGCGGGCAGCTGCACTCCGCTTGCGCGGAGGAGCCGGCTGGAACGGGAGGAGGGGCAGCGCGGCGTGCTTGCTGCGCGAGGACCGACCGGAACGACGTGCCATCTTCCCTCCTCGGCTACGGGCTGGAGCCTCCGCTGCCCGTCGAGGACGGAGGACCCGGAGATGTGGACCGCCCCCAGGGCGGGTGGCCCCCGAGCGCGGCGGCTCTTCGATCTTCTGTCAGGTCCGGGCGAGACGAGGGAGGGCGGTCCGACCTCCAAGGCGGCGACGTCGGCGCCGGCGGCAAGCGGGCGCTTCGGCCGAGGCGGCGGCACGGCAGCTGTTCATGCCGACACGCTCGTGGGCGGGTTGACGGTGGGCGGCAGCCGACCACGCGAAGATGGCAGCTCGGTCGGCGGATCCAATGTGGACCGGGTCACCGGTTCCGATCCAGCCATTCGACGAGCACCTTCGACACGTGCTCGGGCTGGTCGGTCATCAGCAGGTGGTTCGCGTTCGGGATCATCACCAGCTCGGCGCGGGGGATGCGGCCGGCGATGGTGCGGCCGTTCTCCGGCGGGACGAGCGCATCCAGCTCGCCCTGAACGACCAGCGTCGGCGCGGTGATGCCCACGATGCGGTCATAGCCGTCCCATTGCGACGACCCGACCACCTGCGCCAGGTACCCCTGGTTCGAGGCGGCGAGCGGGAACCGCACCGCCCAGTCCTCCTCGATGCGCTCACGCGGTGTCCCGGGCGCGTAGTTGTAGGGAATGGAGGCCTCCGCCGCCTCCTGGGGCGTCATCTGCGCGCGCCGCATCAGCATCGCCGTCGCCTCCGGGTTCATGACGGCGTGCGCGATGCCCGGGTGTGTGGCGATCAGGCACAGCGAGCGGACCCGTTCCGGGGCGGTGAGCACCATCTCCTGGGCGATCAGGCCGCCCATCGACAGGCCGACGACGTGGGCAGTTGCCACATCCGCCGCGTCCAGCACAGCCAGGCAGTCCGCCGCCATGGTCTCGACCGTGTACGGCGCCCCAGGAACGTCACCGGTGCGACCGGCGCCCCGGTTGTCGACGCGGATGACCCGGTGGCCCTCGGCCAGCGCGGGCACGATCCGGAACCACATCGCGGCGGGGTAGGCGAGCCCCATGACCAGCAGGACGACGGGAGCGTCCTCCGGTCCGTCGGACTCCCATGCGATGCGGGCCGTGTCAGGACGCTCGATGAACGGCACGGGCCGCTCCCTTCATCGTGAATTCCGGCGGCCCGACTCGGGAGCTGCAGCCCACACGTGAACCGCACCTCGAAAGGCCAGGTCCGCCCATCTACCCTCGGGAACAAGGATCCATGCTGCAGCAAGACCTGGGCGCCATGCGCAGCCGTGTGCGCTTGTAGCGTGTCGTCCCTCGACACGGCTCACGCACACCCCACCGTCTGTGCATGTTCGCTCAAGGCACTGGTCCGCGGGCCGGCGCGCCCTCACCACGGCGACGACGACCCAGGAGCACGCAGCCGGCCGGTCAGCAATCACATGCTGCGCACGCTGCGTGCGGCGGCGCACCGAACCTTTGGGGCTCCGTGGTGGGACAGGAGCCCCGTGGACGCGGCAGCTGCAAGCGCCTGGAAGATGCGGAAGCAGGCGCGATCTCAGGAGGATGACCATGACCGAGCCGGCCACCACTCCCGATGCCCCGGCGTGGTTCCGGCAGGCGCTCGCTCATCGGCCGGAGCACCGCCAGGTCCCCGTCGAGGGCGTTCCCATCGCCTACCGCGTGTGGGGCGACGGGGGCGACGCCGGCGCGCCTGGCGTCGTGCTGGTCCACGGTGGAACCGCGCACGCGGGATGGTGGGATCACGTCGCTCCGCAGCTGGGAGGGCACCGGGAGCTCGCCGTGGAGCTGTCCGGCCACGGCGACAGCGGTCACCGGGAGAGCTACGACTCGCACCAGTGGGCACGTGAGGTCGTCGCGGTCGCGGCCCGTGAGGGCTTCGACCGCCCGGTCGTCATCGGCCACAGCATGGGAGGCCGGGTGGCGGTGACCATCGGCGTCGACCTCCCCGAGACCGTGTCCGCCATCGCCGTCATCGACTCCGCCCTCAATGACTCGCCGCCGGACGAGGAGCGGGTACGTGAGCGTCGCCGTCCGCACCGCGTGTACCCGACTGCGGCGGAGGCCACGGAACGCTTCCGCACGCTGCCACCGCAGGATGTGGTGCTCCCCTACGTCCGCCACCACGTGGCCCGCGCCTCCCTCCGGAAGGTCGAGGGCGGCTGGACCTGGAAGTTCGACCCGCGCGTCTTCGGCAACCTGCTACGGCTGCGCGACCAGCTGCCTCAGCTCACTCCCCCCACGGTGCTCTTCCGCTGCCAGCACGGGATGATCGGGGAAGCGATGGGCCGGGAGATGGCCCGGCTGGTTCCGGACGGCATGCCGGTCGTCGAGCTTCCCGGCGCAGGCCACCACCCGATGCTGGACCAGCCCCTGGCCCTCGTCACCGCCCTGCGCACCCAGCTCGCGTTGTGGCCGCCGAAGGTGCGCTGAGCGCCAGGCAGGATCGGACATGCCCTCGACAGCCGCCATGGCTACCGAGCAAAGGCCCCGGTCAACGACCCCGCTGGCGGAAGCGTGTGCGTGTGTACCGTGTCGCCCCTCGGACACAGCATTGCCAGGGCGGCGGACTCGTCGACGGCCCGGCGCGCCTGGGTCTGTGCCGCGTCGCTCAGTGGCGGCTGCCCGTATGGCTGCTCGGTCATGCGCTGCTCCCTCTCCCTCCCGGTTGAGCGGCACCGCTGCTCCACGTCCTGGTCCGCTCGGTCAGACGCGATCCTGTGCAGTGACGTCGCGCACCCGCCACCGATGAGTCACCGCGTGCATCCGGTTCGACCGACCCGGCCAGCCGGAGCGCCCGGCGCCCCTCAGCACATGGGCGAGGTCACCGAGACGTCCCTCTGCGGCTTCCCGGAGCCAGGGCGGCGGAGGGCCCGAGCCTATCCGCGACGGGCTGCGCCCGGAGGCGGTCGCGGCCGACATCGCCGGGGAGGTCGCCCGCCCTGGCCTGACCTCGTCAAGACGGGGCCGCCTCGGTCCTCCCGACGCCGCCGGCCCGGATCCGATGGCCGGATCGCGCCCCGCCGTCCGTGATCCCGTCACTACGCTGAGGCCTGCTCCGGCAGGCGGCACAGGAGAGGGGACGGTACGTGGACCCCGATGCGGACGAGGACACCGTCTCCGACCTGGTCACCGGTGCACTCAACGGGGACTCCGCCGCCTGGGACCGCCTCGTCGACCGGTTCACGCCGCTCGTGCTGTCGATCGTGCGCCGGAACCGACTGCAGGACGCGGAGGCGCAGGACGTCGTCCAGACGGTGTGGCTGCGCCTGGTCGAGCACCTCGGCGCCATCCGGGAGCCCCGGGCCCTGCCCGGCTGGATCGCGACCACCACCCGCAACGAGTGCAACCACGTCCATGGGGCGCACCGCACGGTCCCCTCCGCTGACCTCGACGCCCGGGGACGGCCGGACGACGCCGCGCCCGCCCTCGAGCGGGACCTGCTCGAGGGTGAACGGCACGAGGCCCTGCTCGCCGCCCTCGCCGAGCTCCCCGAGCGGCAGCGCGAGCTGCTGCTGCTGCTGATCGAGGACCCTCCCCTCCCTTACGAGGAGATCGGCCGACGTCTCGGCATGCCGATCGGCAGCATCGGGCCCACCCGGGCCCGGGCGATCGCGCGGATCCGGTCCCACCGGGCGGTGCAGGCGCTGCTGGAGGTGTGAGGCTGGAGGTGCGAGGCTCGGGGTCCGAGGCGCCCGCCTCAGAAGCGCACCCACTCGGTCACCACGACGCCGGACGAGGTCGTGCAGCGCAGCCGGGCGGGGCCGGTCACCGACCGCTCGAACCGGAACCGGCCGAACTCGTCGACCTCCGTGCGGTCAACCTCGCCGCCGGGACGCAGCAGCGACACGTGCCCGGGACCGGCCGGGACCAGCTGACCGACCAGGCAGTCCTCGTCCCGCGCGACCTCGACGGACGAATCCCGGCCTTCGAAGACCAGGTCGCGGGGGCCGGCGGAGCTCCCGCGCACCCCCGCCGGCTCGTCGACGAGCGAGTCGGAGGCCAGCGCGGCGAGCTCGGCGTCGACGGTCCGCCAGGAGAAGGCAACGCGGGCGGCGTCGGACATCGCCGCCGTGGGGGTGCCGGCTGCGCGTACCGCCGCACCCAGCTCGTCGAGCAGGTCGTCCTCACCCGGTCCCGGTGCCGTCATCTCCCCCACCTCCCCTCGCCACCGCAGTGGTCCTGCACGGGCATGGTGCCCCGCGGCGCGGCGGGCTGCCAGCACCGGCCGCGGCCGTGCCGCTCCTCACCAGAGGCCGTGCACGGGCTCGTGATACCTGTTCCGCCGGGGTCAACCGCCCCCGTAGGCGCCGAAGGCGCACCAGTGGACGAACTGGCGCGGGTCGGCGGTGTCGAGCCGCTCGCGCGCGGCGTGCAGCGCGTCGGCCACGGTCCGGCCGTCGGCCAGCCCGCGGTGCACCTGCCGCATGAGGTCGACGGACTCGACGTCACCGACGGCGACCGTGCTCGCCAGGACCCCCGTCGTCCCCCGCGCCAGGAGGGCGCTGACGAACCCGAGCAGCTCGTCGCCGGCGTAGGCGACGTCGGCGGCGGAGTCGCAGGCGGCGAGGACGACCCGCCGGGGTGCGATCCCCCGGCGGTCGAGCTCGTGCACGGTCAGCCACCCGTCGGCCAGCTCGAGAGCGGAGAAGGTCGGGTTGTCCGCGCGCAGCCGACCATGACAGGCGAGGTGGGCCAGCCCCGCGCCGGCCAGCGCGTCAGTGGTCGCCGCCACGGTGGCCGCCTCTCCGGTGAGGACGGCGGGCCGCCCGTGGCACCGGCGCACAGCCTCGACCTCGGCGACCGCACCCGGGAGCCGGGGGCCGGCCACGAGCACCACCGCGTCGGCGTTCCGCGTCGCCATCGCAC
>NZ_DATMVN010000196.1:0-5081 GCF_035563135.1 Streptomyces sp.
CAGGTCGCGGTCCGTGGGCCAGTCGGTGGTGTCGAAGGCTCGGCGGGCGGCGGCGACGGCCGCCTCGGCGTCCGCCCCGGTCGCCTCGGGCGCATACCCGACCAGCTCTCCGGTGGCGGGATTGTGGGAGGTGAAGGTCGCACCGGCGGTCACCAGCTTGCCGTCGATCAGCTGGGGCCTGACGGGGTGGGTGCTCACAGTCGCACCACCGATCCGCCGTCGACCGCGACGACCTGTCCGGTGACCCAGCTCGCTGCGTCGGACAGCAGGAACATCAGCAGCCCCGCCGGGTCCGCCGGTGTCCCCATGCGTTTGAGGGCCAGAGACCGCACCAACGTCTCACGGACCTGCTCCGGAATGATGTCGCGGGAACCCTCCGTGTCCGTCGGCCCGGGCGCGATCGCGTTGACGCGGATTCCTCGGCCGCCGAGTTCCGCGGCGAGGGACGCGGTGAGGTGGTTGATGCCGGCCTTGGCGAGACCGTAGAAACCGGTGGCCTGCCATGCCGCTGTGGACGACTGGTTGACGATGGCCGAACCCTCCTTCAAGTGGGGCAGGACGGCGCGGGTCGTGTGCAGCGCGCCGAGCAGGTTCACCTTGAGGAACCGGTCGAGGTAGTCGTAGTCCACGCTCGTGAGGCCCTCGCGCCGCATTCCCTGGAAGATCGCGGCGTTGTTGACCAGGTGGTCGATGCGGCCCAACTCGCTGACCACCGTGTCGGCGAGAGCCTCGGCGGACGCCGGGTCGCCGACGTCGGTCCGCACGAAGAGCGCGTCACCGATCTCCTTCGCGACACGCTGTCCTTGTTCCTCGTTCAGCTCGGCGACCACGACCCGCGCGCCCTCGGCGGCCAGGGCCTTCGCGTAGCCCTCTCCGATGCCTTGGCCGGCTCCGGTGACGATCGCCACCTTGCCTCTGAACCGCATCCCAGCCTCCTTGCTCGATGGGTCGGAAACTACATTCTCCATTTCGGCGAATCAAGGATTCGTACAAGAGAACTCGGTACCAACACCCGAAGGCCGCGGGAGGACCGGCCGGTCCTCACGACTCACCCGCCTGTCACGGGGGTTCCCGGCACAACCTGGATGAGAATATGGTTCTCGGAGATGAAAGGGGCATTTTCATGATCACATCGAAAACCTTGAGTCCGGGACTCGGGGTCGAGTTCACCGGCGTCACGGACCCGGTGGAGGACGCCTTCGTCCACCGGGCCGTCGAAGCCCTCACCTGGCACGGAGTCCTCCTCGTGCGCGGGCTGCACCTCGACGACGAACAGCAGCTCGCGTTCAGCCGCAGGCTCGGCGAGGTGGTCACGCTGCGCGGCCAGGAGGTCTTCCCCATCTCCGTCAACCCGGCCAGGAGCAGGAGCGCCGAGTACCTCAAGGGCGCCTTCCACTGGCATCTGGACGGCACCGGCGACGACGTGCCCGTCAAGGCGACGACACTGACCGCCCGGCACGTCGCCACGGCCGGTGGCGGCACCGAGTTCGCCAGCACGTACGCGGCCTACGAGAGCTTGCCGGAGAAGGAGCGCGAGCGGTACGGGTCGCTGCGCGTGGTGCACAGTTTCGAAGCCGCCCAGCGACTGGTGAATCCCGACCCCACCGATGAGGAGCTGGCCGCCTGGCGGACCCGGCCCAGCCAGGAGATGTCCCTGGTGTGGGACCGCCGGGACGGGCGCCGCTCCCTGGTCACCGGTGCCACCGCCGACCACATCGTCGGAATGGATCCCGCCGAAAGCCGTGGTCTGCTCGGCGACCTGCTCGAGTGGACCACGCAGGAGCGGTTCCGCCACACCCACGACTGGGAGGTCGGCGACCTCGTGGTCTGGGACAACACGGGCATCCTGCACCGGGCGCTCCCCTACGACGAGACCTCCGAACGGCTGCTGCACCGCACGACCGTCGTCGGCGATGAGGCGTTCGCATGAGCGCGACGAGGACAGCCGTGGTCACCGGCGGAGCCTCCGGCATCGGCCGGGCGATCGCACGGCGGCTCGCCGCCGACGGCCTCGAGGTAGCCGTGTTCGACATCGCACCGACCGAGGAAGAACACGCGTTGACCGTCGACATCACCGACCGGGCACAGGTGGACAAGGCGATGGACACGGTGCGCGAGCGCTACGGCCCGGTCTCCGTTCTGGTCAACGCTGCAGGCAAGGACGGTTTCACCCGCTTCTCGGAGCTGTCCTTCCAGGAGTGGCAGCGCGTGGTCGACATCAACCTCAACGGGACCTACCACTGTGTGCAGTCGGCACTGCCGGACATGTGGGAGGGCCGCTGGGGCCGGATCGTCAACATCTCCTCCTCCAGCACCCACTCCGGCCAGCCCTTCATGGCCCACTACGTCGCCGCCAAGTCCGCGGTGAACGGGCTGACGAAGTCCCTCGCCCTGGAATTGGGCCCCCGGGGCATCACCGTCAACGCCGTACCGCCCGGGTTCATCGACACACCGATGCTGCGCACCGCCGAGCAGGAGCGGCGGCTCGGCGGCACCATCGAGGAGCACATCGCGCGGACCCCGGTACGCCGGGTGGGCCGCCCTGAGGACATCGCGGCGACCTGTGCCTTCCTGGTCAGCGAGGAGGCGGGCTACATCACGGGGCAGATCATCGGCGTGAACGGGGGCCGCAACACATGACGAGGCTCTCGCCGGTGCCGTACGAGGAGTGGGACGACGAAGCGCTGCGACCGCTGACGGGCGGGCGAAAGGTGCCTCCCTCGAACGTACTGGGCCTGCTTCTGCACCATCCGGAGCTCGCCAGGTCGTTCCTCACCTTCTCCGCCCACCTGCTGGCCCGCAACTCACTGCCGGAGAGGACCCGTGAGCTGGCGATCCTGCGGGTCGCCTGGCGCCGCGGGTGCGGGTACGAATGGGCACAGCACGTACTGATCGGCCGTCGGGCCGGCGTGACGGACGAGGACCTGGACCATGTGCGGACGGGCGCCCGCACCCTGGTGAACCGTGCCGTCGACGAACTGGAGACCTCCTCCACCCTCTCCGACAGCACGTACGCGGAGCTGGCGAGGATATGGGACGAGCGGCAGCTGCTGGACTTCGTGTTCACCGTGGGCGCGTACGGGATGCTGGCGGCGGTGCTGAACACGTTCGAGGTGGAGCCCGATGCCGGTCCCGACGACGAGGGCCACGGCCCGGCCCGCTCCCAGGAATGACCCCGAGGAGCTCGCGGGGCCAGGTGATGGGCAAGGGAGGTGAAGCGTGGTCGCGCAACGGGCGACACGTTCACCCGGAGCGGCCGGCCTGGTCACGATGTTCCGGAGGGACGGTGCCGCGAGGCGGACCCGGACGGCAGTCCGTCGCGAGAACGAAGCTTCGCGCAGGGCACCTGGCAGACACGGCCTGACACGGAGGCCCGGGCCGGAGTCGCCTCGGCTCCGGCCCGGGCCCGTCCCCCGGTGGGTGTGGTCCTCAGCCCTGCTTCAGGCGCTCCTTCATGTCGTCCAGCTGCGTCAGGATCGGAAGACCGCCCACACTGAGCGCGTTGCCGTGCCCGGTCTGGTGGACGTCGAAGACAGCCTGAAGCGCGGCGTAGAAGCCCTGGACGTCCAGGGTCTGGTTCACCGCTCGCTTGGCCTGACGCAGTCCGAAGGACGGCATCTTCGCTATGCGCGCCGCCAGTTCCCTTGCCGCTTTCTCCAGTTCCCCCGGCGGAACGACCTTGTTGACCATGCCCACCTGCTCCGCCTCGCGAGCGGTGAGCGGCCGGCCGGTGAACAGGATCTCCTTGGCCTTGCGCGGGCCCAGCTCCCAGGTGTGACCGTGGTACTCGACCCCGCCGATGCCCATGTGCACCACCGGGTCGGAGAACTCGGCGTTCTCGGCGGCTACGATCAGGTCGCACGGCCAGCACAGCATCAGACCTGCGGCGATGCACTTGCCCTGGACGGCGGCGATGGTGGGCTTGGGAATGTTGCGCCACTTCAGCGAGTACTCCAGGTAGCGGCGCGTCTCAGCGTCGTAGATCCACTCCAGGGTGATCTCGTCCGGTCCCGGCCAGCGGTCCTTCAGGTCGTGTCCGGCGGAGAAGTGACGCCCGTTCGCCCGCAGCACGACCACGCGGACCTCCTCGTCCCGGGCGGCACGCGTCCAGGCGGCGTCCAGCGCGTCGAGGAGGGCCATGGTCTGGGCGTTGGCGGCCTCGGGGCGGTTGAGGGTGATGACGGCGACGCCGTCCTGGGCTTCGTACAGGATCTGGTCCATGACCGGCGTCCTAACGCGGTAGGCCGAGGAGGCGCTCGGCGATGATGTTGCGCTGGATCTCACTGGTGCCGCCGGCGATGGTGCCGGCGAAGCTGCGCGCGTACCGCTCGAACCAGCTGGAGATGAAGTCCTCGTTGTTCATGTGGTGGTACGGGCCGGTGCGGGCGGGATGCGGCAGCGCATCGGCGCCGTGTGCCTCCAGGGCGCGCAGCGACGCGGTCTGGACGGCTTCGGAGCCGAGCAGTTTGAGCACGGAGATCTCGGCGGGGTTCCGGTCCGGGCCCAGTTGGCGGTAGCCGAGCAGCCTGAGGGCCGTCAGGTCCATGAGGAGGGTGGCATACCACTCCTGGCCGGAGCCGATGTCCGCGGCGTCACGCACCAGGTCCTGGAGACGTTCGGCGTACGACAGCCACAGCAGCGTGCGTTCGTGGCCGAGGGAGCCGTTGGCCACCCGCCAGCCCTCCCCCAGCGGCCCGACGAGGTTCTCCCGCGGCACGCGGACGTCGGTGAGGAAGACCTCGTTGAAGTCGTGGTCGTCCTCGGCGGCGATCGACCCGAAGGGCCGCCGTACGACGCCGTCGGTGACGGTCGGGATCAGCAGCGCGCTGATCCCCTTGTGCCTGGGGGCCTCGGGGTCGGTGCGGACGAAGGTGAGGAGCACGTCGGCGTGGTGGGCTCCGGACGTCCAGATCTTCTGCCCGTTCACCGTGAAGGTGTCACCGTCCAGGACGGCCCGGGTGCGCAGCGAGGCGAGGTCGGAGCCCGCCTCGGGTTCGCTCATGCCGAGCGCGGCGGTGATCTCGGCGCGCAGGATCGGCACCGCCCAACGCCGTTTCTGCTCCTTGGTGCCGAAGGTGAGC
>NZ_DATMVN010000197.1:0-17192 GCF_035563135.1 Streptomyces sp.
GGCTTCCGGCGGGGGTGGCTCAGGTCCCGTCCTGCCCGTACAGCGCGTCGAGCATCTCGCCGTACTGATCGCGGATCACCCTCCGGCGCAGCTTCAGGGAAGGAGTCAGCTCGCCGGTCTCCGGCCCCCACTCCCGTGTCAGCAGCCGGTAGCGCTTGATCTGTTCGGTGCGGTTCAGCCGGGCGTTGGCGGCCTCGACGGCACGCGCGATCTCCTCGTGCACCTCGGGGTGGGTGGCCGGGTCGCCGTCGATCCCGCGGGCCGCCGCCCAGGCCGGTGCCATCTCCGCGTCGAGGACGAGCAGCGCCACCAGGTAGGAACGCCCGTCGCCGTGGACGAGGGCCTGTCCGATCAGCGGGTGCTCCTTGAGCGTGTTCTCGACGAGCGCCGGGGAGACGTTCTTACCGGTCGAGGTGATGATCATTTCCTTCTTGCGGTCGGTGAGCCAGAGATAGCCGTCGTCGTCGATCCGGCCGATGTCTCCGGTCGGGAACCAGCCGTCCGCGTCGAGCGCCCCCTCCACGGTGCCGTCGGCCCGCAGGTACCCGGCGAACACCGTCTCGCCCCGGACCAGGATCTCGCCGTCGTCGGCGATCTTGAGCTCCAGACCCTCCAGCGGACGCCCCACCGAGCCGAGGCGGAAGGCGGACGGGCTGTTGGTGGTGAACACACCGACGGTCTCGGTGAGTCCCCAGGCGTCCATGATGACGATGCCGAAGCCCGCCCAGAAGCGCACCACGTCCAGCGGCATGGGCGCGGAGGCGCTGGCCGTCCACACCAGCCGGTCGAAGCCCGCGAGGGAGAGCACCGGGTCCAGGACCGTCTCCTTGGCCCGGCGGTAGGCGGTCTCCAGCTCCGCGGGCGGCTGCTCGCCCCGCTCGCGGAAGGCCACGTGCTCGCGGGCCGTCTCCCCTGCCGCCTCGATCGCGGCCCGCTGCTCCTCGGGCAGGGCGGAGAGCGCGGCCCTGACGGAAGCGGCGAGCTTCTCCCACACCCGGGGGACGCCGAAGAACTGGGCGGGATGCAGGGCTCGGGCGGTCGCGGCGACGGCGCCGGCGTCCGCGCAGAGATGGACGTGCGAGGCGCGGAAGACCGGCAGGTAGATCCCGAGCATCCGCTCGGCGATGTGGGCGAACGGCAGGTAGCAGATGTGCGCGACATGATCCGGCAGTTCCACCACCCGGTCCAGGGCCAGCGCGTTGGCGACCACGCCGCGGTGGGTGAGGGGCACGGCCTTGGGGTCGCCGGTGGTGCCCGAGGTGTACACGACCGTGAGCGGGTCGTCGGCGCCCGAGGCCCGCCAGACCGCCTCGAACTCCTTCTCGTCGTACGCCCGCTGGCCGGCCGCGTGCAGGGAGGCGTACGTGGAGTGGCTGCCGGCGCCCGCCGGCTCCACGACGACGAGTGCCTCCAGAGGGACGGTGGCGTCCGCGAGGAGGGGCTCCCAGCGCTCGCGCTCCCGTGCGCCCTCCACGACCGCCAGCCGGGCGCCGCTGTGCCGGGCGATGTGGGCGATCTGCCCGGGGGCGGCGGTGCCGTACACGGTGACCGGTACCGCGCCGAGGTGGGTGAGGGCCAGGTCGCTGAGCCAGTGTTCGGGGCGGTTGCCCATCATCATGAGGACCTGCCGGCCACGCGTGACGCCCTGGGCGGCGTATCCGGCGGCGAGCACCGCGGTCTCGCGGCGCACCTCCCGCCAGGTGAGGGTGGTCCATCCGTCGCCGCCCTCCGGGCTCCGCCACGAGAGGGCGGGCAGGTCGCCGTGGTCTTCGGCGTTACGCGCCAGCAGAGCCGGCAGGGTGAGCCGGTCGGCCTCGGTGGGGACTCGCAGGATCGTGGTCACGGCCGTCTCCTGTCGCCGTTCGGCCGGACCTCACAGGGCCCGCGCCGGAGGGAATGACGTGCTTCGATGGTGCCGGAGACTTTCACACCACTGGTGAGACAGCAATACTGTTGCACCTGATTGGTACAACATCGCCGGTGCAGGGCCCGGAGGGCCTCGGGGCTGCCGGAGCCGCGCAGACCGCCGGGCACCGCGCCGGTCCGGTCGAGGGCGTCGCCCGGTTCCGGCCCGGCCGGCCTGCGCGAACGGCCGCAGCGGTCCCCGTAGCCTGAAGCGGACGCCGTCCCGGCACTTTCACAACTGTGGTGAGACAGCAATACTGTTGCACCTGATCTACCCAGGCCCCTCAGTACGGGTCTGCCCGCGACAAGGAGTGGACATGGCGACCGGGACGGACGAACCGACGCTGACCGTCGACGAACTGGCGGCGCGCGCGGGGGTCACGGTGCGCACCGTGCGTTTCTACAGCACCAGAGGCCTGTTGCCGCCTCCGGTGATCGGACCCCGGCGCGTCGGGCACTACGGTCCCGACCACCTGTCCCGGCTGGCCCTCATCGAGGAACTCCAGCACCAGGGCATGACGCTGGCCGCCATCGAGCGCTATCTCCAGCAGCTGCCGCCCGACCTGAGCGCGCAGGACCTGGCGATCCACCGCGCCCTGGTGGCGTCCTGGGCACCGGACTCGGCCGAGGAGATGGAGCGCGCCGAGCTGGAGCGGCGGGCGGGCAGGCCCCTCAGCGCGCAGGACGTGGACCGGCTGGCGGCCATGGGGGTGCTGGAGCGCCCCGGGACACCCGGGGCGCCTCTCAGCGTGGACCCCGGCCTGCTGCGGCTCGGGGTGGAGCTTCTGGACGTGCCCATCGCCCACGAGACGATCCTGGCCGCGCGCACGGTGCTGCTGGAGCACACCCGCTCGGCCGCCCACGAGCTGACCCGGCTGTTCCGCGACGAGGTGTGGAACCCCTACCGGGAGCGGGAGTCGGACCCGGAGCACGTGCAGGCGATGAAGTCCCTGTCGGCCCACATGCAGCCGATGGTGCTCCAGGCGCTGCTGACGGCCTTCCAGCGGTCGTTGAAGGAGGAACTGCGGGCCGCGTTCACCCGGGAGGAAGAGGGATGAACACGGCCCGCGGGGGCGCCGTCAGTCGTGGAACGTCTCGCCCCCGGCCGCCTTCTCCAGCAGGAGCGCGGAGGGCAGGAAGCGGTCACCGTAGCGCTCGGCGAGCTGCTGGGCACGCGCCACGAAGCCGGGCAGGCCGCCTTCGTAGCCGTTGATGTACTGGAGCACGCCACCGGTCCAGGCGGGGAATCCGATGCCCATGATGGAGCCGATGTTCGCGTCGGCGACGGTCATGAGGACGTTCTCCTCCAGGCAGCGGACGCTGTCCAGGGCTTCGGAGAAGAGCATCCGCTCCTTCATGTCCTCGAACGGGATCTCGGTGTCCGGCCGTGTGAAGTGCTCGCGCAGGCCCGGCCACAGGGCTCCCCGCGCGCCGTCCTCGCCGTACTCGTAGAAGCCCGCTCCCCCGCTGCGCCCGGGCCGCCCGAACTCGTCGACCATCCGGTCGACGACCTCGTCCGCGGGGTGCGGCTCCCAGGTGCCGCCCGCTTCCTCGACGGCGCGCCGGGTCTCGTTGCGGATCTTGCGGGGCAGGGTGAGCGTCAGCTCGTCCATGAGGGAGAGCACCTTGGCCGGGTAGCCGGCCTGGGCCGCCGCCTGTTCGACCGACGCGGGCTCGGCACCCTCGCCGACCATCGCGACGCCTTCGTTGATGAAGTGGCCGATGACGCGTGAAGTGAAGAAGCCGCGTGAGTCGTTGACGACGATCGGGGTCTTCTTGATCCGCCGGACCAGGTCGAAGGCGCGTGCCAGGGCCTCGTCACCGGTCTTCTCGCCCTTGATGATCTCGACGAGCGGCATCTTGTCGACGGGTGAGAAGAAGTGCAGCCCGATGAAGTCCACCGGCCTGCTCACCCCTTCGGCGAGCACGGTGATGGGCAGCGTCGAGGTGTTGGAGCAGAGCAGCGCGTCGGGGGCGACGATGTCCTGGATCTCCTGGAACACCTTGTGCTTGAGCGCGGTGTCCTCGAAGACCGCCTCGATCACGGCGTCGCAGCCCGCGAGGTCGGCCGCGTCCCCGGTCGGAGTGATGCGCGCCAGCAGCCCGTCCCGCTCCGCCTCGGTGGTGCGGCCCCTGGAGAGCGCCTTGGCGAGAAGTTTCTCGCTGTACGCCTTGCCCTTGGCGGCGGCCTCGGTGGAGACGTCCTTGAGGACGACGTCGATGCCCGCGCGGGCGCAGGAGTAGGCGATGCCCGCACCCATCATCCCGGCGCCCAGGACGGCGACCTTGCGGACCTGGCGCTCCTGTACGCCCGCCGGGCGGCTGGCGCCCGAGTTGACCGCCTGAAGGTCGAAGAAGAACGCCTGGATCATGTTCTTCGCGACCTGGCCGGTGACCAGCTCGGTGAAGTAGCGCGCCTCGATGGTCTGCGCGGTCTCGAAGTCCACCTGCGAGCCCTCGACCGCCGCGGCCAGGATGTTGCGCGGCGCGGGCATCGGCGCGCCCGCGAGCTGCTTCTTCAGGTTGGCCGGGAAGGCCGGCAGGTTGGCCGCGAACTTCGGGTTCGACGGGGTGCCGCCGGGGATCCGGTAGCCCTTGACGTCCCAGGGCTGCTGCGACTCGGGGTGGGCGTCGATGAAGGCCCGGGCCTTGTCGAGCATCTCCTCACGGGTGTCGGCGACCTCGTGGACGAGTCCGTTCTCCAGTGCCCGCCGCGGGGTGTACTGGGTGCCCTGGAGGAGGACCTTCAGCAGGGCGTCGGCGACGCCCATCAGCCGTACGGTGCGGGTGACCCCGCCGCCGGCGGGCAGCAGGCCGAGGGTGACCTCGGGCAGGCCGATCCGGGACCCGGGGGCGTCCAGGGCGATGCGGTGGTGGGCGGCGAGTGCGATCTCGTAACCGCCGCCGAGCGCCGCGCCGTTGATGGCGGCCACGACCGGCTTGCCGAGGGTCTCGATGCGGCGCAGCGCGTCCTTGATGGCCCTTCCGGTGTCGAACGCCGCCTGGGCGTTCCCGGGACCGATCCTGATCATGTCCTTGAGATCGCCGCCCGCGAAGAAGGTCTTCTTGGCGGAGGTGTAGATGATGCCCCGGATGGAGTCCTTCTCGGCCTCCGCGCGCTCGGCGACGGCGGCGATGGACTCCTTGAAGCCCTGGTTCATCGTGTTGGCGGACTGGTCGGGGTCGTCCAGTACGAGGGTGACGACGCCGGTCTCGTCCTGCTCCCAGCGGATGGTCATGCTCTCGGTCATTGCTTGTCTTCTCCGTAAGCCGTAAGCCGTAAGCGGGGGTGCCCGGGGCGGTCAGAGACGCTCGACGACGGTGGCGATGCCCATGCCGCCACCGACGCAGAGGGTGGCGAGGCCGTAGCGCTTGTCCTGCCGCTCCAGTTCGTCGATGAGCGTGCCGAGGATCATCGCGCCGGTCGCGCCGAGCGGGTGGCCGAGTGCGATGGCGCCGCCGTTGACGTTGACCTTGTCGAGGCTCAGGCCCATGTCACGGGCGAAGCGCAGGACGACGCCGGCGAACGCCTCGTTGATCTCGACGAGGTCGATGTCGTCGATGGTGAGCCCCGCCTTGGCCAGCGCCTTGCGGGTGGCGGGGGCGGGCCCGGTGAGCATGATGGTCGGCTCGGAGCCGGACACGGCGGCCGAGACGATCCGGGCGCGCGGGGTGAGACCGTAGCGCTCGCCGGTCTCCTTGGAGCCGATCGCGACGAGGGCGGCGCCGTCCACGATCCCGGAGGAGTTGCCCGCGTGGTGGACGTGGTCGATCTTCTCGACCCAGTGGTACTTCTGGAGGGCCACGGCGTCGAAGCCGCCCATCTCGCCGATCGCGGCGAACGAGGGCTTGAGGGAGGCGAGCGAGTCCGCGGTGGTGCCGGGGCGCATGTGCTCGTCGTGGTCGAGGACGAGCAGCCCGTTGCGGTCCCTGACCGGGACGACGGAGCGGGCGAAGCGCTCCTCCTTCCAGGCGGTGGCGGCGCGCTCCTGGGAGAGGGCGGCGTACTCGTCGACGTCGCGCCGTGAGAAGCCCTCGATGGTGGCGATGAGGTCGGCGCCGATGCCCTGCGGGGCGAAGCCGGTCTCGAAGCTGGTCATCGGGTCCATGGCCCAGGCGCCGCCGTCGGAGCCCATGGGCACCCGCGACATCGATTCGACGCCGCCGGCCAGGACGAGGTCCTCCCAGCCCGAACGCACCTTGGCCGCAGCCAGGTTGACCGCCTCCAGCCCGGAGGCACAGAAGCGGTTCTCCTGGACGCCGGCGACGGATTCCGGGAGCCCGGCGGCGATGGCGGCGATCCGGGCGATGTCGGAGCCCTGGTCGCCGAGCGGGCTGACGACGCCGAGGACGATGTCGTCGACGGCCGCCGGGTCGAGGCCGGGGAACCGGTCGCGGATCTCGTGGATGAGGCCGACGACGAGGTCGATCGGCTTGGTGCCGTGCAGGGCGCCGTTGGCCTTGCCACGGCCGCGCGGGGTGCGGATCGCGTCGTAGACGAATGCTTCGGTACTCAAGGCGGCTGCCTTTCGGGGTCGGTGCTGGGCGGGAGGTCAGGAGAGCAGCGAGCGGCCGATGATCTCCTTCATGATCTCGGTCGTCCCGCCGTAGATGGTCTGGATACGGCCGTCGGTGAAGGCCTTGGCGACCGGATACTCCGACATGTAGCCGTATCCGCCGTGGAGTTGGAGACAGCGGTCGGCGACCCGCTTCTGCAGTTCGGTGGCCCACCACTTGGCCATCGAGGCGTGGACGGCGTCGAGCGTCCCCTCGGAATGGTCGACGATGCACCGGTCGAGGAAGGTCCTCGTCACGGCGCACTCGGTGGCCATCTCGGCGATCTCGAAGCGGATGTGCTGGAGCTTGGAGAGCGGGCGTCCGAAGGCCTCACGCTCCTTGACGTACCCGGTGGTGATCTCCAGCAGGTGTTCGGCGGCGGCGATGCCGGCGACCGCTATGCCCATGCGCTCCTGGGCGAGGTTGGTCATGAGGTGGATGAACGCGCCGTCGGGCTCGCCCAGGAGGTTCTCCTTGGGGACGCGTACGTCGTGGAAGAACAGCTCGGCGGTGTCCTGGGACTTCTGGCCGATCTTGTCGAGGTTGCGGCCCCGTTCGAAGCCTTCGGCGCCGCGCTCGACGACGAGCAGTGACAGGCCCTTCGCCCCGCCCTCCGGTGAGGTCTTCGCGACGACGATCACCAGATCGGCGAGGATGCCGTTGGAGATGAAGGTCTTCGAGCCGTTGAGGAGCCAGTGGTCGCCCTTGTCCTCGGCGCTCGTGCGGATGCCCTGGAGGTCGGAACCGGCACCGGGTTCCGTCATGGCGATGGCGGTGATGATCTGGCCGCTGCAGAAGCCGGGCAGCCAGCGCCGCTTCTGCTCCTCGGTGCCGAGGCCGGTGAGGTAGGGGCCGATGATGTCGTTGTGCAGGCCGAGCGCCAGCCCGGACACCCCGGCCCGGGTGAACTCCTCGGCCAGCACGGCACTGTAGCGGAAGTCCGGGTTGCCGCCGCCCCCGTACTCCTCGGGGACGGCGAGGCCGAGCAGCCCCTGCCGGCCGGCCGCGAGCCAGGCCTCGCGCGAGACGATGCCGTCCTTCTCCCACTGCTCGTAGTGCGGGAGGACCTCCTTGGCCAGGAAGGTGCGGACGGTCTCGCGGAACGCGTCGTGCTCCTCGGTGAAGATCTGCCGCTGCATCTCAAGCCCCCTGGAGCCAGTTCTTGACGGTGGAGATCAGGCGGGCCGGCTCGGAGCCGACGGGCGTGACGTTGAGCATGGTGACCCCGGCCTCACGGAAGGCCTCGATGCGGTCCCGCACGTAGCCTTCGGGGCCGCAGAGCGTCATGAGCTCGCAGAACTCGTCGGGGACGGCGGCCTCGGCCTCCCTCTTCCTCCCGGAGAGGTAGAGCTCCTGGATGGTGGCGGCCTCCTTCCCGTAGCCGTAGGCGACGGCGAGGTCGTTGTAGAAGTTCTTGCCGGGCGCGCCCATGCCTCCGACGTACAGCGCGATCTGCGGGCGGGCGAGGTCCCTGACGGCGGCCGCGTCGTCACCGATGGCCAGCAGGCCACCCGCGACGGTCTGCAGGGGGCCGAGTGCCGGGTCGCGTTTCGCGGCGCCCTCGGCCAGTGCCGTGCCCCATACCTGCTGGGCCTTCTCCGGGATGTAGAGGGTGGGCAGCCAGCCGTCGGCGATCTCCGCGGTCAGCCGGACGTTGGCGGGGCCGAGCGAGGCGACGTAGAGGGGGATGGTCTCGCGCACCGGCCTGGTGAGGATCTTCAGCGGCTTGCCGAGCTTGCCGCCCTTCTCCTTCGGGAGCGGCATGTCGGTGATGCCGTGGTGGTCGATGATCTCGCGGCGCCAGATCCGGCGGCAGAGCTCCACGGTCTCGCGGGTCCGGCCGAGCGGCTTGTCGTAGGGCTTGCCGTGCCAGCCCTCCACGACCTGCGGGCCCGAGGCGCCGAGTCCGAGCAGGGCGCGGCCGCCCGAGACGGCGTCGAGTCCGGCGCCGGTCTGGGCGATGAGGGCGGGGGTGCGGGAGTAGACGTTGAGGATCGCCGCACCGATCTTCAGGCGCTCGGTGCGGGCGGCGAGGTAGCCCATGACGGTGGGCGAGTCGAAGCCGTACGCCTCGGCCACCCAGACGGCGTCGAGTCCGGCGGACTCCAGTGCCGCGACCTCGTCACAGGCGGCACGGGGGTCACCCGCGTAGTTCAGCGGCAGGGAGAGTTCCATCAGCCGGTCGTTTCCTTCCCGGTGGTCAGCAGGCCCGGCAGCTCCCAGTCCGCGGCGACCGCCTCGGTGTCGGCTCCGGGCAGCGCGGGTCCGCTGCGTACGGAGACGGGGGTCGCGGAGAAGCGGGGAGCGGGGGCGGGCTGGGTGAGGCCGCCGTGCTCCACGAAGGTGGAGCGGGCGGCGAGGTGGGGGTGGCGGGGTGCCTCACGGAGCGAGAGGACGGGGGCCACGCAGGCGTCCGTCCCCTCGAAGACCTCGGTCCACTCGGCGCGCGTGCGGGTGCTGAAGCGGCCGGCGACGAGAGCGCGCAGTTCCTCCCAGCGTCCGAAGTCGTTGCGGTCGGGGGCTTCGTCCCCGATTCCGAGGAGCTCGGTGAACTCCTCGTAGAAGCGCGGTTCCAGGGCCCCGACCGCCATGTACCGGCCGTCGGAGGTCTCGTAGGAGCCGTAGAAGGGGCAGCTGCCGTCGAGGAGGTTGGTGCCGCGCCGGTCCTGCCAGCCGCCGGCCGCCAGCATGCCGTGGATCATCGTGGCGAGATGGGCCGCGCCGTCCACGATGGCCGCGTCGACGACCTGTCCGGTCCCCTCGGGCGTACGGGCGTGCTGGAGGGCGGCGAGCACGCCGACGACGAGGTAGAGCGAGCCGCCCGCGTAGTCGCCGACCAGATTGGCGGGCACCGTGGGCGGCTCGCCGGATCTCCCGATCATGGACAGGGTGCCGCTGAGGGCGATGTAGCCGATGTCATGTCCTGCCCGCTCGGCCAGCGGCCCGTCCTGGCCCCAGCCGGTCATCCGGCCGTAGACGAGCCGGGGATTGCGCTCCAGGCAGGCGTCGGGGCCCACGCCGAGGCGTTCGGCGACGCCCGGCCGGTAGCCCTCGATCAGGACGTCGGCGCGCTCGACGAGATCGAGGACCTGCCCGGCGCCGTCCTCGCCCTTCAGGTCGACGAGAACCGATCGCTTGTTGCGGTTGGTGAGGTCGAAGGCGGGTTCGACACCGATCACCGAACCCCCGGGACGGTCCACGCGCACCACATCGGCGCCGAGGTCGGCGAGGAGCATCGCGGCGAACGGTCCCGGGCCGATGCCCGCCAGTTCGACGACGCGTACCCCGGCCAGCGGGCCCTGCGGTCCACGCCCTGTCGTTGCCATCAAGCCCCCAACGGTGTGACACAGTTGATGTAACATCGATGATGTTAAGAACGGACCACGCTCCGCACAACCCCTTGGGCCGAGCAAGCGCTTAGCACTTTCCCCCGGATCCTCCCGCACCGGAGCCCGCCCGGCCGTGCGGCGCCACGAACACCTCCGCTAGCCTCTGCCTGCTACATCGGCGCCGGCTCCTGCGGAGGCACGCATGAACAGGCAGAACGGGGCAGAACGCCCTTATGACGTCGTCCTTTTCGGAGCCACCGGCTTTGTGGGCGCACTCACGGCCGAGTATCTCGCCGCACACGCTCCCGAGGGCTGCCGCTGGGCCCTGGCGGGCCGCAGCCGCAGCAAGCTGGAACAGCTGCGCGCGCGTCTGGCCGCGCGCCATCCGCACTGCGCGGACCTGCCCCTGGTGACGGCCGACTCGGACGACGCCGGCAGCCTGCGCGAACTCGCCGGGGCCTCGCACGTGGTGGCGTCGACGGTCGGACCGTACGTCCGGTACGGCGGGAAGCTGGTCGCCGCCTGCGCGGAGGCCGGGACCGACTACACCGACCTCACCGGGGAGGCGGAGTTCGTCGACCGGATGTACCTGGAGCACGACGGCCGGGCCCGGGAGACCGGCGCCCGCCTCGTGCACGCCTGCGGCTTCGACTCCGTACCGCACGACCTCGGCGTCTGGTTCACCGTCCAGCAGCTGCCCGAGGGCGTCCCGCTGACGGTCGACGGCTACGTCCGCACCGACGCGGTCTTCTCCGGCGGTACGTTCGCCTCGGCGCTCACCGCGATGGGCCGCGGTCCTCAGCTGGTGCGGGCCGCGCGGGAACGGCGGCTGCACGAGCCGCGCCTGGTGGGCCGCCGGGCCCGCGCCCCGCAGGGCACACCGCACTTCAGCCCGCAGACCGGCACCTGGGCCCTGCCGCTGCCGACCCTGGACCCCCGCGTCGTGGAGCGGTCGGCCCGGGGACTGGAGCGCTACGGCCCCGACTTCCGCTACCGGCACTTCGCCTCGGTGAAGCACCTGCCGGTGGCACTCGGCGGCACGGCGGCGGTGGCCCTGCTGGCGGGAGCCGCCCAGATCCCCACCGCGCGGCGCTGGCTGTCGGCCCGGGTCGAGCCGGGCACGGGCCCCGGTGAGCAGCGCAGGAAGCGCAGCTGGTTCACGGTCCGCTTCATCGGGGAGGGCGGTGGCCGGAGGGTGTACACGGAGGTGTCGGGCGGCGACCCCGGCTACGACGAGACGGCGAAGATGCTGGCCGAAGCGGCGCTGGCGCTCGCACTCGACGACCTGCCGGCGACGTCGGGTCAGGTCACGACGGCCGTGGCGATGGGAGATGCCCTGCTGGAACGGCTGCAGGCGGCGGGGCTGCGCTTCCGGGTGGCGGCGGTGCGCTGATCACCGGAGGGCGGCCGCCCGCGGTCAGGTCATCCAGGACGCCAGCGTGACGACCATGGACACGGTCCAGCCGGCGCCCGCGAGGACGCCGAGGGTCATGCCCACAGCGACACCGCGCTGGGAAAGACGTACGGTTCCGGTGCTCATCCGAGGTGCGTGGTGGTCGATCATGCGTACCAGCCTGCCCCTGATATTCGACAAACAACATCCGTATTTGTACTCAGTGGGCAACAGAACCGTGACCGGGCCCTCGGTCAGCCGGTCGCTTCCCGGAGAGCGGCCCGGCACAGGGCGTCGGCCCTGCGCGTCGTCTCCGGCTGACGGAGGTCGCGGGCCGGCGCGAGCGTGTGGGCGCACGCGTTGTCCAGACCGGTGCGGTGCCCGACGGAGACGAAGACGGGTTTGGTGGCGCTCTGCGTGCGCAGGGCCCGGCCCACTTCCTCGTCGCCGTCCAGCAGCGGGGTGGAGTCACCGCGCCGGGGTCCGGGCTGCTCGTGGCGGAAGGTGAAGGGGTTCTTCGCGACGCCGATGACCGGGAGGCCGGTGAGTACGCCGAGATGGCCGGCGAGTCCGAACCCGCGCGGGCGGGCCCGCCCGTGACCGTCGCAGACGACGAGCCCCGGATCCACCGGCAGGCCCTCCAGCGCGGCCAGGACGGCCGGGATCTCGCGGAAGGCGAGCAGCCCGGGGACGTACGGAGACGTCACACGGCCGTGGGCGGTGGACTCGGCGACCGCCTCGGGGGTCGCCGCGTCCAGGACGACGGCCGCCGCGACGACGAGATCCCTCTCGTCGTCGTAGGCGACGTCGGCCCCGGTGACCCGGCCGGTCCCGGGCGGCGGTCCGGGCTCGTCCAGCACCACCCGTGCGCGCAACGCGTCCTGGACGGCGCGGGCTTCGGCCTCGTCGGCGGGCATCGGGAAAGTCGTCATGACGGGCCAGTCCAGGCAGCCCGGTAGCCTGACGATCATGTTCGTACTCGAGTTGACCTACACCGCACCGGTCGAGCGCGTCGACGCCCTCATGACGGAACACATCGCCTGGCTGGACGCGCAGTACGCGGCCGGGGTGTTCATCGCTTCCGGGCGTAAGAACCCCCGCGACGGCGGTGTGATCCTGGCCGTGGGCGGCGACCGCGGCGAGATCGGGCGGATCGCGGCCTCCGACCCCTTCGCGGCGCACGGGGTGTGCGCCTACCGGATCACGGAGTTCCTCGCGACGAAGACCTCGGACGCGCTCGCACCGTACCGGCAGCAGCTGCCCGGCTGAGGGCCGCGCCGGGCGGGCGGTCCACGGCCAGGCGTCCCGCAGGCCGCACTTCAGTGTCCGGCAGTGCGTTCGGCGAGGTCCTCGTCGGTGATGGGGCGGACCACCCGGCAGGGTGTGCCGAGCGCGACGGACATCGGGGGAATGCTGCGGCTGACCACGCTGCCCGCGCCGATGACCGACCCGTAGCCGATGCGGACGCCGGGCAGGACCACCGCGTTGCTGCCGATCCACACCTTGTCCTCGATCACGACCGGCTCGGAGAACCTCCCGAAGTCGGCGCGCCGCGAGGGATGCACCGGGTGCCCTGTCGTGGTCAGCGTGACGCCGGGAGCGATCATGACGTCGTCGCCTATGCGGATGTCCACGTCGTCGACGAACGTCAGGTTGACGTTGCCGAAGAAGTCGTCGCCGATGTGGACGTTGCTGCCGAACGCCGCGTGGAACGGCGGCAGCAGCACCGTACGTTCACCGACCGAGCCGAAGATCTCGACGAGCAGCGACCGGCGTCTCCCCGTCTCGCCCGGAGGCGTCCGGTTGTAGTCGAAGACCTGTTCCGTACGGCGCCGAGGGGCCAGAAAGGCCGCTTCCGACTCGGTGTGGACGAGCCCCTTGGCGATCCGGGCCAGAACTTCCTCGTTGTGCGCGTCGGTCACAGCGGAACGATCCCTTCATCCGGTACCTCGGGCGGACCGGCGGCAGCTGTGCGGCGCAGTCCCGGCGCCCGCAGCCTTCTCGTCCTCCCCCATGGCCCCCATGGCCCTCACATGGCCCTCATGGCGCTGGAAGCTAACCCACCGGCGGGCGGGCGTCCAGGGTGTCCCGCGCGAAACGGGGCAGTTGATCAATGAGAGGCGAGGCGGTGACGCAGCTCACGCCCTCCGCCGGTGCACGGACGGAGGCGTTCCGTCGTCTACTCCGATGCCGGGAACCGTTCGTCCGAGGCGAGAGGGAGCAGGTCTTTGTCCAGCGTCATCGAGCAGTCCGTCCAGGCGCGTATGGTCGCGTCCGCACCACGTATGGAGACCCTGCCGGCCACTCTGCACTACGACCGCAAGGACCCTTTCGCCGTCCGCATGGCGTTCCCTGCTCCGGCGACCCTCGAAGGCACCGAGGTCTGCTGGGAGTTCTCCCGGGAGCTGCTCGTCACGGGCATGGACGCACCGGCGGGTACCGGCGACGTCCGGGTCCGGCCGTTCGGGTACGACCGCACGGTGCTGGAGTTCCACGCCGTCGAAGGCATCGCGATGGTGCACGTCCGGACGTCCGAGCTGCGCCGTTTCCTCGAACGGGCGCAGGAGCTGGTCCCGGTGGGGGACGAGTGCCGCTTCATGGATCTGGACGGCGATCTGAGCGCTCTGCTGGGCGGGGCCTCCTGAGCGGGCTCTCCCGGGCAGCGGGACGGCCGTGATCCGGTTGCGTGGCGGCGGGACCCGCTCGTGACGTCCTGGCCGTGGGCCCGGCCGATATCGGCCTCGACCGGACCGTCGGTGAGATGTCCGGTGGCGAGCGCGTGCTGCTGCGCCTGGCCGCTCTGCCGCTGGCGCGGCCCTCCGTCCTGCTGCTGGACGAGCCGGCCGGCAACCTCGGTCTGCACGCCCGCGGGCGGCTGTACGACGCCGTCGAGACCTGGACGGGAGTGCTGGTCGCGGTCAGCCACGGCCGGGAGCCGCTGGAAAGCGTGCACCGGATCGCGGATCTCCGCGACGGCGCGGTCACCTGGTACGGCGGCAGTCTGCCGGCGTACGAGGAGGCGCCGGCCGTGGAGCAGGAGGCGGCCGGGCGGATGGTGCGCGCGGCGTCCGCCACCTGACGGCGGCGCTGGAGGCGTACGAGGGAGCGCTGATCGCGGCGAGCCACGACACGCCGTCCCTGAAGTCGCCGGGGATCACCCGGTGGATGCTGCTGGACGGGGAAGGACTCCAGGAGATCACCCCGGGACAGCTACCGGGAAGCAGAGGGAGGACGCCTGACTTGTCCCTCCGGCAGGCGCCTGTGACCTGCACCGATAACAGGGGGTGAGCGCGCGCTGCGAGGGCCGGACTTGGCTGCGCCCTTACCGCCGCCTTAACCTACGGTCACGTAACCTACGAAGCCGTAGGTAATTCTCCCGTCCCCAGGAGCCCCCCGTGACAATCACCTCTCCCCACATCGGCAGTTCGAAGGCGTGGACAGACGCCCAGCTGCTGTACGCACTGGAAGAGGTGGTGGAGAAGGAACTCAACCGCCATCTCAAGGTCGCCAAGGACTGGATGCCCCACGAGTACGTACCGTTCTCCGACGGCCGGAACTTCCCCGGTCTCTTCGAGGACGGCGAGGCCTGGGAGACCGGCCAGTCCAAGGTCACCGACATCGGGCGCATCGCCCTCGTCGTGAATCTGCTGACCGAGGACAACCTTCCCAGCTACCACCACGAGATCGCCTCGCTCTTCGGCCGCGACGGCGCCTGGGGGACCTGGGTGCACCGCTGGACCGCGGAGGAGGGCCGGCACGGCATCGTGATGCGCGACTACCTGCTCACCTCGCGCGCCGTCGACCCGGACAAGCTGGAGCAGTTCCGCATGGCGCACATGGCGGAGGGTTTCGAGTCCGACAACCGCCACTCCATGCTGCACTCCGTCGCCTATGTCGCTTTCCAGGAGCTCGCGACCCGCGTCTCGCACCGCAACACCGGTCATCAGTCGGGCGACCCCGTCTGCGACCGGATGCTGGCCCGGATCGCGACCGACGAGAACCTGCACATGGTCTTCTACCGCAACCTGCTGGGCGCCGCCTTCGACCTCGCCCCGGACCTCACGATGCAGTCCGTGCGCGATGTCGTCGTCAACTTCCGGATGCCCGGACACGGCATGCCCGGCTTCGAGCGCGCCGCCGCGCAGATGGCGATCGGCGAGATCTACAACATGCGCATCCACCACGACGACGTGCTCCAGCCCGTCCTGCGGTACCTGAAGGTCCTCGACATCGACGGCCTCGGCCCGGAGGGCCTCAAGGCGCAGGAGGAGCTCGGGCTGTACATGAACGGACTGGACAGCGAGGCGTCGAAGTTCGACGAGAAGCTGGCGGCCCGCAAGGCCCGGATGGCGGCCCGGGCCGCCCAGGGCTGATCTGCTGGAGACGGCGGGCTCGGGATCCGCTCCCCGGCCCGCCCGGACAGGGGCGGTGTACGCATGATGCGTACACCGCCCCTCCGTTTCAGGCCGGCCGCGCTGCTTCACGGAACGTCTGATGTGGCAGGTGTACGGCGAGACCTTCCGGATCACCCGACGGACCGCTTGCCGCGAGCACCTGACGGGTCCGCCTGGCGGGTCCGCCTGACGGGAGCGGGGGTCACCCGTCCCCGGTCCGGCGCAGGCCGGGCAGGCCGCCTCTGCGCAGCCGGTCCCGTTCCTTCTCCGAGAGACCGCCCCAGACGCCGAAGCGCTCGTCATGGGTGAGTGCGTACTCCAGGCAGGCCACCCGGCCCTCGCAGGCGTTGCACAGCTGCTTGGCCTCGCGGGTGGAGCTGCCCGGCGCCGGGAAGAAGAATTCGGGCCCGGCCTGCGCGCACAACGCTGTCTCCTGCCAGGCGAGCTCGTCGGTCATGGTGTTGATCGGCATGAGGCACACAGTGCCGGGTCGCGATAAACAAGTGATCAACGACTGGTCAACACCCGGGCCGGCCGGGAGCCCTGCGCACCGGCCGGCCCTTTCGCGCAGGTCGGCCCTGGGGCATCGGTCAGCCCTGGGACATCGGCTCGGGCCTGATCACCGCGAGGGCCGCGCCCGCCGGGTCGGTGAAGGTCGCGACCCGGCCGACCTCCGGCACATCCGTGGCGGCCGCGGTCACCCGGCCGCCCAGCCGCTCCGCGGCGGCCACCACGGCATCGGTGTCGTCCACGGCGATGTACGGCAGCCAGTGCGGCCCGGCAGCGGCCTCGCCGGGCACCTGGTCGAGGGGGACGAGGCCCCCGAAGGAGGAGGTGTCGTCGTCACCGTCCGCCGGGCGCACCAGCGTGTACGAACCGCCGGGGAAGTTCATCCCGCTCGTCTGCCAGCCGAAGACCGTGTGGAAGAAGGCGGCTGCCGAGGGGACGTCCGGAGTGTACAGCTCGGCCCAGATCAGCGAGCCGGTCTCCAGGATCATGCCGAGGCCGGGATTCGTCCTCGGCTGCCAGACGCCGAAGTACGCGCCGTTGTTGTCGGTGAAGCCGCCCATGCGCCCGTGGTCCAGCACGTCCATCGGCGGAAACGCGGCGGTACCGCCTGCCTTCTCCACCGTCCGCGCGGTGGCGTCGGCGTCGGGGGTCTGGAAGTAGACCGACCAGGCGGGCTTCCCCTGGTCCTCCGGCACGGTCATCACGCCCGCGACGGTCCTGCCCCGCAACTGGTAGGTGCCGTAGCCACCGGTCCCGGGCCCGCCGGGCACCAGGTCCCAGCCGAAAAGACCGTGGTAGAAGGTGGTGGCCGCGTCGGTGTCCGGGGTGCCGAGGTCCATCCAGTTGGGGGCGCCGGTGACGAAGACCGGGTCGGGCATGGTGTGCTCCTTCAGCGAGTCCCGCGGTCCCGCTCGTCCCGCAGGACAGGGAGATGCCGCATTCCTCCGAGTCTTGCACCAGGCACTGACACCCGCAGTTCGCGCCGTGCCACCGTGGATGTGCCGGGCGGGGCGGGGCCCTCGCCCGGCGCGTCGTCGGGGAGGAGCGGCTACGGCTCGCCGCCCGGCCGGATCGGCCTCAGTGCTCGTGCGTCCCGGCCGGGCC
>NZ_DATMVN010000198.1:0-4452 GCF_035563135.1 Streptomyces sp.
CGGCCCCCGTGGTGTCCCCGGCCCCCGTGGTGTCCCCGGCGCGGTGGTGCCGAGGAGGGCGCCCCCCCCCGGGCCACGCCTCGCCGCAACGGCCGTCACGCTGCCGAAGCCGGTGTTCAGCTCGCTTTCCGGCGGTGTTCACCAGCCCTTACGGCATCACTGGCCGGGTCCTTCGACGATCACCCCATGACACACATGACTCGTGCGAAGGCCTCCTCCTGCGTCCTGGCCGCCGCGCTCCTCGTAGGGATCGCCGCGCCCGCCGTCTCGGCACACGGCGCTCCGGCCCCCGCCTCCCGGGAGTCGCACCCGCGCATTCCGTTCACACAGGCCGAGGTCACCGCCTCGGACGACGGCTCGTACACGGTGGAGTGGAAGGCGCCCGGCGTACGCCGCGTCGCCATCAAGGCGAACGGGCGCACGGTGGCCTCCGGTGGCGCGACCGGCAAGGTCACCGTGCGGGGGCTGCCCGCAGCCGACCGGCAGTGGTTCGACCTGGTGCCCGAGCGCGGGGGCTCGCTGCACCTCGCCGACCGGCTCGTCGCCCTCGAAGGGGCCGTCAACTTCCGTGACGCGGGCGGTTACCGCACCGCTGACGGACACTGGGTGAAGATGGGTGAGATCTACCGCTCCGACGCCCTGGACAAGCTGACCACCGCCGATCTGGCGAAGCTGCGGCGGCTGTCGGTCCGTACGGTCCAGGACCTGCGCACGGAGTCCGAGCGCTCGGCCGCACCCGACCGCCTCCCGGCAGGTGCCACGCAGGTGGTGGCCGACGTGCTGGCGGGTTCGCCGGCCTTCACCGAGATGCCGACGACCCCGGAGGAGGGCGCGGCGATGATGGTCGAGGGCGAGAAGTTCATGGTCAGCGGCGACACCGCCAGGGCCGCCTACCGCACGGTCTTCGGTGGGATCGCGGACGATTCCGCACGCGCCGTCGTCTTCCACTGCACGGCCGGCAAGGACCGTACGGGCTGGGCGAACGCGGCGCTGCTCACGGCGCTCGGTGTCCCGCGCTCCACGGTCATGGCGGACTACCTCGCCTCCAACGACTACCGCGCCGAGGCCAACGCCGCAGCTCTCGCCGCGATGCCGGCCGGGCAGGCCGCGGTGTACAAGCCGCTGCTGGACGTGCGCGCCGAGTACCTCAACTCCGGTTTCGACGAGGTCGGGGAGGAGTTCGGCTCGTTCGGCGCGTACGAGAAGAAGGCGCTCGGTCTGGACGCCGAGGACATCCGTGACCTGAAGCGCGACCTGCTGGTGGGCTGAGACCTTCCCCGGTGGCCGGGGGCGAGGGCGGTCCGGTCCGGGAGCCCGGCCGTCGCCCCGTCAAGGACCTGCGGCCCGGAGCGGTGGCGGTGGTGATGGTGCGAGGGCGGGTGCGGTCGCCGGGGTGAGCCCGGCGGCGGCCCGCCGTTCGGCTGTACGAAGTCCTCCGATGCGGCGAGATCCGGCCATGTCCCCGCTCCACGCGCTCGGCCTCGGCGGGCTCGGCGGACTCGGGGTCCATGACCGTCACAGCGAACCACCGACCCCCTTGACCAGCGGATTACCCAACTGCGGTGTGTCGTCGGGTATCTCGTCACGATCTTCACGCTCCCGTAACCACAAAATCTTTACGCTCGTAACCAAGCCATGATCATCTCTGGGCATGACGAGTTCGGCCCAGGAGGTTTCGATGGATGTAGTGCGGCAGTCGGCTCAGTCCGGCCGAGTGGTGATCTGGGAGGAGTCCGCCCGCGACGGCGCCCAGGCCAAGACGCTCATGACTCCGGAGTTCCGGGTAAGGCTGGCCCACGAGACCGGGCGTGTGTTCGGAGCGGACGGGCCGCGGCACGTGGTGTTCGCCGCGGGCTTCCCCGCCGTGTGCGACGAGGAATTCGAGGCCGTACGCCAGGTCGCGGCCGAGGCCGAGGAATCGGTCAGTGTGGCCGCGGTGTGCCGGGGCGCCCTCAGGGACGTCGAGCAGGCCGTCGCCTCGGTGCGGGGCAGCCGCAACGCCCGCGTGATGGTGGTGGTCCCGGCGTCCGAGGCGATGTCACAGGTGATGGTCCACAAGACGGCCGAACAGGCTCTCCAGGGCGGGGTCGACCTCGCCAAGCTGGCCCGTGACCTGGACGACACGGTCGCGGTGGACATCTGCCTGGCGGACGCCTCCCGTGCCGACACCTCCCTCATGAGCCACTACGCGCAGGCCATGACCGGTGCCGGTGCCGGTCTGGTGGTGCTGGCCGACACGGTCGGCGCCCAACTGCCGGGTGCTTGCCGCGACATGTTCGACGCGGTGCAGGCCGGAACCGACGAGGACGTGGTCCTCGCCACCCACCTGCACAACGACCTCGGGCTCGGGCTGAACAACACGCTTCAGGCACTGGCCGCCGGCGTGCGAGTGGTGTCCAGCTCGTGGCTCGGCATCGCGGAGCGGGCCGGCATCGTCGCCACCGAGCAGCTGCTGTTCCTCCTCGCCCGTCACGCCGAGGAACTCCTGAACACCGACGCGACGCCCTGGTGGACCGCCCCCGACCTGACCCGGCTCCCCACGATCGCGCAGATGGTGGCCCAGGAGACCGAGGTCCCGCTGAGCGTCACCACCCCGATCGTCGGCACGGGAGTGGGCACCATCTCCACCGGCACGCCGTTCGTCCACCCGCAGCTCTTCCAGCCCTACGACCCGACCCAGGTGCTGGGCATCCAGCCGAAGGTCTTGCTGACACAGCTGGCCAGCGCCCGCGTCATCACCGCCGTCGCCACCCGACTCGGTCACGGCCTCGACAAGGAACAGACCCGCGCGGCGATGAACTGGGTCAAGAAGCGTGCCTTCCGCACCGGCAGGGCCGTCGTCGAGGAGGCCGCGTTCGCCGACTACCTCGACGGTCTCGTCCACACCGACCGGATCAGCGCATGACGGGCGTACCGGTGGAGCGCTCCGATCGCGCCCCGGTGTCGCTCGCGCAGGCCGGAGAGGCTCTGCGTGACGGGGCGGCCGTGGTCCTCCCCAACCCGGCGCCGCTCACCCACGTCGTCACCGGACGCCGGGCACGGGCCGTGAACGAGGCCAAGGGCCGCCCCGGCGGCCAGCCGGTCGCCCTGTGGGCCCACCATCCCGACACGCTGCGCGACCTCGACCGGATCTGGGGACTGGGACCCGGGCAGAGGGCGATCGCCCGGTGGCTGCTGACGCGGGAACACCTCACCGTCCTGGTGCCGGTGCGGGACAGCGGCGACATGCCGGCCTGGGCGGCTCCAGCGGTCAAGGACGGCTGGATGCTGCTGTTCGGGGCCCGCTGGCAGCCCCTGAGGCCCCTGCTGGACCAGCTGCCGCTCCTGTACGTCAGCAGCGCCAACCGCACCGGCCATCCGCCCGCCGCCACCACTGCGGACGCCCTGGCCATGTTCCCCGCCACCGTCCCCGTCCTGTCCGTACCGGAACAGGGACAGGGACAGGGAGATCCGGACACGGTGACGGCCGGCACGGAGCGGCAGGCCACGACCACGGTCCGCCTGCACCTCGACGGCCGTCTGGAGCTCCACCGGCACGGAGCCCAGGACCGGGGCCACGCCGACCCCGGCGACTACCTCCGGCACCTGCAAGCGCGTGGTGCGGAGGCGGCAGGGCTCCACGACGCCGGCAGCACTGCGGGTGACGCGTCCGCCTGAGGGCCTGCCTGCGTGCCCCTCGACGGCGAGGACGGCCCCGCCCACCCGGCCGGAGGTGTTCCCGGCCGGGTGGCGTGCACCGTCGTGCGCTCGCGCGTTGCCGTCGAGGGCGCCCGCAGGAGGAACCACTTCTTCCGCACGCCGGGCACCCCTGCTCGGATGAGCCCGCATCCTGCGATCCGTGGAGGCCGTCAGGGGCACTTGAGCAGGTCCCTGAGTCCGGCGGCGAGCGTACGGACCTCCTCCTCGCTGGGCCGGCCCGCAGGAGCCCCGGGGGCGGCCTCGCCCTGCCCGGGTGCCCGGCACGGGCGGCAGAGGCCGTCGGGGAGGGCTTCCGGGCGGCCCGGGGCGCCGCACTTGGTGCATTCCAGCATCACGCGGTGCACGGGCGCGCCCGGTGCGGGCGGTGCGGGCGGTGCGGGGGTGGCGGGGACGTGCGCCGGGATCTTGTCGATGAGGCGGCGGCGTACGAAGCCGACCGGGGAGCCGACCCCCGGCGGGAGCCCGGCGGTGAGGGCCTGCGTGAGGTAGTCGGCGTCCACGCCGCGTACGAACCACTTGGCGGCCAGGGCCTCCAGGGCCGTGCAGTCGGCGGCGGACAGGGCCAGCCGGGAGTCCGCGCGCCCGAGCTGTGCCAGCGCGAGGTAGGCGGGGGAGGGCCCGGCGGGGGCCGGGGGCCGCTGCGGTGGTACGGCGGGCACGGCAGCTGCGGGAGGGACGGCGGGCGGGGGAGGAGCGACGGGCCCCGGGGACACCGGCGCGGGGGTTTCTGCGGTGACTGCCGGGAGCACCGGC
>NZ_DATMVN010000199.1:0-4744 GCF_035563135.1 Streptomyces sp.
CCGGGCGGCGGATTCGGCAGCGGGTTCGGCGGCGGCTTCGGTGGTTCCGGGGGCGGTTTCGGCGGTGCTCCGGGCAGCTTCGGCGGCGGCGGGACCCGGGGCCGGCGGGGCGGGGGCGGCCGCTTCTGAGGGCGGCCCGCACACGCCGCCCCGGCCCCCGTACGCGGGGAGCACGCACGAGGGGATCACGTACAAGGCTGCACACGTCACGCACGGGATCACGCACAGGGGGATTTCGCACAAGGAGAGGTGTCATGACCAAGCAGACCGTCCTCGGCCGCGTCACTCAGCTGGCGCGGGCCAACATCAACGCCCTGATCGACCAGGCGGAGGACCCGCAGAAGATGCTGGACCAGCTGATCCGCGACTACACCGCCAACATCGCGGAGGCCGAACAGGCGGTGGCGGCCACCATCGGCAACCTCAGGCTGATGGAGGAGGACCACCGGGAGGATGCCGACGCGGCCCGGGAGTGGGGGCAAAAAGCGCTCGCCGCCAGCAGGAAGGCCGACGAGCTGCGGGCCGCGGGGTCGGGCGTGGACGCCGACAAGTTCGACGGCCTCGCCAAGGTGGCGCTCGGCCGGCAGCTCCGGTCGGAGCAGGAGGCGAAGGCGGCCGAGCCGACGATCGCCTCGCAGACGGTGGTGGTGGACAAGCTGAAGTCGGGCCTGGACCAGATGAAGGACAAGCTGGCCCAGCTGAAGTCCAAGCGCGACGAACTGGTCGCCCGCGCGGCGTCCGCGCGGGCGCAGAACCGGATGATGGACGCCGTCAAGAGCATCGACGTCATGGACCCGACCAGTGAGCTCGGCCGCTTCGAGGACAAGGTGCGGCGCGAGGAGGCGCGGGCGGTGGGCAAGCAGGAACTCGCCGCGTCGTCCCTGGACGCCCAGTTCGAGGAGCTGGACAGCCTCGGGGACAGCGCGGAGATCGAGGCCCGGCTCGCCGCCCTGAAGTCGTCCGCGTGACCGTACGCCGCCCCGGGACGTACGCCCGTCAGTACATGCTCATCAGCTGCTCCACGGAGAGTTCGGCGGCCGGCTCTCCGTGCGGCAGTGCCAGCTCGAACCACACCGTCTTGCCGCGTGGGGTACGCCGTGATCCCCAGGCCGCGCTGAGCAGCCCGACCAGCTGCAGCCCGCGTCCGCCCTCGTCGGTGTCGCGTGCGCGCCGGCGCCGCGGCTGGACGAGGCCGGAGTCCCACACCTCGCAGACGAGCGTACGGTCGCGCAGGAGCCTGAGCCGTATCTCGCCCTCGCCGTAGCGCAGGGCGTTGGTGACGAGCTCGCTGACGAGCAGTTCGGTGGTGTCCACCAGGTCGTCCAGGTCCCAGGCGACGAGCTGTGCGCGGGCCAGCTCACGGGCGCGGCCGACCGAGCGGAGTTCGCGCGGAAGCCGCCAGTCGCCCACGGCGTCCGGCGCGAGACCCTGGATACGGGCCATCAGCAGGGCGATGTCGTCCTCGCCGTGCCGGGTGTCGAGGGTCCTCAGGACGTGGTCGCAGACGCTTTCGAGCGGCTGCGACGGCTCGGTGAGGGCCTGCCGGAAGGCGTCGAGGCCCTCATCGAGCGGATGGTCGCGGGACTCGACGAGCCCGTCGGTGTAGAGGGCCAGGAGAGCACCCTCCTTGAGCTCCACCTCGACCTCCTCGAAGGGTTCGCCGCCGACGCCCAGCGGCATCCCCGGCGGTACGTCGAGCAGCAGGGCGGCCTCGCCCGGTTCGGCGACCACCGGGGGGAGGTGGCCGGCGTTGGCGAAGGTGCACCGCCGGGTGACCGGGTCGTACACCGCGTACACACAGGTCGCCAGATAGACCTCGGAGAGGTCGGCCTCACGTGACTTGTGGGCGGCCCGCGAGGGCCACTGGGCACCGCCGCCCGCGCCGAAGCCCTCGCTCCGCTCGCCGCCTCCCGGGGTGCCGAGCCCCCGGGCCACCTCGTCCAGGGCGGACAGGACCTCGGCGGGTTCCAGGTCCAGGAGGGCCAGCGTGCGTACGGCGGTGCGCAGTTCACCCATGGCGACGGCGGCCCGCAGCCCGCGGCCCATCACATCGCCGACGACCAGCGCCGTGCGGTGGCCGGGCAGCTCGATCACGTCGAACCAGTCGCCGCCGACCTCGGTGGCCGTGTTGCCGGGAAGGTAACGGCAGGCGATGTCCAGGCCCGCCGCCTCGGGGTCGCCCGGCGGGAGCAGGCTGCGCTGGAGGATGAGCGCCCGCTCGTGCTCCCGGCGGTAGAGGCGGGCGTTGTCGATACAGACGGCGGCGCGGGCCGCGAGCTCGGTGGCCAGCGCCCGGTCCCGTTCGCCGAACGGCTCGCTGCCCTTGGCACGGGAGAACTGGACGAGGCCGACGACGACGTCGTGCGCGACCATCGGCACGGCGAGGGTGGAGCGGACGAAACCGCGGTCGTCCCCGGGCACGTCCTCGACGCGGCCGGTGCGCAGGGCTACGGCGCAAGGGGAGTGGAACGGGTAGCGGTGGACCGAGCCGAGGGCGGGCGGGCCCGTGGCCCCGTGGGCCTGCACGCCGCCTCCCCCGGCGGCACCGGTGAGGTCCCCCGGGAGCCCGTCGGACACGGCGCTGGCGTGGGCCACCCGGCGCAGCTCCGCCGAACCGGTGCCGGATTCCTGGTGGTGCCTGCCCCAGCTGGCGGGTGAGGCCTCCTCACCGGTGAGCAGCCCCTGGAACAGATCGACGGAGGCGAGGTCGCAGAAGCCGGGCACGGCGACGTCGAGCAGTTCCCGGGCCGTGGTCTCCAGGTCGAGTGAGTTGCCGATGCGGGCGCTGGCCTCGTTGAGCAGGGCGAGGTTACGGCGGGCGCTGGCCGCCTCACGGGCGGCGATGTGCCGTTGCGTGACGTCGGTGGCGAGGCCGGCGATGCCCACGGGGCGCCCGGAGCCGCTGTGCACCCGGTAGAGGTTCATGGACCAGTGCCGACGGCCCGTGGACCCGGGCGGGGTACCGACGAGCTGGAGGTCGGTGACGGCTTCACCGGTCTCCAGGACGCGCTTGAGCGTCCTGGAGAGGCGTTCGGCCTCCGGGCGGGCCAGGTAGTCGTCCACCGTGCGGCCGCGGTGCTCGTCGGCCTCGCCGCCGAAGACGGTGGCGAACCGCTTGTTGGCCCGTACGACGGTGAAGTCGGTACCGAAGAGGACGAAACCGAAGGGAGATTGGCCGAAAATAGCCTGCGAGGCAGCGAGATCCGTCTCCATGCGCCGCAGCGCTCCGACGTCCACGACGATGCAGAGCGCGGCGCGCTCGCCGGTCTCCGTCTCGCTCGGCATGACGTAGATCTCGGCGAGCCCGCGCACCGCGTTCTCACCCGGGATCCGGAACGGGACGAGGCCCGTCCACTCCTTGCCGTCCAGGATCTCGCCGACCCGCCGGTGGGCTTCCGGGCGCAGCCCGGCGGGCATGAACGCCTCGACCGGGTCCCTGCCCACCACCTCACCGGCGGCCATGCCGAAGAGACCGGCGGCCCGCCGGCTCCACTGCTCGATCAGTCCGTCGGACCCGATCGAGAACGAGGCGACCTTGATGTAGTCATAGATCGAGCCGGGCGGACTGCTCTGCCACATGACGTCGCCCGCCGTTCCAGGTATATCGCTCACGCGACCGTCCCCTCCAGCTCACACACCGGACCGGTCCTGCCCGCAGTATTCAGCACTACGGGCCTCACCGGCACGGCGTTCACGATCACAGCACGGTCTCAGTCCCTTTCAGCCAGATCCTGCCCGACCTCCGGTGATCGCTGTGCGTCCCCTCCCACTCCTAACCAGGCAGAGCGAGCTCGAACCACACGGTCTTGCCGTTCTTACCGCGACGGGTCCCCCAGCGACGCGTGGAACAAGCCAGGAGCTGCAGTCCGCGGCCGCTCTCGTCCTCGGGCCCGGCTGTACGTTCGGTGGGCGGATCCGGAACCGGATCGGAGACTTCCACGAGCAGCCCCTGGCCGTCGGCGCGCACCTCGGGCCCGGCGCCGTCGGGGTGCGGCCGCACGAGCCGGACGCCGATGGGGCCGGAGGCGTAGCGCAGGGAATTGGTCACCAGTTCGCTGACGAGCAGCACCGCGACGTCGCCCACCGCCGCGTCGAAACCCCAGTGGTGCAACACGTCGCGGACCGCGTGCCTGGCGCTGCGCACGGAGCCCGGCAACGCCGGAAAGCTCCACTCGGCACGATCGCCTTCGGTCTCGGTCACGCCGATCACTTCCCAGGGCCGGCAGCGGGGGCGCACCCTGTTCAGAGGGCTCAATCGGCACATACCCGATATTCGGCGCACCATATCGCAGACGGTTACCGATAGGGCGTACGGGCGCAGCCTTCGCGAGGGTCCACCGTGCGAGGACCGGCGCGCCGCCCCGCCGCAGGAGCGCACGGCCCCTACGTCTCAGGCCCGCGGGGCTTCCCGCAGACGGCGCGCGGCTTCGGCCACGGCGGGGCGGTCCTGGTCCAGCCAGTCGACGGTGTCCACCTCCTCCGGGGCGAGCCAGCGCAGCTCGTCGTGGTCCTCCAGCGGTCCGGGCTCGCCCGAGAGCAGCCGGACCGTCCACACCCGGAGCACGAAGCCGGGCTTCAGCGGCCACTCCCCGGGGATGCGCTCCACGGGCTCGGCCTCCACACCGAGCTCCTCCCGGAGCTCCCGCACGAGCGCCTGCTCACCGCTCTCACCCGGCTCCAGCTTGCCGCCCGGCAGTTCCCAACGCCCGGCCAGCTCCGGCGGAGCGCTGCGGCGGGCGGCCAG
>NZ_DATMVN010000200.1:0-9049 GCF_035563135.1 Streptomyces sp.
GGTCGCGGTGTGGGCCCGCAGGGCGGCGGCGGCCGGGTCGGCGGCAAGGCGCAGCGCGCGGTCGCAGGCCAGGCAGGGGGTACCGCACAGGGAGCGCTCGAAGTCGCGCGGGTTCACGGGCAGGGTGCCGCAGGCCATGCGCCACCGGCCGGGGCGCTCCTGGCGGGCGGTGTGGTCGAGGCGGCCGCCGTGGACGCGGACGAGCCTGGTCTGCCTCTCCACCCTGGCCAGCACCTCGGTCATCTCGTCGCGGATGATGCGCGGCGCCCGGGACGGCCCGTTCGTGTGCACCGGCAGGGGATGCCACATGTCCACCGTCATCTTCTCCCCCGCTCCTCTCCGGCCTTCTCACAGAAGTCGTTGCGCAAGCCGAATACCTGCGGACGCCGCTTGTCGTGTCCCGGTCGGTTTCTGATTCCGGCTAAGCAGAGAGTATCCGGAATCAGGACCCGGCGCACAGGGCCGACACCCGCCCGTACGGGATTCAACTAAATGCGGCGCCGGGAACCCGTCCGATCAGCACCGAAGGCGCAGGAGGCGATCTGAACGCACGGTGACGCTGACGGTATGACCGGGCCGGGAATACACATCACGCCTGAGAATGGCGCACAGAGCTTCACCGCAGGTCAAAGGCAGTTACGCATCACCTGTTTAGACTCAATAGTCATCGTGTTTGAGTTGAGTTGTAAGTTCAAGATCCATGCTCTACGGTGCGGAACGACCCGGTGACCAGCCGGGCACGAAAACGCGGACCCCGGACGCCGGAAGCGAGGAGAACCCGTTGAGACGACGGCGACGGCGCGGCGGCGGTGACGGTCCGCTCATGAACCTGATCAACCTGGCCGGCATTTTCGCGCCCGTGCTCCTCGCCGCGGTCCTCCTTGGCCGGCACCTCGGCTGACCCCCCGCTCACGCGTCAGCCGCCCTCCACCTTCAACCCGAACGGGGAAAGCCATGCCGAGTCCTGCCGAACTGCGCCAGAGGGCAGCCGAGTTGGAGGACCGCATCCCTCCGGCCGACGCCGGTCCCCGCACGGACAACGAGCGGATGTTCGCGGAGAAGGCCACCGCGCTGCGCGCCGAGGCCGACCGCCTGGAGGCCGAGGAAGTCCCCGGCACCACCGGGACCCTCGCCGAGCGCATCAGCGACGTCATCGCCAACGAGGTTCCCGCCGCCTACGCCGATCTGGCGAGCACGCGGGCCCGGGAGGTCGTCGCGGCGTGGCAGGACGACGCCACACAGACGCTCGACGGCGTCCGGGCATGGTTCGCGCTGTACCGCCCGCAGCTCTCCCGCTCAGCGGCCCAGGCACTGGACACCCTGCTGAACCAGCATGCTGGCGAGGAACGTTGAGCACGATCTCCTACACGCACTGGGCGTACTTCCCTGACCGGGCCAGCGCCGAGGGATGCGCGAAGGACCTGGCGGACTACGTCACCCGTCTCGACGAGCCGGACCCCGCAGTCACGCCGAAGTGGCGGCTCTTGGCCGCGCGTGATGTCGAGGTAGGTGGCCTCGACGAGCGACACCGCGAGGTGGAGGCGATCGTCAACCGGCACGGAGGCGAGTACGACGGCGGAGAGGCGACGTACGAGTCCGGGCGCCCCGTGACGGACCCGATGATCGTCGACCGCGACGAAAACTGACACGGCCGGGAGACGAGAGCAGCGATGACCACGAAGACCATCCGGCGCGGCAAGGCGGCTGCCACGGACGAGTGGCTGGCCAGGAAGCTCATCGAGGCCGGGTTCGGCGGCGCCGACTGCGACTTCCCCGACTGCACGAACGCCCGCGCACCGCGCCCGCCGGGCAAGTCCGGCTCGCCAACCAAGTTCTGCGTGCAGCATAACAACCGGCGCGACCGTCAGAAGGCCTACCGGGCACGCAAGGACCTGGAGAAGGAGCGCGCCGCCGCACCGGAACCCGTACCGGTCCAGCAGGCCGTAGCCCGGGGCGCCCGCGAGGAGCAGGTCCTCGCCTCCCTGCTGCCCCGGGTACTGACTGCGCTGGAGGCCGTGCACCAGGGGCAGCAGGCCGGCGCCGACACCGCGGCAGTCGCCGCTCACATCGAACAGGTCACCAGCGACGCCACCGAGAAGGTCCGCCAGGCCGAACAGCGGCGCGAGGAGGCCGTGGGCGATGCCGAAGCGGCCCGCGCGGAGGCCTCCCGCAGCGAGCAGGCCGCCGAGCACGCCCGCACCGAGCGGCAGGCAGCCCTGCTGGAGGCGGCCTGCGCGCTGGGCGAAGCCGCCGACGCCGACAGACGCGCCACCGCGGACCGCGCCGCGCTCGACAAGCTCTCCGAGGCGCATCGCGAGCTGCGCGACACCCACCAGCAGCTCAGCGGCGCGCACAACCTGCTGAAGACGCAGCACGAGGAACTGGAGCAGGTCCACACCGCCCTCACCGGCGAGCACCGCCAGCTCCTCGCCGCCCACGGCCGGCTCCAGGGCGAAGCCGAGACGCAGCGCCACCGCCTGGAGGAGTTGTCCGGCCAGCACACCCGGCTTGAGGAGACGCATCGGCGTACGGCCGCCGACCTCGCCGCCGCCCAAAGCGAGAAGACCGGCCTGGCCGCCCGTCTTGACGAACTCCAGACCCACCGCGAAGAACTCAAGACCGAGAACGGTCGACTGAACAGCCTGCTGGAGGAGGAACGCGAGCGGCACCGCCGGGAGCTGGCCGCCCTGCAAGCGGAGCTCAACACCGCCCGGAAGGCCCCCGTCCCGGACACGACCGCCGGACACGACGACAACCACACACCCGGTCCGGACCCGGCCGACAGCGACGGGGACGCCGACGCCGCACAGGACGAACCCAGGGCTCCTGTCGCCATCGAGGACCTGGGCGTGCACGGCGGGGCAGGGTGGACGCTGGTGCGCTACGAAGACGATCACAGTCGCTGGCGGGTGCTGCGCGACGGTGAGATCGCGGGCAGCATCCAGCCCGAACACTCCCTGCACGGCACCTCGCTCCTGGGCTGGTCTGCCCGGACCAGCCACGCCATGCCGCTGCAGCCGCCCCACGGCCAGAAGCACTTCGCCAACCGCGAGCAGGCCGCGGGCGCGGTCGTCCGAGACGGGCTGCGCCGGGCCCCAGCCTCCGGCTCGGCGGCCGCAGTGGCTGCCGCCTTCGCCGCACTGACCGAGCCGGACCAGAACGCTCTGGTCGCCGCCGTGATCCCACTGGCCATCGCATCGGAGCGCGCCGGCAAGCTGGCCCGGCTCCCGCAGGCTGTCCGGGAAGCCGCCCTGCGCACCGCGCTGCGGGTGCCCGGCGAAGACGACCTCCGGCAGCTCACTGCCCTCGATGCCTCGGAACTCGGCCGCAGCAAGGAAGCCCGGCAACTGCTTCGTGCACTTCAGGACTTGGCCCCGGCCACAGCTCAGCAGGAGACCGGTCCGGTGGACCTGGGCACGATCGGTGGCCGCGCCTGGCGGCTGGAACCCGATCCCGCCTACCTGGGCGGCTACCGGGTGCTGGCCGACGGCACTGAGGTCGGCGCCGTCGCTCCCGTCCGCCGCCGCAAGAACGACACTGTCCGGTGGACGGCCGAGCACCGGCGGCGCGCTCTCGGACGCGGCCCAGCTCACGCCAGCCGAGACGCCGCTGCCCGGGCCGTGATCGCGGCGGAGGATGCCTGGGTGCCGCTGCCCGAGCTGGACGACGAGGCCTACCTGCGCATCCCGGCGGGGCTCCGCAGCGACCTCTACGGCGCGGCCGGACGGGTCGACCTGCGGCGCGGCCGGCTCGCCCAGATCCAGCCGGGCGCCTACCGCCAGCAGCTCCACGCCGCGCTCGGCCAGGCCAGGCGCAGTGCCAGCGGCCGGATCCGCGGCCATCACCTGGCCGTCCTGCTCGACGCCGCCCGGGAGGACCTCGGCGCTCCTGGCAGTGCGGCTGCAGACCGGCTGTACGAGGCGATTGAGGGCATCCGCAGCGTCTTCGTGACGAGCACGTCCTCGAGGCCATGAGGGGGCCATATCTCGGAAAGAAGCTGTCGCCCCGGCCGAAGACGATGGAAGGCACAAGATGGACACCCTGCAACCAGCCGACCCTGTAACCACGGCCGTGACCACGCTTCTCCTGGCACACCACCCCAGGGCGAAGTTCGACGCGACCGGCGCCGTCGTCACGGCCGGATTCCTGTGCTCACCAGGCGCGCCAGGTTCCGCTCAGGCACGCGTCAGCCACCGCACCCCGTTCCCGAGTTCCGCTAATGCGCTCTCTTTCGAAGGCGTCGCAGCTGAGGAGTACGTCCTCGTCGCCGCCTATGCCGACCTCCTGCGCGAACACGGCTGGACGGTAATTGACCGTACGACCAATCGGCCCAGGCTTCTCGTCTCCAAGCCCCTTGCGGTTGTGTCCCAACCCGAATGAGGTTCCTCAGGTGTCCATGAACAGGCACTGATGGGCGGGGGCTGCCTCTCACGGAAGGTGGGACGGAACATCAGATCGGACTGACGGATTCGCGGGCAGACGACAGCGTCGGGCCCAGACGGTTCAGTGGCGCTCCCCCAACGCCATTGGAGCTGTCATGAACCTTGCCGAACTCGACCGTCTGCGTGGCGAAGCCGAGCAGCTGCGCGCGGTGGATACCCAGGACATCCCTGGTCCGGAGCGCACCCTCCTGCTCGGCTACACCTGTGACCGGGACACTTGGCATGTGTACGTGCGTGGTGCCTACCTGCACGTCCTGGTGTACAACCACGTCACCCGCGTCGTGGTGCGTTATGAGAGGCATTTCCACTGGCAGGCGGCCGATCTGGTGCCTGACAAGCGGGTCTACCCGGAGAGCACCGACCTGGAGTTCGCCCGGCTTCTGACGTCCCACGGGGTGGATTTTCAGTTTGCCTCGTTCGACCCGGCCCGATTTGACCGCCTCGCGCAGAAGCCGTTCCACGGGGCGATCTACGACTCGGCCACTCGTAGCCTTGCCGACGTGGAGGGGGGCTCCCTGTGACCGCTGTGGGTGAACAGCAGGGGACGCCCCCGGAGATGGCCCGTTCCTGGACGCCGCAGGCTCGCTCCGAACGGCTCGACGCCGAACGCCGGGAACGGCAGGAGTTGGCCCATCGGATCGGCCGGACACTCGCTGCCGAGTTCAACGACCGGCAGGTCGAGGGCGGAGGCTGGCGTCACCAGGTCGCCCCCGTGAACTTCGTGAGCGTCCTCCTGACGCACCCCAGCGGGATGAGCTTGTCGCTCACGCATGAGGGCAGCTACCGCAAGGGCGCGGCGGGTAGGCGGCTCACGGTGCGCGGCGGCTACCCATCCGAGTACTGCGGATGGCGAGCCGAGCCCGTGACCGTGGGGATCGACACCTCGGCCGAAAGCAAGGCCCGTCAGATCATCAGGCGTCTGCTGCCCGACTACCTGAGCACCTTCGGGGCTGCCCGTGCGATGCAGCAAAGGGTCCAGGAGGAAACACGGAGCCGGCAGAGGCTCAACCGACGTATGCAGGACGTACTGCCAGCGCTGCGGGCCGCCCCGTACGAGCAGCCGCATGCTGTCGACGCCCGCAAGCAGTCGCATTGGTCAGCGGCTCAGCATCGGCCAGATGGAGTCTCGGCGCCCCGAGCCCACTGCTCCGGCTCTGTACGGCTGGCTGATGACGCCTCGTCGGCAGAGGTCCTGAAGCTGACGAACGTGCCAGCAGAGCTGCTCCTGGAGATCCTCGCCCTGGTCAACGCGCAACCGGTCCTCGAAGGCCGCGTGATGCCCCGAATGATCTCTCCCCAGCGCCCCGAGCTGCCCGCCGCGCCCACGGTCATCCACGTCTGAACCCGAAGGCGGGGTGAGTCAAGGGCCGCCCACGCCTCCAACCGCACCCGCCCGGCCGGGGGGAGGCGGCTCGCACCCTCCGCGAGCGCACCGGTCCACTCACATGCTGTCCGCCAGCACCGCCACGCGGCTCTCCAGCCGGTCTCGTCGGGTGCTGCGGCCGTGGTCATTGGCGTACAGAAATGGCCGACTCCCTGCGAAACACCTCGGGCCGGTCGTGGTCTGCCCCCGGGCGCAGCGAAGGCAGATTCGCCACGACTGCGAGCCGGGCGCGGACTCGACAAGCATCGGCTCCACTTCGCCGCCCTAGCAGCACCGGGCGGCGCGACGTCGGCGGCCGCCAATCGGCGGCCTCGCCCCGTCGGAACTCACCTCGACTCCCAGACGAAGGAACGCGCGTATGACGGAAAAACTCAAGAGGATGCTCGACGGTTTCTCGGTCGGCGACCACGTGACGGCCACGGGTGCTGACACTCGCGGTCATCAGGTCACTCGCACGGGCTACCTCCTCGCCGAACCGCAGCTCGTTGACGCCCGGCGCAACGGCTTCCCGGCCAAGGGCCTTCGCCTGTTCATCGGCGCGAAGGGCACCGACGCGAGCGAGCGCACCACCTGGACCACGCTCTTCTCCGACGCAGGCGTCATCGAGCAGACCCCGGAGCCGGAGGCCGGCAAGTGGTCCATGACCGAGCTCCGCTTCGTTCCGGGCGTGAAGGCCAGCAGCCACACGACCCGCATCCTGTTCGGTGGCAAGGGCGGCGCCCGCTCGACCGGACCGACCCAGGCCACGCCCGTCACCGTCACGTACACCGATGACGGCATCTACGCTCTGTGGGACCCGGCCTCCGACACGACGCATGCGACCATCAGGCTCTCGGCCAAGATCTGGTGGGCGCACCTTCCTCCGGAAGCCGCCGTCGATCCCGCGAGCGCGGAGTAGCGGCGACCGGCGAAGACCTGGAAGCCCATCCATAGCAGCGACGCCCCCACCGTGGAGATCCACGGTGGGGGCGTCGCTGTCGAGTTGGTGGGACACCGCCTTGCGGCGGCAGGTCAGCGCCTACGCCTGGAGGCGCCCTACCGGGTGATCACCATCGTGTCGGCGACCTTGTCGTGCAGGCACTGCTGGTACGGCTTGTCCCAGCAGCACCAGAGCGGGTTGAGAAGGCCGAGGACCGGAATCACCGCGGCGGCGAAGAAGAAGGTCTCCCGTCCCATCGCCCGCCAGAAGCCGAGCGGTAGGGCTGACTGGCTCCGCACGATGCGGATCTTGCAGATCCTCTTCCCGATGGTGGAACCGAACCGGCAGACGCTGAAGGGGAAGTACAGGACGTAGGTGGTGAGCAGCCAGGCCACCAGCACGGTCTGTCCGGCGGCGCCGGCGCCGGAATCGATCCAGATCATCAGCGGGATCGCCGTCACGAAGTAGGCGACGTACCAGATCACGAGGTCCAGAAGCCGGGCGCCGAGCCGGGCTCCGATGTTGGCGAGCAGCGGGCCTGCTGGCGGCCCGCCATGCACTGCCCCGACATGTGGGTGGCCCGGGGCGTAGGACGCGTACGCGGTCGGGGCGTGGCTGGGTGAGCCGTACGCGCCGCCAGCGGCGGGGGTGGGGCCGGAAGAGCCGTAGGGCTGTGTCGTCATGAAGGTGCTTCCTGGACCGTCGGTGGTTGGGACGCTGGAAAGCTAGGCCCCGATCCGGACATCTCCCTTTGCCCGCCCTCTACCCGACGCGCGGTGGCTGGCGTCGTCGCGCGTACGGCTCGGAGGGATGGGCCTGAGTCGTACGCCCTTGAGGGGCTGTGTGTTCTGTCGGCGGATTCCCACCGGTGGCGCGCCGCCGAGTTTGATCCGCTCGGGCATCACGCTCGGCGTATGCCGTCCACTGCTGTCCGACTGGGCACCTGCCGGTCTCGGGCATCACGGCCGCCGGTTCTCGCCCGTACGAGCCTCTGGCCCCCGGATCCCGTTCACTCTGCCTCCTAGCCGGAATCCGAAGTTCTAGGAGAGCAGCATGACGACCACACTGGAGCGCCTGGCCACTGAGCCGAAGCACGAGACGGCCATCCTCCTGCCCAACGTGTGGTCCGATCTCCAGCGTTGCGTTCTTGCACTGTGCCCGTGCGGCAGCGCAGCCAGAGTGGACGTCCGTGATGGCGTCCTGGGCGCTCACGAGCCGAAGGCCGAGTGGACCTTGGACGGTAAGCGTCGTGCTGTCATCCGGGATGCGTACGGCACCGGCTCCACCTGCCGTTACAGCGGGCGGGCCGTCACCCTGGCCTCCGCCCTGGCGCGTGACAACGTGCTGACCCCGGCCGAGCGTGAGGTCCGTGACAGGACTCAGCGGCTCCTCGAAGCCGGGGTCGTGTTCGCCCCTCCCCGCGGATACGCCCTGCCGAAGGCAGCAGCCAACCTGCTCTCCCATGCCGAGGACCACGGCTGGGCTGCCGCACAGGCATGGACCCCGTACGAGGACGGGTTCACTCTGAACGTCCGCGTGAGCCGTGCGGGGGACGACGGGCTGGGGTGGCAGTTCGACCTGTCGTGGTTCTGCGCACCCGGAGTCGCGCGGCGGACTCGGTTCGGGCTGAGTCGGTCGCCGGATCGCAGGGGTCTCTACGACACCCCGTCGGTGAAGGCGATCCACGGTGTCATCGCTGCCCATTCCGTGCGCCAGAAGGCATGACGCGCTGCGGCGCCGGCTGGTCACGCTGTCCGCGCGCGTGGGCGCGAATCCGTACTGGGAGGGTCGCACTCCTCCGGCGGGCGCTCGTGCGCAGGTGCGCAGGCTGGCCCATGAGCGGGTGAGCCTGCCGGACGGGTTCCGGTTGTGAGGCGACGAGGACTGCCGGGTCGGCGCCGCGGGTTGTCGAGCGGTCGGAAGGTGGGCTGGCGCTGCTCCGCGTAGGAGGTCTGGCCTGGAGTATTCGCCCGCTGCGTCGCCCCGGCCGGGTGCTTGCGTCCGGGCGGTCGAGCTGACAGGTTCAGCGGGTTCGGGCTCGGCCGAAGAGCAGCCGGTCGGTGGCGAGCGTGGCATCCAGGTAGGCGTCGATCCGCGCGGCGTCGGCGGTCTGCGGCAGCGGATCCAGTCCCAGAAGCAGGACCGCCTCTGCGTTGCGTGCGACCAGTTCGGTCCAGGGCCAGCGGGTGGGCAGCCGGAGCCGGCGGGAGACTCCGGGCACGTGCAGCAGCACCTGGTCGCCGACGATCTGCAGGCAGCGCTCCAGCTCCGGAACGACCTCCCGGGCGCCGGTCATGCCTCCCA
>NZ_DATMVN010000201.1:0-3714 GCF_035563135.1 Streptomyces sp.
GGTGCGGGCCGTTCCGCGTTCCTGGGCGCCGTGTCGGCGGCGTGGGAGGAACTCGGCCCCGGCGACCACCCGTTCACCCGGACCGTCGCCGGCCGGCTGCGTGTGCGCGACGACCGGGAGCAGTTCCTCACCGGCAGCACCTCGGTCCACCCGCCCGGCCAGGACCACGGGCCCGCCGGCCCACGGGCTCCCTGCGCGAACGCGCCGCGCCGGGGGACAGCCGTCAGCCGTGGCCGACCGGCAGCACGTCCGGCGACAGCGCACCCGCATGGGCTGCGGCGCTCGTCATTCGGCGGCGGTGGTGGCGGCGGCAGAGGACCTCGTAGCCGACGTCCGCGGCCGGGCGGTCGACATCGCCGACGACGACCTGCTCCCCCTCGACCACCATCACCCCGCCCACCGTCCGCGCGTTGTGCGTCGCGCGGGCGCCGCACCAGCACATGGCCTCGACCTGGAGCGTCTCTATCCGGTCCGCGAGCTCGATCAGCCGCTGCGAGCCGGGGAAGAGCTTGGTCCGGAAGTCCGTGGTGATACCGAAGGCGAACACATCGAGGCCCAGTTCGTCGACGACCCTGGCCAGCTGGTCGATCTGCTCGGGAGCGAGGAACTGGGCCTCGTCCACGATCACGTGGTCGACCCTCTCGCCCTCCGACATCCGGCTCACGAGGTAGCCGTACAGATCCATCCCCGGGGCGGCCTCGACCGCTTCCGTCACCAGGCCGAGCCGCGACGACAGCTTCCCCTCCCCCGCCCGGTCGTCCCGGGTGAAGATCACTCCCCGCAGACCGCGGGCCGACCTGTTGTGGCCGATCTGGAGGGCCAGGGTGCTCTTTCCGCAGTCCATCGTTCCGGAGAAGAACACAAGCTCGGGCATGAGAAGTCGAGCGCCTTTCGAGGTGCGGTGCGGTGGGGACGGAATGAGGGCTACGAGCGTACTTCGAGGAGCGGCACCAGCTGTTCCGCGGGGGTCAGCGATCCGTGCATGCCCACCATCACGGACTCGTGGGGCTCCTTGACCGACGCGGTGATCACCACGTCGTCGTGAGCGGCCGCCACCACGTCGCCGATCCTGCCGTACACCCGCTCGTCGATGTGCGGGCCGAACCAGCCCGCCGCGACGGCCTCGTCACGGCTCGCCACCCAGAACTGCTCGCCGAGCACCTCGCGCCAGACGGCCAGCACGTCCGCCTGGGCTCCGGGGACCGCGTACACATGGCGGGCGCGGCCCTCGCCGCCCAGCAGGGCGACTCCGGCGCTCAGTTCCCAGTCCTCGTCGAAGTCGATCCGGGACTGCTCGTCGAACGGGATGTCGATCATGCCGTGGTCGGCGGTGATGTACAGCGCGGAGCGCGGCGGCAGCTGCTCGGCGAGGCGCCGGGCCAGCCCGTCGACGTACATCAGCTGGCCCCGCCAGGCATCGGAGTCGGTGCCGAAGCGGTGTCCCTGGCCGTCGACCTCGCTGTAGTACGTGTAGACGAGGGACCTGTCGCCGGCGGCGAGCCGCTCGGCGGCGAGGTCCATCCGGTCCTCGCCGGTGAGCCGGCCCAGGAAGGAACCGCCGCTGAGCGCGACCTTGGTCAGGGGGGTCTGCTCGAAGTCCGGGGCGGACACCTGGGCCGTGCGTACGCCGGCGGCGTGGGCGAGCTCGAAGACGGTGGGGTACGGCTGCCAGGCCTTGAGGGCGGTCCACGGCTTCCAGCGGAGCTGGTTCATCAGCGCACCCGTGTCCGGGTTGCGCACCGTGTACCCGGGAAGCCCGTGCTCGCCCGGGGCCAGTCCCGTGCCGACCGAGGCGAGGGAGGTCGCCGTGGTGGACGGGAAACCCGATGTGACCGGCCGGCCGGTGCCGCCGCGGGAGGTGGGGAGCAGCGAGTGCAGGAAGGGCGCCTCGTCCGCGTGGGCCTTGATCTGCTCCCAGCCGAGTCCGTCGATCAGGAAGACGCAGTTGCGGTCGGCGGGGCTGAGCTCCGCAATCCTCGCCTCGAAGCCGGGCACTCCCTGGCCGGCGACGAGGGTCGGCAGCAGATCGGCGAGCGAGCCGGTGCCGTACTCCGGTACGGGCGCGGTCCCGGGAGCGAGCAGGACGGGGTCCTGCCAGGCGGGCCGGACCATCAGCGGGAAGTCGCCGAGGTCACGGCCGTGGCCTCGGAGAGGGCCTGGGCGAAGGCGAGGGTCTGGCGCACCGTGTCGGGGCCGTCCCCGGCCTCGCTGACACGCAGGCTCAGGTCGTCGGCGGTGGAACTGCCGGTGTAGCCGTGGTCGGCCTCGCAGTTGGGGTCGCCGCAGGCCGCCGGTTCGAGATCGATGCGGGAGACGGCACCCCAGCCGATGGTCAGGACGACCTCGCGGGGCAGTGTGCCGGGCACGTACTTCTCGGGGTCGGCGACCACACGGCTGACCACGACGGACGAGATCCGGTCGAGCTTGACCGACTCGGTCGACGTCGTGGCGTAGGGCGTCGGGGAGCTGGTGTCGGCGGCCTGCTCGTCGGTGTGGCTGACGATGAAGCGGGTGTCCGTCAGGACGAGGACCGTGACATGGCGGCGGACCTCGTTGGAGTCGAAGGTGGTCTCCTGGTGCACCAGGTACGAGGCGACCGGCTCCCCGCCGACGGCGGCCTCCACCGCCTCGGCCACGAGGGCCGGGTAGTAGCCGCTGCGCTCGATCGCCGCGCGCAGCCCCTGGGTCGTCGTACCGGTCTTTGCCATGAGGACCATCCTACGGGGGGCCGGTGGCTGCCGGGGACGCCGTGCGCGGGTCCGCGGGCGGTCAGTAGGCGGGGAGTCGCCGGGGACCGAGATCACTGCGGGTGGGCGGAGGGGCCAGCCGGACGCTCGCTCCGAGCACCGTCAGGCCGTGCGTGGCCACCACGACGGGTTCCAGGGTGACGGAGACCACCTCGGGGTGGTCGTCGACCAGCCGGGACACCCGCAGGAGGAGCTCTTCGAGCGCTGCGGTGTCGGCCGGTGCGGAGCCGCGCCAGCCGAACAGCACCGGGGCCGCCTTGATGGAGCGGATCAGCTCCGCCGCGTCGCGGTCGGTGGCGGGCACGAGGCGGTGGGCCGTGTCACCCAGCAGCTCCGAGGGCGCGCCGGCCAGGCCGAAGGAGAGGACGGCGCCGGCGGCCGCGTCGATGGACGCCCTGACGACGGTGTCCACTCCCCTGGGCGCCATGGCCTGGACGACGGGCCGGAGTTCGGCGGGCGTGCCGAGCAGTTCGGTCAGTTCGTCGTACGACCGGCGCAGGGCACTCTCGTCGGCGAGATCGAGCCGGACACCACCGAGGTCGGCGCGGTGCCGGAGGTGGGGGGCGGTGGTCTTGAGGGCGACCGGGTAGCCGAGCTCCGTGGCAGCGGCGACGGCGGCCTCCGGACCGGGGGCGGGGAGCGCCGGCCGTACGTCGATGCCGTAGCGGGCGAGCAGGTCCCGGGCCTCGTCATGGGTGAGCGGGCGGGCGCGCGGGTCGGGGCCCGGGCCGAGCAGCGTCCCGATCAGCGCGGCGGTCCCGTGCTCGTCGATGGTGTCGTCCAGGAATTCGGGCACCTTGCCGGGGGAGGCCGCCTGGCGCCGCCACTGGGCGTACTTCACCGCCTCGGCGAGTGCGCGGACGGCCCGCTCGGCGGCGGGGTAGGCGGGAATCCGTCCGGTGGCGCGGCCGGGGGTGCCCGCCTCCCCTGCGGACACGGGCGCGGGCGGGGACACGGGCGCGGGCGG
>NZ_DATMVN010000202.1:0-2514 GCF_035563135.1 Streptomyces sp.
CCCTCCCTCCCTGAGGAGCCGAAGCGCCCCAGCGCAGGGCAGAGCCCCCGCCGACTCACCCTCGCCCTCCTCGGGACGCTCACCATCGCGTTCCCGAACCGAGTGCGTTGACGGCGGCCGGCACCCCTCATGCACGGCCTGATGGCACCCGTCGAGGAGTTGCAAAAATGACAACCACGCCCCTCACGATCGAGTCCACTCCTGACACGGAGAACGCCGGGCTGGTTCAGCCGACGTACCGGCAGCTCCGCGAGGCCCTTGACGATTTCCAGAGGGCGACGGAATCCGTCAACGTCCGCACCGACAGGGCGGAGAACCGCGAGATGATCCGCCAACTCGTCCTGCCGTGGCTGGCTCTGGCCAAGGCCAGGCTCAGCGAGGCGGAAGGCTCGCCTTCCGACCAGGCCCGCTGGCAAGAGATCATCGCAGGAGTGCAGCCGCCTCCCGCCGGGGCGGGCGATGGTCCGGACGTCGGAACGCTGCTCCACAACGCGGTGTGGCTGTTCAGCGCGCTGCTGGCAGCCGCCGAGAGAGGCCCCGGCGTCCGGGAGATCACCGAGCGGATGCGCGAACTGATCGCCACTGGCACCTACCCCCCGGGCAGTTTGCTGGGCATCGGCCGGATAGCTGCCGAAGTGGAGGGCCCGGCGCCGCAGCTCGAACGCGTACGTCTCGCGGCCCGCGACCTGGAGGCCGAAGGACTGCTCACCCTCACCCCTGCCGGCCGCATCCGTATCGCAGGCCGTAGCGTCGCCGTCGACCGGCCCGCGCAGATCGCTGCCTGGCTGCGTGTGCTGATCCAGGCAGGCGTCTACCAGCCGTCTCACCACCTGCCCACGCGGCCGGCGTTGACCCTCATGCTGGTGGCCCGGCCGCATGACGTCACCCGGGCTATTCACTTGCTGCACGAAGAAGGGGTCACCTCTCCCTCTCGCGGAGGGCGTGCGTGCCTACGGGCCAAGCTGCCTTTCCCTGTCGTACCTGCTCCCGATATGGAGAGCCTGATCTCCCGGCTGGCGACGCTGGCACTGCCCGACACGAACCTCAGCCACACCGCTATCGGGGACATGTGCCGCCGGGCCCGCACCCAGTGGCATGGCCGCCGCGCTCCGGACCCCCAGGCCCTGCACCGCATGCGCCGGGCGCTGGCTGCTGCCGCCGAGCACCTGCTCCCGATGGCCGCGACCCGCTACCCGAACGACCCATACGTGTACGCCGTGCTGCGGAGAACCGCGGTCACCGCGCTCGCCACCGTCCCGCCGGACCGCCTCGACCAGTGCTGGCGCACGGCCTGCCTGGGTGCTGCGGTCCGTGAAGTCCTCGTCCTCCTCGGTGATGCCACGTGAACGTCGGCCACCGCACTGACACAAAGCGGAGCACCATGGTGACCCGACCGCACCGCCCAGACCTTGCCCAGGAACTGATCGACCGCGCGGCCACAGCCAGTGAGCACTGGTGGTACCTGACGCGCGGGCGGGTCTCTGCCGAAGAGGCCCATCGGGGCGCTCTGGCCGATCAGGCCAACACCGGTTTGCTGCGGCGGATCATCGCTGACCACGGCTGGCCCGGGTGGAGCCTGGTCGGTGAGGACGGTGCGAGGGCCGCATGGCTGATCGCTCTGCGCGCGGACAGCGTCCTCCCCTTCCAGCGGCAGGCCGCCCGGCTGATGCACCAGGCCGTGCTCGTGGGTGAGGCACACAGAACCCATTGGGTCTCCCTGCACGACCGGTGCCTGATCAACTCGGGAGCCCGGCAGCAGTACGGCACCCAGTACCGCCCCGGGCCCAACGGCCCCGTACGACTGCCCGTGTCCGACCCATCCGCGCTCGACGAGCGCCGCACGACCGTAGGGCTCCCTCCCGCCGCAGTGTCCGTGGAGGTCCTGCGCAGGCGCAGGGCGAGCGCGCCCTGCCCCGGCGCTGCCGCCGGGATACCCGTCGACGCGCCGACCAGCGAGCTGGCCGGCGCGACGTGACGCCGGCTCCCGCAGGGGAATCGCAGTTCACCCCCGCCGCCGGACTCCGATGCCGAACCGCGCTCAGCAAAGCGTCGCGCCAGGACCCACAGCACACCACACCGAAAGGCACCGCCCGATGAAGACCTCGCACGCCCTTCTCGCTCTCACGGCCGTCACCGCAGCCCACCTCATGCAGAGGGAGCGGCACCACAAGCAGCACAAGGAAATGGTCCTCTCCGGCGTGCAGGAGAGGTGGGTGTCCCTCCTGACCACCCACCCCGACCTCGCGGCACCGTGGAAGCCGGCGCACATGTCCGTGGAGGAGTACGTGAAGCTGCTGAACGCCAACCAGCAGCTTTGTTCGCTCAGCTTGAGGTACCGGCTGGCCCTCGTCACCAAGGACCGGCTGCGCGTCTACGCCACGCGGCTGATGACGTACGCGCACGTGCGGCAGTACTGGCAGGAGTTCGGACCTATCCGCGAGGAGGAAGCCCTCGGCAACGCGCGGGCCAGCGCCTTCAACGAGATCCTGGCAGAGGCGTACGACACCCTCATCC